>PKVB01000128.1 GCA_003131365.1 Gemmatimonadota bacterium | reverse complement strand
GCATGGACGGCTTCGCACCCAAGCCGATTCAGTCGGCGAAGCTCCTGGAAATGCTCGATCGTCTCGGCACGGGATCGATGCCCCAGCCGAATGCTCAAGCGGCAACCACGGACACTGGCTATTCGGACGCATTGGATGAAGTCGCCCTGATGAAACTGGTTAGCGGAAACAGGGAGCTCGCCGGCGAGCTAGCCGAGCTCTTTCTCGAGGACCTCGAACCCCGGGTGACTGAGATCACCGCCGCGGTAACTGAGCGCGACGCCGACCGTTTGCGAGCGGGCGCTCATGCGCTTTGCGGTTCCGCGGGGAGCCTGAGAGCGGGAATCGTGTCGGCCGCGGCGGTANNGCGCTCGAGGCGATGGGTCGCTCCGGCGAGTTGGGCGAAGTGCAGCGCGCTCTGGCAGATCTGAATTCCGCGCTCGCGAGTTTGCGCCCGCGGCTCGTCCTTCTCGCGGGAAGAGCATAATGGCAACGGTTCTCGTGGTGGACGACGATCGCGTCGTCTCGCACCTGGTCGTGAGTCTTCTTAAGGAAAAAGGACACAAGACGCTCACCGCCTTCGATGCGGTTCAGGCACTGATGCAGGCGAAGAGGACGCCGCAAGTGGATGCAATCGTGCTCGACGTCAACATGCCGGCCGGATCGGGCGAGGAGACTCTGAGGAAGCTCAAGACCATGTCGCAGACATCCGACATTCCCGTCATCATCCTCAGCGGAAGCATAGATGCCAAGGGCCAGGAGCGGGTGCGTGTACTTGGGGCATCCGCGGTCCTGTTGAAGCCGATGGTTCCAGAGCAGCTTCTCGAGGCCCTCGCCGCCGCGCTCTGAGCAGGAGCCCGACCTCGCGGGGTGACGGTGCTTGCGCACTGTCGTTTGACCACTCGCATCCGCTCTCTGGCAGCGGTCGCTGTGTAAGTTTCAGGGGAGTGCCGATCCAATGACCGCATCCTCCCCAGCTCAACCCAAATCAGCGTCGCCAGCCGTGGTCCTCCTCAGCGGAGGGCTCGACTCGACGACCGTGCTCGCGATTGCCCGAAGCGAAGGCTTTGCCGTCCACGCGCTCACGTTCAGGTACGGCCAGCGCCACTCTGGTGAGATCGACGCGGCGAAGAGGATCGCGCGAAGCGCCGGCGTCGCGCGCCACCATGTCGTGGAAATCGATCTCACCCTCTTCGGTGGATCGGCGCTGACGGCCGACATACCGGTCCCCAAGGATCGGGATCTCACGCCGTCGTCGCGCTCCGCAAAGGAGATTCCGGTCACCTACGTCCCGGCCCGGAACACGATCTTCCTCTCCTATGCGCTGGCGCTCGCCGAGGTCGTCGAGGCGTCGAACGTCTTCATCGGCGTGAACGCACTCGACTACAGCGGCTACCCCGACTGCAGGCCCGAGTACATCCAGGCGTTCGAGAGGATGGCGAATCTCGCCACGCGCGCGGGCGTCGAAGGAAGAACGCGCGTCGTGATCCGCACTCCCCTCATCTCGCTCTCCAAGGCCGCGATAATCAAACTCGGCGCCTCACTCGGCGTCGACTATTCCCCGACCACGAGCTGCTACGATCCCGGACCCGGCGGCGAAGCGTGCGGACGATGCGATGCTTGCCAGCTCCGCCTGAAGGGATTCAGCGAGGCGGGGTTCGAGGATCCGATCAGTTACGCGACGGCCAGGAGCGCGACCGGAGGCGGAGCACGTTGACCTACACGGTAAAGGAGATTTTCTACACTCTACAGGGCGAAGGCGCGCAAACCGGGCGCGCGGCGGTGTTCTGCCGCTTCTCAGGATGCAACCTGTGGTCGGGGCGGGAGGAGGACCGGTCGCGCGCGATTTGCCAGTTCTGCGACACCGATTTCGTGGGAACAGGACCGGACGGCGGCAGATTCGGGGGCGCTAAAGAACTTGCGGACGCGATCGATCGATGCTGGGAAGGTGAGGGTCGCGGCGCAGGCGAGGGCGACTCGTCGGGGCGCTCACCCGGACCGCCGAAGAAGTACGTGGTCTGCACCGGCGGAGAGCCGCTGCTGCAGGTCGATGAGAATCTGATTTCCGAGCTGCACCAGCGAGGCTTCGAGGTCGCGGTCGAGACCAACGGCACCAGGCCCGCGCCCCAATCACTCGATTGGATCTGCGTCAGTCCCAAAGCCGGAGCGCCCCTGGTGCAAACGACAGGCAGCGAGCTGAAGCTCGTTTACCCTCAGGACAATGCGCCGCCGGAAAAGTTCGAGCGGCTCGATTTCCGCCATTTTTTTCTCCAGCCGATGGATGGACCGGAAACGGCCGGCAACACCGAGCGCGCGATCGAGTATTGTCTGCGGCACCCGCGCTGGCGACTCAGCATCCAGACGCACAAGCTCGTCGGGCTCAGATAGCCCGAAGCCCTTCGCCGGCCCGCCGACCTCCCCCGGCAGGGTAGTCTTCAGTTTCCTTTTTTCGTCAAGTCAGGAGCGCCGGCCCCAGCGCGCTGGGGCGTTGATTCCTCGGCGTCCGCTCCTTCGCCTCGCTGTCGAACGCGTCGAGATACTTGATGCCGGAGCCGGTGTTGAAAAGCACGATCCTCTCGTCGGATTTCACTTTCCCACGCTCGATGAGCTTGCGCAATGCCGGCACGCACGCGCCTCCCTCGGGGGCGGCAAAGATCCCTTCCCGGCGCGCCAGCTCTCGCGCCCCCGCAATCAGCTCCTCGTCCGTAACCGCGACGGCGGTCCCATCCGATTCGCGAATCGCATCGAGAATGAGGAAATCACCGATCGCCTTCGGCACTCGCAGTCCCGAGGCAATCGTCGTGGCGTTCGGAAATTCATCGGCGAAGCGTTCTCCTTTCTCGAAGGCGCGAACGATCGGCGCGCATCCCGCTGCCTGCACCGACACCATCCGCGGGCGCTTCTCGCCAATCCATCCGAGCTGCTGCATCTCGTCGAACGCCTTCCACATTCCGACGAGGCCAGTTCCTCCTCCCGTCGGATATATGATGACGTCCGGGAGCGTCCACTCCGACTGTTCGGCGATCTCGTAGCCGAGTGTCTTTTTCCCTTCGACGCGGTATGGCTCCTTGAGTGTCGAGACATCGAACCAGCCTTCCTCTTCCTTGCGTCGCCCGACCTCGGCGCCACAGTCGGTGATGAGACCGTCCACGAGCGTTATGTGCGCGCCCGCGACCTCGCACTCGATCAAATTCGCGCGCGGCGTGTCCCGCGGCATGAAGAGAAATGCCTGGAGCCCACCTTGCGCGCAGTAGGCAGCGAGAGCGCCGGCGGCATTCCCGGCCGACGGGGCCGCGATTTTCTTCACCCCCAGCTCTTTCGCCATCGACACCGCCACCGACATCCCGCGCGCCTTGAAGCTCTGAGTGGGATTGAGCGACTCGTCCTTCACGTACAGTTCGCTCAGGCCCAGCGCCGCGCCCAGATTCTTCGCGTGATGAAGCGGGGTCCAGCCTTCACCGAGCGTGACGATGTTGCTCTCGCGCCGCACTGGCAGAAGCTCGCGATAGCGCCAGAGATCCGATCGCCGCGCATAGAGCGCCTGCCGGGTCAGAAAGGCGCCGATGCGCTTCAGGTCATAGCGGACGAACAGCGGCTTGCCACAATCGATGCAGACGTTGTGGAGACGTCTTGCCTCGTATTCGCGATGGCAAAAGGAGCACTCGAGATTCGTGACGTGCATCGTGTCGTCGCGGGGTTGGCGGGGGACCTGGTTTGCGGGCGAGTTGATGGAGCCCGGTTTAACTTTACGAAACTACATGACATTTGAAAGGGATCACTTCTTCTACGCATTTCGACTGATTGGAGCGCTTCTTGTCGCCATACTGGTGCCTCTGCTGATCGACCGCCGCTTCCGCCGCTAGATGTACATCGGACACGTTGGCGCCGCGCTGGCAGCGAAGCGCGTGCGCAGAAGCATCGGGCTGCTGGTGCTGCTCGTCGCCACCTACGCGCCTGACTGGGTCGACACGGGCCTTTGCCTCGCGGGCGCCTACAATCCGGAGGGGATGCTCTCTCATTCGATTCCGGCGGTGCTGCTCCTCGCGCTCGTCGGATTCGCCGTTTACGCGGCGGTCACGCGCGACTGGACAGGCGCTCTCGTGATCGCGGCGGTGATCCTGTCGCACATGTTCCTTGACTGGATCACAGGGTACAAGCCGACGTGGCCGGGTGGCCCCATGATCGGTCTCAGACTCTACAGTCATCCCGTCCTGGATTTTGTGGCCGAGGGAATCGTGATTTTCGTCGGCGCGATTCTGTACGGACGCACTCTTCCCCCACGACGGCGACCCTGGGTCGATATCTCCATCATGGTCGGCGCTCTTCTCGCTCTTCAACTGACTATCGACATCGCGCAGATGCTGATGAAGTCACTCCCGAAATGCTGACGCGGGACCTCCGGGAAGTCGCGCGGCAGGCAATGATCGACGAAGGTTTCGACCCCAACCCCGATCCAGCCGTACACGCCGAGCTCGCGAACGTCGGAAAGCATCCCGACACGGGCGCCCCACTCAGGGATTTGCGCAACCTGCTCTGGTCCTCGGTAGACAACGACGACACGCGCGATCTTGACCAGATCGAATTCGCTGAGGAGGTGAGCAGCGGTGCCGTAACGGCGGGGAGCGGCAGTCCGGGGGCGGAGAAGACGCTCGAGTGGCGACTTTACATCGGAGTCTCCGACGTCGACTCGGAGGCGCCCAAAGGCTCCGCGATCGATGCACACGCCGCGGCGCAGACAACTTCGGTATACACGGGCGCGGCGATTTTTTCGATGATTCCGCCCGAGCTGTCCGCGGGAGCCACCTCGCTGTTCGAGGGCGCGGACCGGAAGGCCGTGGTGGTCGCGATGATCGTGGGCGCCGACGGAAGCGTGAAATCGACGGAGATCTTTCGCGGACGGGTGACCAACAAGGCGCAGCTAACCTATTCCGCCGTCGGTGCGTGGCTCGATTCCGGAACGGCAGTGTCTGAAGGGATTTCCAGGACTCCGCAACTCGAATCGGGCGCGGCAACGCAGGCGAGGATTTCGGGGACCCCCAAGCTCGAGGCACAGCTCCGGCTTCAGGCGAAGATCGCGGTAGCGTTGCGTCAGACGCGTCTCGACAACGGCGCGCTCGAGATCGACACGGTGGAGGCCCGCGCGGTGTCCCAGGACGGGAAGGTCACCGCGATCGAGAAGTCGCAGAAGAACAAAGCGACCGACCTGATCGAGGATTTCATGATTGCGGCCAACGGCTCGGTGGCGCGATTCCTCGAGGGGCGCAACGTCTCTTCGATCAGGCGGATCGTGCGCAGCCCGGAGCGCTGGGCGAGGATCGTGGAGCTGGCGAAGCAATACGGCAGGAATCTTCCGCCGGAGCCGGATCCGATGGCGCTCCACGACTTCATGCTCGAGCGCAGAGCGTCGGACCCCGACCACTTCCCTGATCTCTCGCTGGCGGTGGTCAAGCTGCTAGGGCCCGGCGAATACATTCTCGATCAGCCGGGCGTCGCTGAGCCCGGCCACTTCGGGCTCGCCGTGCAGGACTACACGCACTCGACGGCGCCCAATCGGCGCTACGCGGATCTGGTTACTCAGCGCATCGTGAAAGCAGTGCTCGCCAACAATCCCCCGCCCTACACCGACGATGAGCTGACTGCGATCGCGCGCAATTGTACGCTCAAGGAAGACGCCGCGCGCAAGGTGGAGAGAACCGTGCGCAAGATCGCAGCGGCGATTCTCTTCAGCGACCGAATCGGCCAGCGCTTCAAGGCGATCGTTACCGGCAAGAACCAGAGCGGGACATTTGTGCGTGTGCTGGACCCGCCTGTGGAAGGGATGCTGGTGCGCGGCGAGGCCGGCGTTGACGTGGGTGACGAGATCGATGTCGAGCTCCTCTCGACAAATCCAAAGCGGGGCTTCATAGATTTCGCGAGATTGGGAGACACGCCAATGCCGAATCCACCGGGGAAGAGATGAGCGCGAATGAGATTCCAGCGCGAGCGGACACACTCGTGCTCATGCACGAGTACACCGCGAGCGAATCGCTGCGCAAGCACATGTTGGCGGTGGAAGGCGCGATGCGTGCCTACGCGCAGAAATTCGGGGAGGACGAGGAGCGCTGGGGTGCCGTCGGGCTCATTCACGACTTCGACTACGAGCGCTTTCCGAACAACGCGCACTCGCCTACCGAGGAGCATCCATCGGAGGGCGTGCGGCTGCTTCGCTCGAAGGGCTATCCCGAGGACATTCTGCAGGCGATACTCGGCCACGCGCATTACACGAACACGCCGCGCGAATCGAAGATGGCACAGGCACTTTTTGCTGTCGACGAGCTAACGGGGCTGATCACAGCTACAGCGCTCGTTCGTCCGACGAAGAGTGTGCACGAGGTGGACGCGAAATCAGTTCGCAAGAAAATGAAGGACAAGGCGTTCGCGCGTGGCGTCAGTCGCGAGGACGTGGTGAACGGCGCGAATGAGCTGGGCGTCGATCTCGATGAGCACATAAGCTTCGTGATTGCCTCCATGCAGGCGCGCTCGGCCGACCTCGGGCTTTCGGGCTCATAGCGCAATAGCAGCCGCGAGCCGGACGCATCACCGCGCTCGTGGGGCGCGCGCTNNCCGATCTCTTTGTCGCTCGTGGGTTGTCGCCTACGAGGACACCCTCACCTCCCTGAATAGATCTGTAACTGCGCGCGTCTGGCGGCGCGTGATGCGTGGTGGCTCGCGCAGTTCCCGCGCATGCGCGCTGAGGCGGCCGTCCCGGCGCTCACCACGCCGCCTTGGATGCGGGATGTCGTTTGTGCGAGGCGAAGCGCCGACGCTGTCTTCAGTCGCCCCGCGCGCTGGGGGAGTACGCGCGCGGCGTCGAGATCATGCATGGAGGGAAGTCGGAGGGGTCCTCGTAGGCGACAATCCACGAGCGACAAAGAGATCGGTATGACTCAGCGATGCGAAGCGATGGCGGCGGCCCCGCGTTACAGATCGGTGGCGCCACTAGCGAGAGCCTGGAGCCGCAGAGGACCCGCTCCGACTGACCGACGCGCCGAGATCCCGAACGCCAAGCGCTCGAAACTCACTCCATTGCGAACACGCGATTGAAGACCACGTCGAACGAGAAGCTCTTGGGCTTGGTTTTTTTCTCCATGATTTCCGCGATGCGCTCGAGGCGGGCGGGAATCCCCATGATCTTCTCCTGCGCCATCCGACCCAGATCATTCAGTCCGTCGAGCGACTCGATCGACCAGTACTTGATCAGCTCCTGGACGATGCCGAGATAGTCTCGCGGCCCGTAGATACCGGCCCGCCGGACTACGTCCGCCAGCTCGCGGAAGTGCGGCATGTTGACGCCCGGCATGTCGATCGCCGGCATGATCTTGGACGCCGCGACCAGGCCCTGGTTCGGATCCCTCTCTATCACCGCCTTGAACACCGAGCGGTAGAACGTGTAGTGCCGCGCTTCCTCCTTCGCGACGTTCGCCAGCACTGTCCCGATCATCGGCTCGTACTGCGACGCAAACTTGCCGGTGTTGGCGTGCGAGACCTGCGTCGCTCTCTCCTGGAGCGACGTATACACGAACACGCGATACGGGTCCTTGTCCCACTCGGGCTCGAAGCCCGCCTTGATGTACTCGAACTGCATCTTCTCTATCACGACCGGATCGAACACGCCAGCGTCCCTCGTGTAGTCGTGCAGAATCGCACCGTGCCGATCCTCCTCCGCCGTCCACATGTTATTCCACTTGGCCCAGATGCTGTCGGTGCCGAGGTACACCGCGAGGAGCCTGTGGAAGTGGGGCAGTCCTTCTTCGGTAAGGAGATTGAGCGCCAGCGCGACCCGCGCCGGATCGCTTATGCCCCTCGCGCGTTCCCTCAGCGCTTTCAGATGGTGGTCAGGGTCCTCGCCCGGCGGCGGCTCCAGCAGCTCCGCGGGGAACCAGAGCACTCTCTTGGCTTCGTGCGAGGCCATTAACTCCACCACCAGGGGCTCGAGGTCGGCCAGCACCTCGATCTTCGACAACGTCTCTTGTTGTACTGGATTCACTCGCGACCTCGGACAGGATTAACGACGCGGCGACAGCCCCGCTTAAGACCAGCGGAGAGGTAGAAGCTACACAAACACGCCGCCTCGCGCCTCCTGCCCGGGCTCCAGCGGCATATCCCTTTAATCATACAGCATCACACAAGTGGGAGAGAAGCAGAAATCCACATTTGTCGGCAGGATTGCGGGCCCGTTTCGCCCTCGCCCGAAAATTGCGGCTTGCTGCTTCCGCATCAAGACACTCATTCAGCGGCCACCGCTCCGGCCAATCCACTGCTCGCGCGATGGATGTCGAGCAGGCCCGCCTGACAAACTCGAAAATTCGCGGCAGGAGATTGATAATGGCAGACCAGGCCGACAACCAAGGGGACAGGATGGACGAGCGGATCGGACGCAGCAGCAGTGGAGTGGGAGGCGTAAGCAGTGGCACGATGAGCAGCACGAGAAGTGAGAGCGGAGCGGAGTCACGCAATACAGGCGGTGTGGGTCGCAAGACTCCCCGCGGATTCGCGGCGATGGATCCTCAGGCGCAGCGAGCAATCGCGGCGAAAGGTGGGCGCGCCGCCCACCAGAAAGGAACCGCGCACGAATTCACTAGCGAAGAGGCCAGAATCGCGGGAAGAAAAGGTGGTGAAGCATCCCGCGGCGGTCGCCGGTCGAGCGGAGAGAACGAAAACAACAATTGACCGACCAGGCCGGACGGAAGCGAATGAGGCACGGGTCATCCGTGCCTCTTCGTTTTTTCGGGATCCACCGTTCGACCGTTTCTCGCCCGAAAAACCCGATCCCATCGCCGCAAATCCGGGCCTGAAGTCGACGACAGAACAGGTGGCGCTCGGCCCCGTAGTTGCATCTCATGTCTCATGAAGAGAAAGCCCGCTTTACTCATCGCCGGCGTAGAATGACGGACCCGCGACACCAACCGACTTCCGACGACCTTCGAGAGTCGTCGCGCAAAGTTCGCGACGTAGAGAAGCGTCCCGGGAACCGGCCGGCCGCGACAGAGCTCGCGGATGTCCCGACAAGAGAAAGCGATCGCGAGGACCTTGTCGACGCTATCGAGGAGCTCCGACTCGCCGACATGGAGCTCCAGGCGCGTAGCAAGGCGCTTGCCGCCAGCAGAGACGCGCTCGATCGAGAGCGCATCAGGTTTCGCGAGCTGTTCGATTTCGCGCCCGACGCCTATCTCATCACCGATCTGTACGGAACGATACACGAAGCGAATGTCGCCGCCGGTCGGCTGCTCGGCGTCGAGCCCAAACAGCTCGTCGGGAAGCTGCTACCGTCATTCTTCGAGGAATCAGCCAGGAAACAGTATCCTCATCAGGTCGATCAGCTCTGCGACATGAGCCGGCTCGATGACTGGGAGATGTGGGTGCAGCCGCGACGCGGTCCGAGAACCGCGGTGTCGGCCTCGATCGCTCGATCTTCGAGAAACTATCTTGCTGCCGAATATCGCTGGATCGTCCGCGACGTCAGCAAACGGCGGCAGGCCGACGAAGCGATTCGCGTGCTGATCCGACATCTCGAGCTGCGGGTGGCATCAAGCACCGTTCAACTCGCGGCCGCATATCGGACCAAGGACGAGCTCCTCCTGAGCGAGCGCAAAGCGCGCGAGGAAGCGGAAGCGGCAAACCGCGCGAAGTCCGACTTCCTCGCGCTGCTGAGCCACGAGTTCCGAACGCCCCTGCAGGCGATTTTCGGTTACACCGAGCTGCTGGAGCGGGAGATTCACGGACCTCTCAACGAAGCGCAGCGCCGAGATCTCCTGCGAATTCAGCAGAGCCAGCAGCATCTGCTTGGGCTGATCACGGCGATACTCGACTTCGCCCGGATCGAAAGCGGACAGGGGATCGAGGTGAATCTCCAGCCGACCGTCGTCAACGAGATCCTCCGCGACATGGAGGGCTTGATCGGTTCGCAGCTGGAGGCAAAGGACCTGACGTACGACTATCGTGGCGGCCACGCGCGCCTGGCAGCGCGAGCAGACGCGGCAAAGGTGCAGCAGATCGTGCTGAATCTTCTGGCGAACGCGATAAAGTTCACGCCTCTCGGTGGCACCATTACTCTCGAGTGTGACTCCGAGCCTGAAGCCGTCGCGATTCGCGTCATCGACAGCGGCATTGGAATCCCGGCTGATCAACTCGATGCCGTGTTCCAGCCGTTCGTGCAGATCAGACCGAGGAACTCGTTGACCGTCGGCACGGGGCTCGGGTTACCGATCAGCCGAAGGCTCGCCAGCGCCATGGGCGGCTCGCTCACGGGAAAGAGCCAGCTGGGCAAGGGTTCCATCTTCACTCTCCGACTCCCGAAAGCCTGAACGGCGGAACACTCCGCCCGAGTCGAAGAGAATCTCAGAACGCGGCTGACCCCGCGGCCGACCCCACAGCCGCCCTCACTGGACCCAATACGCAACGCTTTTCGAGCATGTCCACAATCTCGTGCATGGTCGTGAGCCCGCGATCGCGCGCGTAAAACTTCCGGACCTCCTTGTATCGCTCGTCCTTGGGGAGGAGCATCCCCTTCTCCACCACCCATTTCTGCAGCGCGCTGGGACGCGGCCCCCACCAGCCGCACTCCTGGAACTTGTTGTTCAGCAGAATAATGATAGGGATCGAGCGTGATTTCCCGGTGAGATGGGTGTCCATGATGTCCAGGTTTTCGTCGCGCGCGAGAATGCGCAGGTCCATGTTGCTCACCGACTCGGCGAGCTTGGTCATGACCGGGACGATGTTCACCGCGTCACCGCACCAGTCTTCGCTCAGCACCAGCAGGTGCCAGTGCCCACCGAGGGCTTCAACCCGGGCGGACATCTCGATCGGGATGACGACATGGTGGGTGATCCCAACCCACAGATCGTGGTTCTTGATCGGACGAGCCATGAACTCGCCGAAGGTTTCTCCCTCGCAGTAGCGTGCCTTGGTGATCATGTGATTTGATTTCTAGCGGAGCATGTCGACGTGAATGATCCCATCTTCCTCGTACGGCGCGGAGACCGTCCTGAATCCGAGCGCGAGATAAAAATCCTCGATCCGGCGTTGCGCCGCGATCTTGATGCGCTGGCCCGGCGCCAAAGATTCGATTCGTCGCAAGGCTTCAGCCATCAGCGCCTTGCCCACGCCGGTTCCCCGCACGTCCGGCGCTGTGACGACGCGGCCGATCGAGCCTTCGTCGTAACGCGCTCCCGGTTCGAAGATGCGCGCATACGCGACCAGAGCTCGCTCGGTCGGGCGCTGCACCCAGCCGAGGAGATGCCAGGCCTTGGGATCGCGCCCATCGGCGTCGGGATAAGGGCAGTTCTGCTCGACTACGAAAACCGCCTCGCGAAGGCGCACGACGGCGTAGAGATCCTCCACCGTCAACTCGCTGAAGCGGGACCACTGCCAGAAAAAATCGTCCGGGTGTTGTGGGGCAATGCCCGGATGCGACGCGGCTCGCGCGCTTGTCTTACTCACTTCCGGTGCCTATTCTCAGCCGTTGAACCGTCCTCATTCGGATAAAAATAACATGCTATGTAGAACGTTCGGCCGTTTGGCCCCTACTCTTTTGTTCGCCCTATCATGTTCGCCTCCGCCGTCGACCCAGGTCGGGACGAGACAGGCCGTCATCGTTACTTCCCCAGGTATGGGCCCGGCCACGGTGGTCTTCGGCCCGCCCATGTCTCCCACCACCGGTGCAGCCGATGTGACGCTCGGCCTCACCCGCGATCCGGCCCTCGCTGCCGCCATCGGCGACATCTCGACGTCGGAGATTCGAGCAACGGACTCGACGCTCGTTTCATTCGGCACCCGGCACACGATGAGCGATACGCTGAGCAACACCCGGGGAATTGGCGCGGCGCGCCGGTATCTGTTCAGCAAGTTGCAGGGATACAGCCAGGCGTGTGGCGGATGCCTTCGCGTCGAGTACGATCCGGCGATGATGGAGATGCGCGGGCACCCCGACCGCCCGATGGTCAACATCGTGAATGTGGTCGCCTGGCTGCCCGGGCGAGACACCACGAGAGTGCTGGTGATGGGCGGCCACTATGATTCGTGCATCTGCGCGCGCACTGATCTCGGGCCGCTGGCGCGATTTGAGGCAACGCAGGACGCGCCGGGCGCCGACGACGATGGCACTGGCACTTCTGCTGTGATCGAGCTTGCTCGCGTGTTTTCGAAACATTTTCCGCACGGGCTCGAAGCATCGGTGATCTTCGTTGCCTACTCCGGCGAGGAGGAGGGACTATACGGCTCGACGCACCTCGCGCAGCGATTGCACACGGCAGGCTACAAGATCGTGTCGGCATTCACCGACGACATCGTGGGCAACGTAGTCGCTGACGATGGCAAGGTGGACTCTACCAGCGCCCGGATTTTCGGCGCGGAGCCGGACAACGGTCCGAGCAGGGAGCTCGCGCGCTACGCCTGGGCGACAGGAACGATTTATAACCCGACGTTCCAGATTCTCCCCGTGTTCAGGCTCGATCGCATCTCTCGCGGAGGAGACCACAGCCCGTATGTGAGTCTTGGCGATCCGGGGCTTCGTTTCACGGAGCGGCTCGAGAACTACAAGCGCCAGCATCTGCCGACCGACGATTTCGCGCACGTGAACTTTGGTTACGTCGCGAACATAGCCAGGCTCAACGGCTCCGTCGTCGGAACGCTCGCCAATGCTCCGGCTCCCCCCGCCGCATTCGCGCGTCGCGATCAGGCATCGGGCGGACAGAAGTGGATGATCACCTGGCGGCCCATTCCAGGGGCGGCGACCTACGAAGTTCTTTTCCGCCGCACCTTTTCGCCGACGTATGAAAAGATCTATCAGGCTGGAGACACGACCTCGTTTCTTCTTCCCGACCAGCTCGACGATGGGTGGGCCGCGGTTCGCTCCGTCGGCTCGAACGGGCATCGCTCACTCACGAGCGCGGTTCCCCCGCCCTGCCCCACCCTCTCCACGCGGGCGGATTCCGTGGCGGCCGGCGATCTCATCAGGAACTGCATTCGCGCGCCTGGACGCTAACCGCAAGCCCGCGGCGAACATAGACCGGGACGTTGTGCGGGGCTGATACAATCGTCTTTCTTGGTGAACATCAGTGGGCCTCGCGCTCAAGCGGGGCCGCCTTACTGTACCCTACCGTCGTCCTCATGAAGTCTCTGACCTCCTTTGCCGTTTTTGCTCTCGCCGCGCTGGCAGCGTGCGCCCCGCCGCCCCCGGCCCGCGTCGCCGTCGCCGCACCGCCGCCGATCAAGTACGCCGACCCCGAGGTCGGCCTCAACAACTCCGGACTCGACACCGCGATCGCTGGCAAGCTCGACAAGATCGTCAAAACGGCGATCGAGGAAGCGGTGGCTCCGGGCGTCACAATCGCCGTCGGACGCAATGGACACATTGCCTACATGAAGGGTTACGGCTACATCGACTGGAATCAGCCAGGATCGCCCAAGGCCGACACGAACACGCTCTACGACCTCGCTTCGCTCACTAAGGTCATCGCCACGACCACTCTGGCGATGATTCTCGAGGAAGGGGGCCAGCTCGATATCAGCCGTACGGTGGTCTCCTACCTTCCCGAGTTCAATTCACCGGAGAAGGCGCAGATCACGGTGAAGCAGATCCTCACACACAGCGGCGGGCTCGAGGCGGGCGCGAACATTTACGCCACCGCGCGCGGCCGAGAGCAGTACCTGTATCAGATCAACGCGCGCCCGCTCGAGTACACGCCCGGCTCCAGCATGGTCTACAGCGATTGGGACATGATCATCCTGCAGCTGGTGATGGAGAGAATCACCGGCAAGACGCTCGACGTCCTTGCGAATGAAAAGATCTTCAAGCCGCTGGGCATGATCGACACCCAGTTCCAGCCGCCGATCGCGCTGCGTCCGCGCATCGCGCCCACGCAGGTCGACGAAGCACGGGGTGGACTGCTGTGGGGAACGGTGCACGACGAGAATGCGTGGGCCATGGGCGGGGTTGCCGGACACGCCGGCCTTTTTTCCACCGCCAAGGATCTCGCTCTTTTCTCGATGATGATTCTGAACGGCGGCGAAGGCGCTAACGGCGTTCGCATCGTCAAGCCGGCGACGATCGCGCGCTGGACTGCGCGCCAGGGAAAGGAATCAACCCGTGCGCTCGGCTGGGATTCGCCTGAGGGCGGATCGAGCGCGGGACAGTTCTTCTCTCCCTGGAGCTTTGGCCACACCGGATTTACGGGCACCTCGATCTGGATCGATCCCGAGAAGGATCTCTTCGTCGTGGTCCTCACCAACCGCGTGAATCCGACGCGCAACAACACCCGGCACGTCCAGCTGCGCCGCGACGTGGCCGACGCGGTTCAGCAATCGGTGCTCGGCGCTCGCATCGTGAACTGGGAAGCTCGTTGATTTCTGGGCTTGCCGCTTGAGCAGAGACGCGTACGAGGAGAAACCGTTGGTCAACGCTCTCAGCTGACCGTAGATTTTTCCAGTATGAGAAACAGCAAGAGCATCATCCGGCTCGCGAGCGTAACTTACAGAGTGCGCCTTTCCTCTCGCTGATGTCATCCTCCCGTGAACGAGTCCCCCTGGTCGTCGTCGAGTACGACGAGATCGCCCGCACGATCGCCAGGCGAATCGCCGAGATAGTCAAGGAGCGCCGGCAGGAGGGGGGCCACGCCGTGCTCGGACTCGCCACTGGCAGCACGCCCATCGGGATCTATCGCGAGCTGATCAAGATGCACCGCGAGGAAGGCCTCGACTTCTCGGACGTCGTGACCTTCAACCTCGACGAGTACTACCCGATGAAACCGGAGAGCATTCACAGCTATCACCGGTTCATGTGGGAGAATCTCTTCAACCACATCAACGTGCGTCCCGAGAACATCCACATCCCTCGTGGCGACGTTCCCCGTGACGACGTGGATGATGAATGCGAGGCGTACGAAGCCGCCATCAAAAAAGCGGGCGGAATCGATCTTCAGATTCTTGGCATTGGCAAGACCGGGCACATCGGGTTCAACGAGCCCGGCTCGGGCGCTGATTCGCGCACTCGTCGCATCTCGCTGGACACCGTCACGCGTCGCGATGCCGCCGGCGATTTCTTCGGCGAAGACAACGTGCCCACCGAAGCGATCACAATGGGTGTCGCGACGATCTTGGAAGCAAGCGAGATCGCCCTCGTGGCAACGGGAGAGCACAAGGCAGCCATCATTCGGCGGGCGGTGGAGGGAGAGCCGGACCCCGACGTCGCGGCGACCTATCTTCAGCAACATCCAGCGGCCGTGTTCTACGTCGACTTCGCGGCGGCGGCCGACCTCACGCGCTTTCGAACGCCGTGGGTGCTGGGCGAGGTGAAATGGACGCGCGAGAAGGAGATCGACGCCGTCATCTGGTTGAGTGAGACGACCAAGAAATCGGTGCTCAAGCTAGACGAGAATGATTACCGCGAGCACCACTTGAGTCCGCTACTGTCACGCTACGGAAAGGCTGGCCCCCTCAACGGCGCCGTCTTCAATGCGCTGATCGCCAAGATACGGGGGCGGAGCAAGCTGCCGACCGGCAAACGCGTGGTGGTGTTCTCTCCGCACCCCGACGACGATGTCATCTCGATGGGCGGCATGCTCAACAAGCTGCACCAGAACAGGAACGACATCGTCGTCGCCTACCAGACATCGGGCAACATCGCGGTGTTCGACCACGAAGTTCGCCGCTACGCGGATTTTCTGCGGCGGTTCGGCAACGACTTCGACATCAACGATTCGAGGGCGGGCGCTCTGATCGAGGAGGTGGAAGAATTCCTCGACTCGAAGAAGGTAGGAGAGACCGACGCGTTCCCGGTGCAGGTGATGAAGCGCGCGATCCGCGAAGCCGAGGCGGTCTCGGGCATCGAGACCTTCGGCATGAAGCGCGAGCAGGCCCGCTTCCTCAACCTGCCCTTCTATCAGACCGGCAAGGTCAGGAAGGATCCCATCGGCCCCGAGGACGTGCGCATCGTGCTCGATCTGCTCGAGGAGGAGAAGCCGGAGCTGGTATTCGTCGCTGGCGACCTTTCCGACCCGCACGGCACGCACAGGATGTGTCTCGAGGCCATACAAGGCGCGCTCAGCCAGTACTCGGGCTCGCCTCCGGAGATGTGGTACTATCGCGGCGCCTGGCAGGAGTGGGAGATCGCCGAGGCCGACGTGCTGGTCCCGCTGTCGGAAGACGAGCTGAGGGCGAAGAAGATGGCGATCTTCAAGCACCAGAGTCAGAAGGATCGCGCGCCGTTCCCCGGGCAGGACGACCGGGAGTTCTGGCAACGCGTCGAGGAGCGCAACCGCAACACCGCGCAGCGCGTCGACCGGCTCGGCCTTCCCGAGTACTTCGCGATGGAGGCCTACGTGGTGAGGCGCGCGGGCGTGCCGATCGAGCCGGAAACGGTCGCGACGAGCTCGCTCGCGGAGAGAGAGACCTCGCGCCCGAGAATCGCAACTGCAAAGGCCACGCGCTGATTTCAGCTTGGTTTCATTGGCGTTCTAGCCGGTACGGCGAAGGGGACACCCTCGCCGACCACATGCGCAGAGGCTGCTGCAGCGCGCTGAGCTAGACCTTCAGTATGATCTTCTTACGGTAGAGAATCAGCAGGATTCCGTACCAGAGCAGCACGAACGTGATCGCGAACGCCAGTGATGCAACCCGCGGCGGAAGCCAGGGCAGAAACACCGCCTGATAAAATGCGTCCTGAACCGCTGTCGATTTGCCGTCGTAGTTCACGTGCCAGAGCGTGTAGATCAATCTCGCCATCACACCTGAGCCGACGTACGCCAAAATCGGGTTCACTCCGAAGACCACCATCGGCTTCGTCCACCACTTCACGTTGCAGTAGTCCACGATCCACATGACCGTTGCCAGCGCAACGCACGCCATTCCCGCGGTGAACATCACGTAGGAGCTCGTCCACAGATTCTTGTTGATCGGGAACGACCAGTTCCACATCAGGCCGATCACCATGGCGATCGATCCGGCGGCGAAGAGACCCGTGATCCGCTCGAGCAGCGGCTTCTCCTTCAGCGCAATCCAGCGCCCGGCGATGACGCCGAGCATCGCGGTCGCGATCGCGGGGATCGTGGACATCGGACCCTCGGGGTCGAACGTCACGCTACCGATCCAGGTGTGATTCGTCCCCAGTATCAGCCGGTCCAGATAGGCCGCGAGGTTCCTGTCCTTGGTATGCAGCAGCAGCGCCCCAATCTCGTTCTCACCTGGAACAGGGATCAGCGTCATCGCGAACCAGTAGCCGAGAAGCAGGCTGCAGATGATGACGACCTGCTGCTTGAGCGTCGTCCTGAGCGTCAGCAGTCCGGCGCAGACGTACACTATCGCGATCCTCGGCAGCACTCCGAGAGTGCGGACGTGCTCGATGCGAAAAATGATCCGGTCCCACGCCGTGGCGTGGGGGAGCGAATCGATCGTTCCCCACTGATAGAACGGGAACATCGCCATCGCGAAGCCGAGCGCGTAGATGATGATGCCGCGCCGGAGAATCTGTTTGACGAGAGCCGAATTGTCGTCGCCGCGCGCGCGCCGCGCCGACATCGAGAGGTACGTCGTAATGCCGACGATGAAAAGGAAGAACGGAAAGATCAGATCGGTCGGGGTCCAGCCATCCCACGCGGCGTGCTCCAGCGGCGGAAAGATCGCGCTCCAGGTGCCGGGATCGTTCACCAGCAGCATGCCCGCGATCGTGATGCCGCGGAAAACGTCGAGCGAGACCAGCCGCTCGCGCGCCGGAAGAATTGGCGCGGCGGTCGAGATCGTCCCGTCGTAGCGCGTCGAGATCGCGCGCGGTGCCGCCGATGCGCTCATGCGTCCTCTGGTATCTGAGTAATGGTCGCTTCTACTACGTATGATATATACGAGCGGCATCGCGGCGCGTTACGCCGCTCGCCCTCACCGACCACATGCAGAGATGCCGGCCGGCGCGGATTATTTAGTAAACAGGCCGCAGCGGCGGCGACCAGTCCGATAGCCGCGCATCGCCCGTGACTGTAAGCTGGCGCAGCCGCCCCGTGCGCTCATCGAGTATCCAAATCCCCCTCGGATCTCCGATCGCGCCCAGCCGCCGCGTGATGGACAGGTGCCGGCCGTCGGGCGCCCAGGCCGGATCCTCGTTCTCGCCTTCGTTCGTGAGCTGCGTCATCACACGATCCTTCACGCGTATCGTCCACACCTGGAAATCGCCGTTCTGCTGCTGGTACGCGATCTCCTCGCCGCTCGGTGACCAGTCCGCGCCTGTGCGATAACTGCGCTTTCCGGCGACCACGGGAGTGAGCAGTCTCAAGCCGGTGCCGTCGAGATTCATGGTGTAGAGCTGCGGCGTGAGCGGGCGCGGCGACATGAACACGACCTGCTTTCCATCGGGGCTGAAGCTCGGCGACGTCGTCTCGAAGCCGGTGCGCCCGACGAACGGCTTCGGCACCGAGTCGTCGCCGGCAGCGCTGGCGAGCATGAGCTCGGCCGGCGAATCTCCGCCACTCGCCCAGACGATGCTCTTTCCATCCTTGGTGTATACGGGCGTGATGTTCAATCCACGGTTCGAGGCGGTGAGCAGCCTCGGCTTCATCGTGCGCAGATCGATCTGCGCGATCCGCGTCCCCCGATCGTCCGCATCCGAGTACACCAGGTATCGCCCCGACGGATGCCACGAAGGCGAGAGGGCCGCGCCCACAGTCGGGATCGTGCGCTCGTTCGCGCCATCGCTGTCCACGATCTTGAGCTTGGTCCCATCGACGAACGCGATTCGCGTCGCGGCAATTCCGCGCGTGCCCGTGATCCAGCGCTCCAGCTCGTCACTCACGACGTGAATTCCGAGCCGCCGATCGCGCTCTAGCGAATCGCGCACGACGGAATCCTTCAGGACGATCCGCGCGTAGACCGAGTCGGACCGGAGCGTGTCACGCACCGCGTTCGCGCGAAGCAGCACGTCGCGACGATCGAGCTCGCTGGAAAGAGAATCGCGCGCCTCCTGGGCGCTGCGCGCGTTCGCACGGTCGCGTGTCGTCTTGACCGCAACGCGCTTCGCCGCTGCCTGCGCGAGACTGTCTCTAGTCAACGAGTCCGCCACCAGGGCGCCCATCGTCACGCCCGCTTTCCTGCCAAGTAGTGTCGAGAGAGAATCGCGAATCGCCGGCAGCCTGTATACTGGAACCTTTGGCAGTCGGAAATAGTCCTCCTGCCGCAGCCGGCCGCGCGGCACGTCGTAGACTTCGACGTGCAATCCCGCCACGGTTGGGCGCGCCCTCACCACGAAATTCGCCCGCGTCTGGGCGAGCGGCGCGAAGTTGATGTTCTTCTGACCAGGCCGCCATATGTCATCCAGCGTCGCGCTGTCGAGGATGAGCGGCTGCATGCGATCGCCGTAGTCGAAGTCGCGCTGGATGATTGTACGCGTCGAGTCGCCCGCCGTGGTGTCGACCTGCAGCACGACGATCGCCGGCGGAATCTCGAGGGGCTTCTGCGGCTTGGGCCGACCCACCACCGGATTCTGGCCATGCATCGACGGAGCCAGCGCGAATAACGCCACCGCTCCGACGAGGAGCTGTCGACATCGAATGGTCATGAGCGGTTGAATCTAATTCGATCCGGCAATCATACACCGCCCTCGCTTTGTCGATTCAGGCCCGGGCAACGCAAAGCCGCGGAGGAAATCCTCCGCGGCTTTACTCGATCGGGTTGTTCGTTAATGAGCGATGTGGAACTGAAACGGCATCTGCACTAGCTGCTGAACCTTCTTACCCCCGATCTGCGCCGCCGAAAACCTCATGCGGGGGAGCGCATCCTTTACGGCGGCGGCGAACGCTGGATTGCTCGAGTTAAGGATCTTCAGAGTGCCCGCTTCGTAGCGGCCGCTCTCGTTGACGACGAACTGCGCCAGAACCGTGCCCTCTACGCCGTCAGCCTTCAGAGCCGAAGGGTATTCCGGGGCGTCTCCGCCGATTTTCGCGACCGGCTTCTCGACCTGGGATTCCATGTATGGGCCGTGGTCCGCGCCCGCGTCCTTGCCAGTATCTCCTTCATTGCCGGTTCCGCCCTTCACGCCACTCGACGAACCACCAGCGACGCCTTTGCCGCTGAAATCATTCTCGTTCGTGAGCGCCTTGGACAGATCGACCGTCGGCAGGTCGGTGGGAACGCTCAGCACCGGCGCAATAACCTTGAACCCCTGAGGCGGGGCCAGCGGAACTTCCTTGGGAAGCTGGGGCACATCGACGACCTTAGGCGCCTCTGCCTTCGGCTTCGGGGCTTCCTTCGGCGGCGGTGGCGGCTCCTTCTTCGGCGGAGGCGGCTCGGTCTTCTTCATCTGCACGAAGTTGACTTTGGTTTCCACCTTTTCAGCCTTCCGGGAACCGGCACGGGCGGTGGCAAAGACAGCGAGGAAAATGATCAAAGAGTGCAATATTATGCTGAAGATGGTCCCGCCTGGCGACCGTCCTTTCTTGTCGGTTCTCTTGGATTCGAGTAGTCGCATCATTGGATAGCTCCCCTGTTGAAAACGCACTTACCTATAAGGCAAACAGCCGGCCAACTTGCCCCGTTTTCGGGTAGCGAAAATACACGATTTTGGCATGAAAACGCGTGGGGAATCTGTGGCCCTAAATGCAAGAAGGGCGCGGACTTAGCCGCACCCTTCTTAGTGCTGAGCTGGGGTCGGAGATCTCGCTATTTTCCGGCCGGCTTTTTCTTGGCAGGCGGCTTCACAGAGGTGGCCTTTTTGGGGGTCGCTTTGGCTGGAATCAAAGCTGAGCCGGAGCGCTTCCTGGTAAGAATTCCGCACACCGTTTCAAACGCATTCTTGCCGGCGGTGCCGGGCTTCGGACGGTCCCAGACCATGTGGGCCTGGTCGCGTGGATCGACCTCCCCTTCGTCACGGACGAGAACGTTGTTGACCGCGTAAACCGTGCTCCGGACCCTCTTCACTCTTACCGGTGAGCAGCGGACATACGCCCGTTCAACGAGTCGGGTGTACTGCTTCTTGTTCTCGAGAATACGCGCCCTCGAGTAGTCCCAGCTGGTCACGGTGGTCCATGTGCCTGGGGACTGAAGGACGACACTGGCCGTGTCAAAGACCACGGTGATGTCGGTGTCCTTATACACCTGGCGCCACGGGGCCTGGGCGCTCGCGACGCACGGGACAGCGACACACGCGACAAGCAACAACCCACTGGCGTAACGAATCATGAAATCTCCTCAGGGTCCCGCGCTCATATGCCCGCGACCGGATTGTAATCGGCTGACAGCGCCAAGGGCGAAACTTTGTAGGCTTGGATTATAAACACCCCACACACGGCATCGCCACTCCGCCGTGATCGCGGGACCTGTGATCGAGCTCGCTCTCGACCGCCTGGTCGCTGGCGGGTAGCGCAGCCTCGCGCGTTGTCAGGCCACTGTACGGCGATCCGCGCCTTCGGCTTCATCTCGGAACCCGTCTACGGCTTCACCCTCCGGCGCCCGACGCGGCAACCGCCTTGTTGGCTTCGGCAGAAATCTCCCGCATGTCTTTCGGGTTCAGCGCGCGGACGACGGTCAGGATCACGGCAAGCAGCGGTACCGCCACGAGCAGGCCGAGGAACCCGAAGAGGAGCGCCATCAGCGCCTGAATTCCGAGGGTGAGCGCTGGAGGAATGTTCACTCCGTGCTTCATGAGAACTGGCACGAGCAGGTGATTCTCGACGAACTGGATCACGAAGTACCCGACCGCGACCACGAGCGCCTTGTGTGGCGAGTCGATGAACGCCATCGCGATCGCCGGGATGGCGGCGAAGATCGAGCCGACGATCGGAATGAACTTCAGAATTCCCGCGAGAATTCCCAGCGGCAGGGCCGCCTTCACGTGGATCACGAACAGGAAGACCGTCGTCACCGCGCCGATCACGAGCATCGCGATGAGCTGGGTCACCAGCCATCGCCTGAGTGTCGTGGCGATGCCCGCCAGCATGATCGCCGCGCGACCACGCTGGCGCGCCGGAAAGAGCTCGAGCAGCCCGCCGTGATAGAGCGCCGGATCGACGCCGATATAGGCAGCGATGAAGAGCACGAGCATGAACGCACCCGATACCGCGAGGGTCGAAGTGAGCACGCGAAGGAACGAGTGCTGGGCGCCGCTCATCTGCTTGGTGATCTCGCGGCGAAGATTCCCTCCGACCGCCACTGTGTCGGCGCGCGTAGCCGGCTTGCGGACGATGCCCGAGGCTGCGGTTTTCAGCGTGTCGGCGCCGGCCGACTCGGTGACGACGACGGGCGCAAGTGTGGAATCATTCGGAGCTGGTCGTTGCGCTGCCGCTGTCCGCAGAGTGTCGCTGCTCTCCTCGTTGAACAGGATTCCGAACACGCCGCTGGCGCGGTGCCCGAGCCAGGCATCGATCTTGTCCAGCGCTTCCGGGAGCCGCTGCTGAAGCTCTTTTGACTGGGCGCGCAGAATGGGGGCCATTCCGTCGGCGCCGGCGGTCAGGAGGCCGAGAAAGACCGTAAGGATTATGGCGACGCCGAGGGCGCGCGGGACTTTTCGCTTCTCGAACCAATCGGCGCCCTGAGCGAGGGGGAGGCCGAAGAGGACGCCGAGGAAGAAGAGGAACACGACGGGGTGGGCGATCCAGAGGAGCCGCACCGAGATGTAGAAGCCAAAGATCAGCGCGAGAACGCGCACGACATCCCGCGTAGGTATCCGGATCGGTTGGCGTGAATCCATGACTTGATGCTAAGCGAGACGTGTGCCCGCCGCGAGTTTCGTGCGGTGCGCCGGCGGCCTGTTTCTCCGGTACGCGCTTCGCAGGCAGGTTCTGGCGCCCTTGTTCACATCACCGGTACGGCGGAGGGATCCTCTTCGGCTCCGGGCTCTCGCTCGTTAGTGATCCGAACGATCGCTGCGGAACTCAGCATCAATCGCTACGAAACGACGTCAGCGCACCGATTGTCGCTCGTGGGTCGTCGCCTACGAGGACCCCGTCCGCCTTCCCTCTGGTCCAACGTGCAGCCAGTCATCACCGTCGCGCCTCCTCGGCGCAATTTCGCGCGCGCTCACTCTCATCACGCGCGGGAGCGTGCCGAGCAAAGCTCGGCATCGTCGTGTTTTCATGGGTGAACCGCTCGCCCATCGCGGAGTCATGGCAGCCGGGCAAGGCAAACAGCGACGCGTCCGAGAGATTCTCGACCGGGGAGGCGAGGGGTGTCCTCTGATGGAGCGGCCGGAGCCAGCGCCGCNNCGCCGCCGCCAGGCGGCGCGGTGCAGCGAGCCGCAAGGCGATGCTGCAGGCGAGAGCTCCTGAAGAGGACATCCCTCGCCGACCCCGCGCGATGGGTCACAGGAAGGCGCGATGTAGGACGCGCACCGACTTGACCAGCGCGTGTCGTGCGATAGGTTAAATCGAATATGATGCGCGGATACCGAACGCTTATGTGTTGTCGGACAGACCTCGCAACCGAGAGGAGCTGAGCATTTCGCGCGCGTCATAAACGAAATTGCATAGCTAAGAGCGCAACGCTCACGCAGACCGCAGCCAGGCCGCGCCTCTCGACGAGACGCGGCTTTTTCTTTTTCTCTTTTTCGACCTCAGCGCCGAGGGGATGAATGCCCGCAACACCCGATGGACCGATCGCGATCTACTACGAGCACCCCGACTGGTTCAGGCCACTCTTCTCCGAGCTGGACCGGCGAAGGGTTCCATATGTGCGAGTGGACGCCTCGGCGCACTCGTACGATCCGTCCGAGCGTCAGTCTCCATATTCGCTGGTCTTCAACAGGGCGAGCCCGTCCGCGTATCTCCGCGGCCACGCTCAGGTCACCTTCCACACGCTGAGCTGGCTGAGGCACCTGGAGCGCATCGGCGTTCCCGTCGTGAACGGATCCGTGCCCTATGAGATGGAGACTTCCAAGGCGCTCCAGCTCGACATCCTCGACGAGCTTGGGCTCCCGTATCCCAAGGCGAGGGTCATCAACGATGCCGCCCTCGCTCCTCAAGCCGCGAAGGGCCTCCGCTTTCCGATAGTCGTGAAAGCCAACATCGGCGGAAGCGGGGCCGGCATCACCCGCTTCGATAGCGCGGAGTCTCTCGCGGCAGCTGCCAAGGCGCGTACGATCGACATGGGGATCGACAAGGTCGCCCTCGCCCAGGAATTGGCACCGCTTCACAACGGGCACATCACGCGCGTCGAGGTTCTCGACGGCAAGTTTCTCTACGCCATCAACGTTTATCCAGCCGAGGATTCTTTCAATCTCTGCCCGGCCGACATCTGCCAGACCACCGACGGCCAACAGCTTTCGCGCGCCGCGTGCGCGGTCGACGCCCAGAAGAACGGCATGCGGGTCGAGCAGTTCAAACCGGCGCGCGAGATAATCCGCGAGGTCGAGCGAATCGCGGCCCGCGTGGAGCTCGACGTCGGAGGGATCGAGTACCTGATCGATGACCGGGACGGCCGTCACTACTTCTACGACATCAACGCGCTGTCCAATTTCGTCGCGGATGCGCGGAACGTGATCGGATTCGATCCGTTCGAGCGGCTCGTCGACTACCTGGTCGGGCGAGTCACCAGCTCCTCGAGGGCGGGTGCGGAAGTGGCGGCTGTCGGAGCGGCGGCAGCCGCGGGAGCGGCCTGATGCGGTACGGATACTGGCTCCCCGTTTTCGGCGGATGGCTGCGGAACGTCCCAGACGAAAACATGAGCCCGACCTGGGACTACGTGAAACGCCTCGCGCAGCGCAGCGAGCAGATCGGCTACGACATCACCCTGATCGCCGAGCTGTTCATGAACGACATCAAGGGAATCGATGCGGATTCGCTCGAGGCCTGGTCCACCGCGGCGGCGCTCGCGGCCGTGACGGAGAAGCTGGAGCTGATGGTGGCGGTGCGCCCGACTTTTCACGAGCCGGCAATCTTCGCCAAGCAGGCGGCGAACATCGATCACATCTCGGGCGGACGCCTCGCGCTAAACGTCGTCTCGTCGTGGTGGAAGGACGAAGCCAGGCGCTACGGCATCCACTTCGAGGAGCACGACGACCGCTACGCGCGCACCGACGAATGGTTGCGCGTCGTGAACGGAGTGTGGACGGAGCCACGATTCAGCCATGCGGGCAGCCACTACAAGGTCGAGGAGACGATTCTCGAGCCGAAGCCGTTCCGACGCCCGAGGCCCACGATTTACGCGGGGGGTGAGAGCCCGGCCGCCAAAGAACTGATATCGCGCACGTGCGACGCGTACGTGATGCACGGCGATCCAGCCGACCGCGTTGCCCCCAAAATCTCCGACATGCGCGCTCGACGCGAAAAGATTGGGTTAGGCCCGATGCAATACGGCATCGCCGCTTACGTGGTCGTTCGCGATACTGAAGAGGAAGCACAAAAGGAGCTCGCACGGATAACGAACGTGCAGCCCGGGACGCCCGGTTATCAGAACTACCAGGACTGGATCTCGCACACGGCGCTCGAGCAGCAGGTGAGCCTGGAGGACTATTCGGTCTCGAACCGCGGTCTTCGCGCCGGCCTCGTCGGAACTCCCGAGAAGGTCGCCGATCGCATCCGGGATCTGGAATCAGTAGGTGTGGACCTGCTGCTGCTTCAGTTCAGTCCGCAACTCGAAGAGATGGAGAGGTTCGCCGAGACGGTCATGCCGCTCGTCGAGGGCGCGGCAATTGGGTGAGCGGCTGGACTCTGGCATCAGGTCCCTGGTTCGGTTTTGCAGTGGCAAGTGAGCCTCGCGCTCTCTACGTCCAGCCGAACAACTCACCCTGCCTCGCCTTGATAATCCGGTAGCACTCGCACGCCGCTTTCTCGAGGCCTATGCGGTTGACCACCGTGATGTTGCCGCGGCCGTGCGCGACTAGGCCGGCCTTCTCCAGAACGCCCATCGCCACCGTCACGCCCGGCCGCCTCACTCCCAGCATCTCGGCCAGGAACTCCTGCGTCAGGTCGAACTGGTTGCGCCCGACGCGGTCCTCCGACATCAGCAGCCAGCGCGCGGCCCTCTGCTCGATGACATGGAGTCTGTTGCAAGCGGCCGACTGCGAGACTGTCTCGAACACGAAGTGGCTGTAGCGATGCAGCAGCCGCCTGAGGCCTTCGAACTCCCGCGCCAGCTCAAGGAAATCATCCGTCACGAGGCGCCTGGCCTCGCCTGAGATCTGACCGATCGCCTTGAGGCGCGACGAAGAGACACCATGAAAAGCCGCCATCCCCACGAACCCATCGTTCCCAACGGTCATCGCCTCGACAGCGTCGCCATCTTCCATCTCCGTGACGAGCGAGATCACGCAGTTGTCCGGAAAGTAAGCAAAGGGAATTGGCTCATTCCTCCGGAAAATGATTTCCTCGGGGTCGATTGTCACCATCTCGCACCGCTCGAGCACCGCCTTCAGCTCTTTCGGAGGAAGAAGATTCAGGATCTTGTTGCGAATGCCGGCCGCGGGGGCGCGCTTCGGGGCTGACCCTCCCCGCTGGACGTGACCAGCCTGGATCGATGGAACTGTCATAAAGAGCCGGAAACCGCCCCATTGGGACGTTGTGAGAGTTCAGGACCGCTAGGATCGGCGACGAGAGTAATCCTGGTGGGCATGGCCGGTTTTGCAAGTACCGAACCGAGGCCAGGTTACGAGCGGCGGCCTGCGGAACGTCGCTCGCCGCGGCCTCGGCTCCCGTCGCCTCACAGGTGTTATCTTCGGAGGGTCAGAACAGTCATTTAGACGGCCTGCCCTCTATAGAAGAGCAGGTCAGAAACGCCCCGGAAGTGCCCCACTGGAAGACATGACGATACCTGCTGACCCACAGCCCAACGAGCGAAAATTCCGCTTCAAGGACGAGTGGCTGGTCGCCCTCGTTGGGACCATGCCAGGCGTCACGCCCGAGTTGATCAAGCGTTGGCGCTTTCAGCAGAAGCCGTACGTCGCGCAGGCCCTCATCGATGGTGACGTCCTGTCGTTCAAGGAGATCGCCGAAGTCGTCAAGGAAGCCTTTCGAATCGACTACGTCGATTTGAATCCCAACGAAATCGACAAGAACGCCGCGCAGATCCTGCCCGAGAAGCTTTGCCGGGAGCACAACGTGCTGCCCGTAAAAGTCGACAGTCGCATGGTCTGGCTCGCGATGGCCAACCCGCTCGACCAGGAAGCGATCCAGCGCGTGAGCTGGGCGACCAGCCGCGAGGTGACGCCGCTGTTCTGCCCGCCGGGCCAGCTCGACAAGCTGGTCTCGGACACGCTCCGCCCCGATGCGATGATCTATGGCCTGATCGAGAAGCTCGACCAGGCCGTCGGCGTCGAGCAGATCAAGGAGGAGGAGCAGAACGAAGCCGCGCTGCTGCGCGTGCATGCGCCGGTCATCAAGCTCGTCGACGCGATCATCGCCAACGCGATCAAGCTTCGCGCTTCCGACATCCACATCGAGCACGACGAGACATCGACGCTGGTGCGCTTCCGCATCGATGGGCTGCTGAAAAACATCATGGTGCTCCCGCGCTTCATCGGCGTCGGCCCGGTCGTCTCGCGTATCAAGATCATGTCCGACCTGGACGTCGCCGAGCGTTTCCGCCCCCAGGACGGTCGCGCGAAGGTGCGCGTGGGCGGAGAGGAAGTAGCTCTCCGTGTCTCCGTGCTTCCGACGCGCGTTGGCGAAAAAGTCGTGATGCGCCTTCTCAACGAGAAGTCGGTACAAGTCTCGATGGCAACGCTCGGCTTCATGCCATCGCTGCTCGAGAGATTCCAGGCGCTTCTCATGCGCGAGCAGGGTATTCTGCTGGTAACCGGGCCGACCGGCTCCGGAAAAACGACGACCCTCTACGCCGCGCTCAACACGCGCCGCGGCGAATCGGTGAATATCGTCACCGTGGAAGACCCGGTCGAGTATCGTCTGAGCGGCGTCAACCAGGTGCAGGTGAACGAAAAACAGGGCCTCACCTTCGCCGGCGTACTGCGCTCGGTGCTGCGTCAGGATCCGGACGTGCTACTCGTCGGAGAAATTCGTGACCAGGAGACGGCGAACATTGCGTTCCAGGCCGCGATGACCGGACACCTGGTACTCTCCACGCTGCATACGAACGACGCAATCGGCGCGATCCCGCGTCTATCGAACATCGGCGTCGAGCCATTCAGGGTCGCGGCCGGTCTCATCGGCGTCACCGCCCAGCGTCTCGTCCGCAAGGTCTGTCCCCACTGCCGGTACGAGGCCCCGGTCGAGGAGTTGCACCCGATGGTTCGCGCCGCGCAGCAGCGCGTCTACGGAACGGCGAGGCACGTGAAGGCGACCGGTTGCGCCGAGTGCGGGTTCACGGGTTACACGGGCCGGCTTCCGATCATCGAGTTTCTCGAGATCACGCCCGAGATCCGTGGCATGATCACGATAGGTAAGTCTGCCGACGAGCTCCGCTCGCACGCACTGCGAACAAACGCGCTGCACACGTTCGACGCCGACGCGCTATGGCATATTGCCGAAGGCGACACCACCGCCGAGGAAGTAATTCCGTACACGGAGTTCGAGCGTCGCCGGACTCCGCGCTCCAACACGCCGCGGGTATCCGCAGAGTACGTTCCCGAGCTCGACGCGGACGGAGTGGCCAAGCCATCGAGAGTGCTGCTGGCGGTAGGTGACAAAACTGATCGCGTGCGCTTCAACGACATCCTGGTGGAAGCCCGCTTCGCCGTGCAGATAGCCAACGACGGCGCGGCCGCGCTCGGCATTCTGGCGCAGGATCCGCCCGACGCGCTGGTCGTGACACTCAAGCTTCCGATCCTCGATGGACGGCAGGTCGTACACGCGGCACGCACGGTCGTCGGGCTAGTGGACATGCCGATCATCGTCGTGGCGCCGGCTGGCTCGGAGAGCGAGACCAATGATCTGTTGTCGCAGGGCGTGGACGATGTCCTCCACGAGCCGATCGATGCAAGTCGATTCCGCGCGCGCGTAACCGCGGTGATGAGGAGCCGCGGACTTTGGTCGGAGACGGAGGAAGTAATGCGCCCGCTCATCCCTCAGGACGAGGCGGAGCGGCTGGTGGAATTCCGCCTGAGCGGCGCCGCTATCGAGTCGCCACCCGAGGAGCGCTTCGACAAGATCAGCCGCATGGCGCAGCGCGTGTTCACCGTTCCCTTCGCGGGCATTTCGTTCGTCGAGGGCGACCGCCAGTGGTTCAAGTCGAGGCAGGGCCTTCCCATACCCGATAGCACCCGCGACCATTCGTTCTGCGGCCATGCGATCAACGGCGACGAAGTCTTCGTGGTGGAGGACGCGGTGCTCGATCCAAGATTCGCCGAGAATCCGTTGGTGCTCGGGGAGCCGCACATCAGGTTCTACGCGGCCCAGCCGGTGAAGGGACCGGGTGGCCACAACGTCGGGACGCTCTGCATCATGGACAAGGTGCCGCGCGAGTTCGGCGACGAGGACGTCGAGTCATTGCGCGACCTGGGCGAGATGGTCGAGAAGGAGTTGCGGGCCAAGGACCGCAAAAAGCCGGTGGCGCCCCCCGACTAGCGGCTCGGCGAAGGTTCCGCGCCTGATGCCCCGATTCCGCAACTTGCGCAAAATGCGGGGCAAAGATATCGTTAGCCAAGCTAACGATCTCCCCATCAGCGGAGCACTCGATGACCCCTTCGGCAGTCTCACTTTCGCGCATCAAACAGATCGCCATACCAGTCCACTCTGTCGACGAGGCCAAAACCTTCTATCGCGACGTACTCGGATTGCGACATCTGTTCGACGCACCTCCAGCCCTTTCATTCTTCGATTGCGGCGGCGTGCAAATGATGCTCGCCGGTCCGGCAGCCCAGGGTAAGGACGGAGACCAGCAGCACGCAGTCCTGTTCTACGACGTCACCGACATCAGAGAGACGCACGCCCGCATCAAATCTTCCGGCGCGAAGAGCCTGGCGGAGCCACGAGTCATCGCCCGCATGAATGGAAAAGAGATCTGGGTCTGCGAGCTCTCGGACGGCCAGGGAAACGTCGTCGGCCTGATGAGTGAAGTCCCGGAAGCGTGACGAAGGGTAAGGACGCGGAAGCGCTCGCAGACCAGCTCCATTCTGCGGCGATCCATCTCCTGCGGCAGCTGCGAAGGGAAGATGACGCCAGCGGGGTGTCGGCTCCCCGTCTCTCGGCCCTCTCCGTCGTTGTCTTTGGCGGACCTCTCACTCTCGGTGAGCTCGCGAGGGCCGAACAGGTGAAGCCGCCGACGATGACCCGGATCGTGACGGGCCTCGAGAAGGATGGTCTCGTCAGGCGAAAGGGCGACACGCGCGACAGGAGGTTGACGCACATCGAGGCTACGCCGAAAGGCCATAAGGTTCTCTCAGCCGGGCGCGCTCGCCGGGTCGAAAAGCTGGCGAGTGCCGTCGGGCAGATGAAAACGAGGGAGCTGGCGGAGCTTCGCCGAGGGGTTCAGCTTGTGAGAGACCTGGTCGCGAGCATGCGCGGCAAGCCGGCGTGATCCAGCGAGGAACGAACATGAGTCGCCCCAAATCCGATTTCGAAGCGTTGCGGGAAGACCTGCATCGGGTCTACGACGGCGACCCGTGGCACGGCTCGTCGATCACCACTGTGCTCAAGGGCATCGATGCCGACGCCGCCGCGCTAAGGAACATCCCGCGGGGCCACACGATCTGGGAGATCGTGCTTCACATGACGGCGTGGACGCACGAGGTTGCCTCCCGCGTCCGGGGCTCCGCCCCGAAATCTCCGCCCGAGGATTGGCCAACACCCGATGTCGGTGGAGGGAAGGCCGCCTGGCGTTCGGCACAGGGAGATCTCGCAGCCGCTCATAAGGAGCTGGAGGCCGTGGTTGATTCGCTCGAGCCGGACGACCTGCTTCGCTGGATCGGGGACCAGCGCGATCCGTCGCTCGGGGCCGGCGTGACCGTCGGGACTCTGATCCGGGGACTGCTCCAGCACCACACGTATCACGAGGGCCAGATCGCTCTGCTCAAGCGCGCGGTCGACACTTTCCACCCGGGCCGCCGTAAGGCCTGAATCGCACGGCAGGGCAAACAAATCCCACCCCGCCGGTGTCTAATTCCCATAGCTTCGACTCCCTGCGCAGGCATCTCTCTCCTTCCCAACCACATGAGAACCACCCTCCTGAGAACCACCGCCCTAGTCGCGGCGTCCCTTATTGCGGGCTCGGCTGCCGCTCAACAAGCCGCGACCGCTCCTTCCGACGCCGGCGCGCCACCGACCTGGGATGTGCTGATGCGCGGTCGTGTTCACACGCCGACGCCTACGACCGCCGCCATCACGCCCGCCGACCTCAAGACTCGCCTTTACATCTTCGCCGACGATTCCATGCAGGGTCGTCTGTTGGCGACCGCCGGCAACGTGAAAGGCGTGGAGTACATCGCGAGTGAAGTGAAACGGATGGGCCTCACTCCGATGGGTGACAACGGCACCTTCTTCCAGGCGGTGAACGTCGTCGATCGCAAGTTCGACGCGGCCAGCAAGCTGGTGGTCGGGACGACCGCATTCGCTCCATGGACGGACTATGTCCTGCGGGATCAGGGTTCAGCTGCCCGAACCCTCAACGGAGTGCAGGCGATCTTCGGCGGAACGTGGGGCGATTCCGCCTCGCTCATTGATCCTGCGGCGACCGCGGGAAAGCTCGTCGTGCTGAGACTCAATGCTGCCGGCGTTACGCAGGGTTCGGGCGGCGGCGTCAACCGCGGGATCGCGACACAACACTTCGCCAACGCGGCCGGAATCGCCGTCGCGAGTCTCGAAGCCATGCCCCCGCAGATGATTCAGATCTTTCAGCAGCCGAATCAGCTTCTCAGGGATGGAACTGATCCCGAGCTGCCTTCCTTCCTTTACATCAATAGCCGTGTCGCGGACGCGCTGCTCGGCGCCAACATCGACAGCGCGAAAGTCGGCGCTGTCGGATCGGCTGTCACATCGACGCCCCGCTTTGTGGNNCGAGTACGTCGCGATCGGCGCGCACAACGATCACATCGGCTGGAGCACGCGTCCGGTCGCGCACGATTCGATCTACGTCGTCAACCATCTCTTCCGCACTGGTGGCGCGGACGATCGTCCGCCGCAGCTTGATGCCGCGCAGCAGGCGCAGGTCAACGCGCTGATCGCCGATATCAGGAAGCGCTCGAACGGCGCGTCAGCACGACCGGATTCGATTTACAACGGCGCCGACGACGACGGCTCGGGCAGCGTGAGCGCGCTCGAGATCGCGCAGTATTTCGCGGCGCAAAAGGTCAAGCCCAAGCGGTCGCTGTTGTTCGTGTGGCATGTCGGTGAGGAAGCCGGTCTCTATGGATCGGAGTGGTACACCGATCATCCGACGGTCCCGCGCGAATCGATCGTCGCGCAACTCAACATGGACATGATTGGTCGCGGGGCCGCCGCCGACAACACCGGGATGACGATTGCAGGCGTGAAAAACCATGGCAATCCCGACTACGTGCAGCTGGTCGGATCGCGGCGTCTTTCAACCGAGCTCGGCGACATGGCCGAGACGGTGAATCGCACCGAGAAGCGTCCTCTGGCCTTTGACTACTCGATGGATGCGAACGGGCATCCGCAGAACATCTATTGCCGCAGCGACCACTACGAGTATGCGCGCTACGGCATTCCCATCATCTTTTTCACGACGGGCGGACACGCCGATTACCATCAGGTGACCGACGAGCCGCAATACATCGACTACGATCGGATGGCGCGAGTAGCGCAGTACGTTGCCGATCTCGCAACGAAGGTCGCGAACAACGATCACCGTCCGGTCGTCGACAAGGCCAAGCCGGATCCGCACGGACAATGCGTGCAGTAGACCCACCCTTCACTGGTGGCTGGATTCGTGGAGCGCGTGCTCGGCACGGGGAGCGCAGCCAAAGATCATGATCTCTCGGTGCCGCGAATCGTGGGGGAATGACGATTCTGCATTCTCAGTGCTGAACGTATCGCCAACAGAAGTTCGGCCGTGTTGAAGGGCTTCTCGATGAAAAGCTGACCGTTGATGTCCGGATTCGTCGGCACGACATCTTCCGAGTAGCCGGACATCATCAGCACGCCTATCTGGGCGCGGCTCTCTCTGAGCTGTCTCACCAGATCAATGCCGCCCATCTCCGGCATCATGCTGTCGGTGAGCACTAGGTCGATTGCCCCGGAATGCGAGCTGGCGATCCGCAGGGCTTCGACGCCATTGCTCGCCTCAAGCACTTTGTAACCGACCCGTACGAGACTCCGATAAACGGCATCACGCGTCGGGGCTTCGTCCTCGACGAGCAAGATCGTCTCGGTCGCCGGTGCGGTTTGATCGATGGCGGCCGCCGTTTTTGTAGGAGTGGCAATTCCTTCTCCACGCGGAAGGAAAATCTTGAATGTGGTTCCCAGGCTCGGCTCGCTGTACACCCATATCTTTCCACCACTCCGGGTAACAATGCCGTGAACAGTCGACAGGCCGAGGCCCGTTCCCTTGCCGAGATCCTTGGTAGTGAAGAACGGCTCGAAGATGCGCGCGACCGTTTCCTGATCCATCCCCACCCCGGTGTCACTGACCATCAGGCACGAGTATCGACCGGGCGGCAAGTCGAGATGCCTGGCGCTGAATGTCATATCTACCACGGCGGTTGAAGTGCGAATTACCAGTCTGCCTCCAGTGGGCATCGCATCGGCGGCGTTGATCACCAGATTCAGAATCACCTGCTCCATCTCGCCCGCATCCGCCTTGGTCGGCCACAGCTCTGGGTCCAGATCTGTGATCAACTCTATGTTTTCCGGCATGAGGCGTCTCATCATGCCATCCATTCCGCCGATGATGTCGTTTAGCAATAGGAGAGTCTGGTTCAGAACCTGGTGCCTGCTGAAGGCGAGCAATTGTCGCGTCAGCCTCGAAGCGCGGTCGGACGCCTTCATGATCTCCTGCGCATCGTGATACTTCTCGTCGGTTTCAGGCATGTCGGCGAGGAGAAACTCGCTCGACATCCGGATGACGGTGAGGATGTTGTTGAAGTCGTGCGCGATCCCACCCGCCAAGCGACCGATCGCCTCCATTTTCTGCGCTTGGCGGAGCTGACCTTCGAGTGATTGCTGCTGGGTCCGGTCACTGATCGCTCCGATGACTCTCTGCGGATTGCCATCGGCCCCCCGGATGATACGGGCGCGTCCTTCGGCGAAGGCATACTTTCCGTCCTTCCGTCGCAGTCTGTAATCGGTCTTCCACTGACTGCCGCCGCCCTTCTCGAACACTGCGTAAAAGCTTCCCATCACGCGCTCGGTATCTTCCGGATGCAGGAGACTCACGATCCACTCGATAGTGGTTCCTATCTCTTCCTTAGCGTATCCGAATAGTTCCTCCAGCCCTTCGTTCCACTCGAATCGATTCGAGGCGACATCCCAGTCGTAAATCGCGTCGTTGCTCAGGCGGGCTGCGTATCTGTAGCGCTCTTCGCTCTTGAGGAGGGTCTCCTCGGTCTCCGCCTGCGACTGGTTCGCCATCTCCAGGTCAGCCATCTGCAGCTCGAGCTCAACTGCCTGCTGCTCGAGCAGCTCTTGCTGGTGGACGAGATCCCGGGTCTGCCGCATGAGTCTCCCACGAATCATGAGGAGCAGAAGTCCGACAAACGCGAGCAGCTCGGCGAGGATAACTGCGGCGCCAGCGAGCTGCGTGTTCCTGATTCGGGCTGCATCCCGGCGCAGCTCCCGCTCGCTGGCGGCACCGAAGGCGTCGAAGGCCGTTCGTACCTCGTCGAACAAGGGCTTGCCGGCAAGCATGCTCTTCCCGCTGACCTCTCCGCTTATGGCTGGCTGGGCGAATTCCTTATCCCATCGAGTGAGAGCAGTCACTATCGCGCGAAGCCTTTCCCGCTGACTGGGATCGGATCTCGTGAATGCTGCCAGTGAATCCAGCTTATGCGGGAGCTGCGCTCGCCCTACGACCTCGGGAACGAGCGAATTCTGATCGTGCGTAAGCTGGTAGCCGCGGATTCCGGTCTCGCGATCGGTGGCGAGAGCCGCGGCTGTCCGGGCGACCCGCGCGACCTCTCGTGTTCGCACGAACGTTTGTTGGGCCCGCTCCTGCAAAACATAGAATCCGGCAACCGACGCCCCGATGAATGCCAATGCGCCGACAGAGAACCATACGAGACGGCGCAGCAGTCGCGTCATTTCCTGCATTTAGGACATCCTGGTCTCTCCGCCTCCGCTTTTGCCGGACAAAGGAATTCGGCCGACAATGCGCATCGAAGTAAATGTTCGCTACTGCAAGAACAGGGTAAGTTGACGCCAGCAACAGCCCGGGCAGGGCGCGAATCTCCGGGGTTCGTGCAACACCATGTCGACTCGCGTCAGTCGTTGACGGGCTCCATCCCCGTTCGAGCTGGCCCGACTTTCGCCTAGCTGAGGCGGCGAGTTTTATCACAACGTCCGCCTAAGGGATACGTAAGCCCAAATGAGTTTATTGATTGCAGCTTTCCGCCTAGCGCGCCAGCGAGCGGCTGTTGCAGGTCCGCTGACCGCGCTCGCCCTTCTCGCGAGCTGTTCGCGCGGCGAGTCCGCAAGAGCCAAGAATGAGAACCCACAGACGTGGGCCCCGGAAAAGCTCACGTCGGTTCAGGGGGTTTCAGCGACAGACATCGAAGCACTGATCCAAAAAAAGCTGGACGGTCCGAAACTGGACCGGATCGACGACGACCAGTGGGGTCACACCAAGCGCCTCTACAAGATTTACGGAAGCAATCCGCTCTGGCTCACCAGCAACGGGCTCCATCAGACTCGCACGAAAGCGCTTACCGATGCGATTCTCGCCGCCAACGGCGACGGCATGCGACTCGACGACTACCCGGTCGGCGCCCTCGCACAGGCGATCGGCACGCTCAAGCAGACCAAGACTCCGACCGCCGAGCAGCTTGCGACCGCGGACGTCATTCTCACGGCCTCCTACACGTCTCTTGGTGAGGACCTTCTCACTGGACAGGTGGATCCGCGCACCGTCGCGCAGGCATGGCACGTCGATCCCGAGGAAGAGAATATCGACAGCGCTCTCGTCAGAAATCTGCGCTACGAGCACCTCGATAGGGCTCTGGCGACGATGCGTCCGACGGATGACGACTACGCCGGGTTGAGCAAACAACTTCAGAACTACCGCCTCATAGTCGCAAAGGGCGGCTGGCAACAAGTTCCTGCGACCGAGAACCTGAAACCGGGAGCGTCCGCGAATCCAGCGCTATTGGCCGCGGTGCGCAACAGGCTTGCGGTCGAGGGAATCGTCCCCGCGAGCGGCGCCAACAAGGCATCAATGGTTCCGTCTCCGCAGGGCGCGAGTACATCTCCAGCGGGCAGCTACGATCGTGAGCTGGCGGCTGCCGTCGCGCTCTTTCAGGAGCGTCACGGCATCAACGTCGACAGCTCCCTTGGCAAAGAGACGATCGAATCCATGAACGTCCCGGCGAGCTACAGGCTCGGCGAGATCGCGGCGAACATGGAGCGGTACCGCTGGCTCCCGAGAAGCTTCGGGTCACGATACATCTTCGTGAACGTGTCGGCGTTCAAGCTCGAGGCGTACGACAGCGGGCAGAAAACCCTCGAGATGAAAGTCATCGTCGGTCAGGAATACCAGGACAGGGCCACACCGGTATTCGCGGACTCGCTGGAGACTGTCGTCTTTCGCCCATATTGGAACGTCCCGCCCAGTATCGCGGCGAAGGAGGTCTTCCCGAAGGGCGCCGCCTACATGGAGCGCGAGAACATCGAGACCTATCGGGAGAATGGCCAGACACGCGTTCGCCAGCGTCCCGGTCCCAAGAACGCCCTCGGCTTCGTGAAATTCCTTTTCCCGAATGACTTCAACATCTATCTGCACGACACGCCGAACCACGAGCTGTTCAAGGAGGACGTGCGCGCGTTCAGTCACGGCTGCATGCGGGTGCAGAATCNNTCACGGCTGCATACGGGTGGAAAAGCCGTCCGAGCTGGCGCAATGGGTTCTGGGATGGCCCGCCGACAAGGTGCAGGGGGAGATGGATAACCCGCCCGACAACAAATCGGTGAAGGTGCCGAACAAGATTCCTGTCTTCATCACCTACTTCACGACCTACATCAACAACGGTCAGCTGTACTTCGGGAACGACCTTTACAATCGTGATGACAAGCTCGTGCCTATCGTGATGTCGGGTGCGATGCCGAGCAAGGAAATCGTTGACGCGATTCAGGCGCTGCGAAAGATCGCCAGCACCTGAGCCGCCACGGGCTGCGGCGCCCGTTGAATCCTATACACAGCGGTTTGTTGGCGACGTAGTTGCGGTTATATCGCCGCTCGATGCCAATCACGTATACGATCTCACGCGAAGAGCGGCTGCTAAAGTCGTACGCGACAGGTGTAGTCGGCGTGGAAGATCTGCATCCCTTCCTGGACGCATTGGTCGCTGACCCCGATCTCGTGCCCGGCTTGCGCTGGCTACACGACGCGCGTGAGGCCGAGCCCGACATCACGATCCTGCAGCTCGCTGAAGTCGCGAACAGGGTGCTCCGGCTGACCAAGCTTGGCCTGGGTCGCATCGCGATCGTAGCCCAGTCGCGGGCGACCTACCGGATGGCGAAAACTTTTTCCGTCCTCGCGCGTGCGTTGGGAATCGAAGTAGAAGTATTCACCGATCTCCCGGCGGCCGAAGCGTGGCTCGACGACGAGGGCGGACCGCACGACACGGGAGAAACCCCGCTGCCTCGCTAGCGCTCGATCGCGTACGGCGACGCTTCGATGCGGCTGCCGGTCTCCGCATCGAAGATGTGCACGCCTTCGGGGCGAATCCGGATCGAGACGATGTCGCCGGGCTTGATCAGCTCTTGCGGGGGAGCGACCGCGACCAGCCGATCCCCGCCCGAGAGCGTGACGTAGACGATCTGCTCGTTCCCCATCGGCTCGACGACGGCCACTTCGGCCTTGGGTCTGTTCTCGCCATCGCCGCTCACCTCGATGTGCTGTGGGCGCACGCCGAGGAAGACGCGGCCGCGAGTTTCCCCGTCGCAGGGAACGTCGAGCGTGAGATCTATCCCTTTGAACGTGCACATCCCGATCCGACCAGCGGCGCCGTCCGGGCGCTGAATTACTCCCTCGATGAAATTCATCGCCGGGCTGCCGATGAATCCGGCGACGAACTTGTTGGCGGGCCGGCGGTAGAGCTCCATTGGCGTGGCGATCTGCTGCAGCACTCCCTCCTTGAGCACCGCGATGCGGTCGCCCAGAGTGAGCGCCTCCGACTGGTCGTGGGTGACGTAGAC
>PKVB01000201.1 GCA_003131365.1 Gemmatimonadota bacterium | reverse complement strand
TCATTGAGCGTCGTAGTCGTCGCGACGGCGTTTCCAGCCACATCCACGACCGAGTAGTGCGTCGTCTCATTTCCCTCTCGCAGCTGCGACGCGAGCCGTGTCGTCGCGTCGGCATGATCCCGCGAGATGCTCTTCGCGACCGCCCTCGCGTAACCCTTGCTCGTCAGCGTCGCGAGCGGAATCCTGACGAACGCGGGGTCGCCCAGCTTCGAGTTGCGGTCGATGAACGCGCGCTGGGATGCGGACGCGAGCGCGTGGATTCGCTCGGCGCTCCCGAATGGCGACGTTGGTCCGTACGCCTCGAGGATGTTCAACATCTCGGTTATCGTGGTCCCGCCGGACGAAGATGGCGGCATCGAGATCAGCGAATAGCCGCGATAGCTGCTTCGTAACGGCTGGCGCCATACCGGCTGGTAGCGAGCGAGATCTTCCTTCGTGATGAGCCCGCCGTTCCGCCGCATCTCGGCGACGATCGAGTCGGCGATGCTGCCGCGATAGAAATCCCGTGACCCCGAGCTGGCGATCAGCCTGAGCGTGCGCGCCAGCTGCGGCTGGACGAATCGCGATCCGATGGCTGGAGGCGCGCCGTTTGGAAAAAAGACCGACTTCCCGGCGAAGCCGCCGATTCGATATTTCTCGCTCGCGAGCGAACGATTCAGCGTCGAGTCGACGATGAAACCTTCTGAAGCGAGACTTATCGCGGGAGCGAGCACTCTCGAGATCGGCAGCACGCCGTACTTGCGATGCGCTTCGATCATTCCGGCGACGGCGCCCGGGACGCCCGACGCCTTCGGCCCGATCGTGCTCTCTCCGTTCAGCTTGCCGTTCGCGCCAACGTACATATCGCGCGTCGCGGCCAGAGGCGCCGTCTCCCGATAATCGAGGGCGTCGGTGCGGCCGTCCGCCATTCGAATCACCATGTAGCCGCCGCCACCGAGATTTCCCGCCTCCGGAAACGTGACGGCTAGCGCAAAGCCGGTCGCGACCGCGGCATCGACTGCGTTTCCGCCCTGCTTCATCACTTGCGCGCCAACCTGGGCGGCGAGGCGATTGTTGCTGGCGACGATTGCGTGTGGAGCGAACGTCGCGCGAGCCCCGGCCGGAAAGCGCCAGCCGGCCGGAAAAACGGCGGGGACGCGTTTTGGTATTGCGGGATCGCCTGCCACCTGGCGTGTGGAAGGCGTTGCGGCCAGGAGCCAGGCGGACCCAGTGACGATCGCCGTGGCGAGAACCAGTTTCTTTTTCAGAGCGAATCTCCTGAGGGTGCGAGCGTGAAGTCTATCCACGTCGCGCCCCGCGTGTCACCTGCCGGCAGCCGGATCTGCGGACGAATGGCGTACCGCGGCGTTAACGTTGGCGGTGTTGCCTAGCGGCGCGTCGTGCTGCCGCCGAATCCCATGCGAAGCAATGCCCGCAGCCCGGGCATGCTGTTCGTATTGCTGTTGCCGCTCGACAAGTCCTTTCTCTCATGGATCGCGAACGAGTAGTCCGAGATGATATCGAGGTTGGTGCGATCACTGAGTCCGTAGCCGAACCCGTATCCAAGAGCAAACAATGGGTCGACGTTTCCGCCGCTCGGCGTCAGCTTCGCGCCGTCGGATTTGCGCTTCAGATTCCTGTAAGCAACGACTCCACCGTTGAGCTCCAGAACCTGATGGAAGCCGATTCCACCTCCCGAATGAAACGTCGCGACGAGAGTCATCAAGTCGAGATGTGCTTCGCAGCTCAAAGTACCCGCGCACCCACCGGCCGGAGGGAATACACCGGTCGATGTGTAGACGAAGGGCACGTGCGACCAGCTTCCCGCCACACCGAACGATGAGCCGTTGTTTCCTCCCTTCTCTATCGATCCGCGATACGCAAAGTTCGTGGAGTTGCCGAAGTCCCACTTGCTCGCGGATACCCCGTCGTTGACCACATTGGCCCGGAATCCGGAAATTCCGGCGGTAATCCAGAAGCCGGGATCATTCGTGTACGCGCTCGGCCGCCGCGGCATCTGCGCACTGAGCGTTGCCGCGCTGAACATCAACGTCAATATCGCCAGAGAAAAACGTCTCGTCATGTTGCTCCAAGTTGTCTTGCAATTCGCGCGAGGCGTCGGGTAAGTTTGGTCGTGACTCACCGCTCGGCTACGCATTGATGTTGGACCCTCGCGAAACGGAGCGCCGCAACCCGCGTACCGTCTCGATCGATCTCGCGTCAGCCCTCGAGATCGTAGACATGATAAACGCGGAAGATCGCAGAGTTCCCGAAGTTGTCGCGACACAGCGGGAGCAGATCGCCCGCGCAATCGAGCTTGCCGAAGCAACGTTTCGTTCCGGAGGACGATTGTTCTACGTCGGGGCCGGTACCTCAGGACGACTGGGAGTGCTCGACGCAAGCGAGTGTCCGCCGACCTTCGGCACCAAACCGGAAATGGTGCAGGGCATAATCGCCGGCGGACTGCCGGCGCTGACGCGCTCGCAGGAAGGAGCCGAGGACATCGTCCAGAATGGCGCGCTGGCTATGGATGAGCACGGCGTGAACAAGAAAGACTTCGTAATCGGGATCGCTGCATCCGGCACGACGCCCTACGTTCGCGCGGCCCTCGAGCGGGCCGCCGCGCTCGGTGCGAAAACCGGAATCGTCGCGTGCTCGCCGCCGCCCGCGGATCTGGTGGCGAAAGTCGACGTGACGATGCTGCCGATCGTCGGCCCGGAGGTCGTCACCGGATCGACGCGCATGAAGGCCGGCACCGCGACCAAGCTCGTGCTCAACACCATCACGACCGGCGCCATGATCCGACTTGGCAAGACGTACGGCAATCTGATGGTGGATCTCCGCGCGACGAACAACAAGCTGATCGATCGGAGCCAGCGCATCGTGATGGAAGTCACGGGAGTTTCGCGAGACGAAGCAGCGAAGCTTATCGAGCGCGCGGACAAGAGCGTCAAGCTCGCGATCGTGATGCAGAAGAAGGGAGTCTCGCGCAAGGAGGCCGAGAAGCTCCTCGCCGATAACGGCGGCGTAGTGCGGCGCATCACCAAGGATGCGCCGCCTCCCATCAGAGACGCGTAGCATGTCGTCCGGCGTCGTCGTCGGCTTGATGTCGGGCACTTCCCTCGACGGGATCAGCGCCGCAGTGGCGCGCTTCAGCGACGCGAGCGATGGCCGCATCGACGTCGATCTCCTCGCCCACACCTCCCGCGCGTACACGAGCGCCCAGCGCACGCGACTGACCTCAGCGCTCGGCGCTGGATCTCCCTCCGAGTATTGCCGGCTCAATTTCGATCTCGGCGGATGGCTTGCCGACGCAGCGATCGAGGTGATGGCCGAGGCCGGCATCGCGCGCGACGACATCGCGGCGATCGCATCGCACGGTCAAACTATCTGGCACGAGCCCGGGCACTCCACCTGGCAATCGGGCGAAGCTGCCGTCATTGCGGAGCGAACGGGCGTCGATGTCATCAGTGACTTCCGCGTGCGCGATGTCGCCGCTGGCGGACAGGGGGCGCCGCTCGTTCCAATCGCCGATGCGATGCTCTTCTCCTCCGAGTCGGAGTGGCGTGGTCTGCAGAATCTCGGCGGCATCGGCAACATCACGGTCGTGCCGCCACACGGCCAGATCGAGAGTGTCCGCGCATTCGACACCGGACCCGGTGTCGCCGTGATCGATGCAGTGACGCGAGCCATCCGGCCCGATCTCACCTACGATGTGGACGGAAAGCTCGCGGCCGTGGGCAAGCCCAACATGAAGATCGTGACCGAGCTGATGAAGCATCCTTATTTCAGCGCGGCGCCTCCGAAATCCACGGGCCGCGAGCTGTTCAACTCCGACTACGTACAGAAACTGATCTCGGCCGCGCGTGCCGCCGGCGGCAAGGACGAAGACATCGTCGCCACCGCGGTCCAGCTGACGGCGGAAAGCATCGGAGATGCGTACCGGCGATTCATACCGGAGCCGGTCCGTGACGTGCTGGTCTCCGGCGGCGGAGCGAAGAATGCCGCGTTGTTCGCCGCGATCGAGAAGGCCGCTTCACCGATAGTCGTTCGCCACTTCGACGACGTCTACTTCGACGGAGAGGCGAAGGAGGCCGTGGCCTTCGCATTGCTTGGATATCTGCACGTGATGAAGCGACCGGGCAATGTTCCTACCGCTACTGGCGCGCGCGGCCCTCGCGTGCTGGGGAAGCGCACGCCCGCATGAGCGAGATCGCCGAGCTTTTTTACCCGGCCATCCGCTGGGATGCATCGGGCGGCCACGAGGGTGAGCGCCCCGCGATTGAGCAGGCGCTGAAGCTGGGCGTCGGCGGCTTTATTCTGTTCGGTGGTCCTTCGGAGCAAGTTGCGACGCTGACCGAGCAGCTTCACTCCAAATCGAAGATCCCGCTCCTGATTGGCGCGGATCTGGAGCGCGGTGCGGGACAGCAGTTCGAAGGACAAACCGCGTTGCCGCCGCTGGCGGCCATAGCTTCGCTGGAGGACATCCAGGCGGTGCGGCGATCGGCTGCCGTGAGTGCGGCCGAGGCCCGGGAGATGGGAATCAACTGGATATACGCGCCCGACTGTGATATCGACGTCGAGCCCAACAATCCGATCATCGGAACGCGCTCGTTCGGAAGTGATCCCGAGCGGGTTGGAGAGTACGCGTCAGCGTGGATCGATGCGTGTCAGGCGGAAGGCGTGCTTGCCTGCGCGAAACATTTTCCCGGCCACGGGCGCACGACCGTCGACTCGCACAAGGCGCTGCCGCGCGTCGAGGAGTCGGCGGCGACGATTCGCGAGACGGATCTCGTTCCGTTTCGCCGGGCGATCGAGCGGGGAGTCGCGTCGATCATGTCGGCGCACGTCGCCTTTCCGGCGCTCGACCCAAGCGGCGCGCCGGCGACGCTCTCGCGCGCGATTCTGACCAACCTCCTGCGCAATGAGATGGAGTTCACGGGTCTCGTGGTCACCGACGCGTTGATCATGGAGGGGGTGCTCGAGGGCGGAGAAGCGGAGGCGGTGGTCCGCGCGCTCGACGCCGGCTGCGATTGTCTGCTCTATCCGACGAACGTCGTCGATTCGATTGCGGCCGTGCAAAAGGCAATCGACGAAAAGCGACTCGATGGCGACAAGATCCACCAGTCGATCGAGCGGCGCAGAAGGTGGGCGCGCTGGGCGGCGCTCTCGCGCGACGCGAATCGCGTCGGGCGCGACGAGAGCGGTTGGTCCACTCAGCTGACGGAGCAAGTCGTGCACGTGTTGCACGGGAAGCTGCCACGGCTGCGGCAGCCATGGAATCTCGTGATCGTGGACGATGATCTGGGGGGACCATATCCCGCTCCATCGCGCGATCCTCTCATCTCGGCGTTGCGCACAGGGGGAGTGGATCTGGTAGTGAATGGCTCCGGTGCCGATGGCACCGGAGCCACCGTGATCGCGCTGTTTGGAGACATCCGTGCCTGGAAGGGAAGGCCCGGTTACTCGTCGTGGTCCAAGGAAACCGTGCGCCGGACGCTCGAGCGGGCAAAAGGCGGAGATAGCCTCATCGTTCAATTCAGCCACCCGCGCCTGGCGGCCGAGCTGGATACGGACGCTCCGATCCTATGCGCATGGGGCGGAGAAGCGGTGATGCAGCGGGCGGCAGCGCGGGTACTGCTGCGCGAGCTCGCCGCCGCCAAAGCCGGGAAGAGCGCGCCAGCCGCACAGTAGCCGCGCGGTTGTCCCACTAGAGGGAGCAGCCCTATGAGCGAGAGCACCGCGAGCGAGACCGCCACAAAAACATCGGCGCTTCGAATCTTTGGGCAACCGAAGATGGTGGTGCTCCTCTTCCTCGGATTCTCGTCGGGGCTGCCGTTCTACCTCACCAGCAAGACTCTCCAGGCGTGGATGACTACGGCGAAGGTCGATCTTGCCACGATCGGCTTCTTCAGTCTCGTCACGCTCCCGTATTCGCTCAAGTTCGTGTGGGCGCCTCTGATGGATCGCTACGTCCCGCCATTCCTCGGTCGCCGCCGTGGCTGGGTTTTCATAACGCAGGTGCTGCTGCTCCTCGCGATCGCGGCGATGTCGCTGCACGACCCTCGTACTGGGCTCAAGATGCTGGCGATCAATGCGATCGCGATTGCCTTCTTCAGCGCGTCGCAGGATATCTCGCTCGACGCATATCGCACCGACGTGCTTCGGGATCGTGAAATGGGCGCCGGCGCGGCGGTGTTCGTGATGGGTTACCGCGTCGCAATGATCACGACCGGGGCCCTGGCATTTTTTCTTGCCGACCGAATGTCGTGGCAAATGGTGTATCTCGTTCTTTCGGTGCTGATGATCATCGGCATCGCAACCACGTTCGTCGCGCCGGAGCCGGTTCTGAGCGACGCGCCCCCAAAAACTCTGCTAGATGCCGTCGTGCTCCCGTTTGCCGATTTCTTTCAGCGCGCCGGCGTGCTGCGAGCGTTGTTGGTGCTCCTGTTCATCGTCGCCTACAAATACTCGGATAGCCTGGCCGGCAGCATGACCACCCCGTTCCTCCTCCAGGCGGGTTTTTCCCAGAGCGAGGTGGGCGCGGTCTTTCTGGGCGTCGGTGTTGTCGCGACGATTGTCGGCGTTCTCGTCGCCGGCGCCGTTATGGGGACTTTGGGGATCAATCGCTCTCTATGGATTTTTGTGATTTTCCAGGGCTTGAGCAATCTCACCTACTACGGTTTGTCGCTCTCGGGGAAGAACCACGCTTTCATGGTGGCCGCTGTGGTGACCGAGAACTTCGGCCTCGGCCTCGTCACCGGTGCGATGACGGCCTATCTGATGAGCATGTGCAACAAACGCTTTACTGCCACGCAGTTCGCACTGCTCTCGAGCCTCATGGCTGCCAGCCGGGACATACTCGTCGCTCCCGCCGGAAAGATTGCGGAATCATTGGGATGGCCGGGATTCTTCCTGCTGACCGTCGCGATGGCGATTCCGCCGCTGCTCCTATTGCCGTTCATCGCGCCCTGGTCGCGCGATGTTCCGATTGGCGCGGCGCCTCACACTGGTGAGACGGTGCCGGCCAAAGCTGCTCAGCCGCCCCTGGCGCCGCGGCGATAGTCCTCTTCAGGGGAGCGGAGACGCGCCGTGACGACCGTGACGTTGTCGGGCGCCCCCGTGTGCAGCGCTTCCTCGATAAGCGCGGCGCAGATCTCTTCAGGCCGTCCCGCGCCGCGCGCGATCCGTCCGATCTCCTCGGGCGACACCTGGTTCGACAGCCCATCGCTGCAGAGCACGAGAATATCGTCGTTATCCAGCCGCACACGGTAGAAATCCGTGACGACTTTCTCCTCTGGACCGAGCGCCTGAAGGATGATGTTGCGGTGCTCGCTCTGCGCCGCTTCTTTCGCCGTCATGCGGCCGGCGTCGATCAGCCGCTGCACGAATGACTGGTCCTTGGTCAACTGCTTCGCGGCACCTTTGCGCACGAGATACGCGCGGCTGTCGCCGACCTGTGCGATGAACGCCTCGCCATCGAGTATGAGCGCCAGCGTCGTGGTCGTGCCCATGCCGTGATGCTCGGGCGATGTGATCGCTTTCTGGTAGATCGCCCTGTTCGCGACGTCGATTCCCCGCTTGAGCGCGGCTTCGACCGATTCAGGCGTGCGCTTTGGCACTTTGTGCCACCATCGGTGCAGCTCGCTCAGAATCGTCTCGGTTGCAATCGAGCTGGCGAGGGCGCCAGACGCCGCTCCGCCGACACCGTCGGCGACGATGAGGATGAAGGGTGCTGTGTGAACGGAAACGAGTGTGGGCGCGCTCATCGTCGCGATGTCGCCCGTCTCCAGGTTCGCTATCAAAAAAGAATCCTGATTGTCGTGCCTGATCAGGCCGACATTCGAGATCCCGAAACTCTCTGCAATCAATGTTGGCTCGAAAGGAGCGTAGTAGTGCGGTCACGGGAGAACTGCGCTTCCCGGTGCGACAAAAGATAGCGGAACGAATCCAACGAGGGCACTACCCATGCGTATTAGAAAGACGTATACCGCATTGCACGTGCAACCTGGAATTTGACGATGAATGCTTGGGTCCATAAGGGTTTCGCCTGTTGCGTCGCCGTGGCGAGCGCGTCCTGCGCGCCCGCCACGGGACCATCCGCTCCCGCTCCCACACCAGTGACCTTTCCGCCGCTCGTTCCTGCCCCTCTTCCTCCCGCTAGCCCGAAGTTGCCACCCGTCCCCGAGGTGCGCGGCCCGCTGCAGATCAGCGTTGCGTATCCCAAGCCGGAGCAGCTCCTCACCGTTCGGGATTCGAATTTTATTTTCGGGACCGTCGGAACCGGAGGCGCGGCGCTTCGCATCAATGGAGTAGCGGTGGCCGTCTGGCCCAACGGCGCGTTCATGGGATGGCTTCCGGTCCCGCCAGATAGCGCGCCGCGTTACGAGCTGCTCGCGTCGAACGGCGCGGAGAGAGCGCGCCTCGTTCTCCCGGTGAGGATTCCGCCGGCGCCGGACACCACGCACCGCAACAAGCTGGTCGGGGATACCCTACAACCGGTTGCATCGCCGGACACGATCGCACCGGTTCCCGGAAATGTCTACGTCATGCTCGGCGCGCCCGCGTCGACGGTGGACGACACTGACCGTGTGACGATCGCGCGCCCCGGTCCGGGCGATGGACAAGAGTACAAGTGGTTTCTCTTCCCCCGCACCGTTGTGAAGATCACGGGTGCGATCAAGGCTAGCGGCGATGATTTCGTGCGCGTACAGCTCGATTCGACGCAAGAGGCATGGGTTCTCCGCAGCGAGCTCCAGGCGCACAACATCTCGACCATATCACCGGGAAGGTTCGTCGGCGACTCGGCTGCTCCTGTACGACGAATTGGTGCGATTCGCATCGAGCCCGGCCCGGATTGGATCGACGTGGCAATCCCCATGACGGGACCACCACCGCCGTATCTGATCGAGGAAACAGATCGGACGATCTCGCTCCTCTTGTACGGCGTGACCGCAGCGCCCGTAGTCTCGATGATGGCGGAGCCGATCGACTCGTACTTCAATAGCATCAGCTCCTCGACTCCGGAGCAAAGCAGAGTTCGCTACACGATTAATCTCGAGCGTGCTCCCTATGGTTACCTCGCACTCTGGCAGAACGGAACGCTGACCTTCAGGGTGCGGCGTCCGCCCAGGATCGCCGATGCCACGTCTCCGCTCCGCGGTCTCACGATCACCGTCGACCCCGGACATCCGCCCGCGGGCGCTACCGGCCCGACGGGGCTCTATGAAGGCGACGCTGTGCTCCAGGTGGGCCTCAAGGTGCGCGATCTTCTCACGCAGCGAGGCGTGAACGTCGTGATGACGCGGATCACTCCCGAGCCCGTCGATCTCGGATTGCGCGCGATCATCAGCCGCCGCGCCAACGCCGACGCTTTCGTCTCGATCCACCTCAACGCCTTCCCCGACGGCGTGAATCCATTTGTCAACAATGGGTCTTTGACGCTTTATTTCTGGCCACATTCGATTCCGTTGGGCGTGGCGACCCAGGCGGCGCTGCTGGCCGAGCTCGGACTTCGCGACAATGGGACCAAATTCCAGAACATCGCGGTTGCCCGCGGGACGTGGATGCCATCGATTCTCACCGAGGGGGCGTTCGTCATCATGCCTGATCAGGAAGCGGCTCTGAGAACTCCGACTTATCAGGAGGCCTACGCTACTGCGATAGTGCGTGGTCTCGAGGCTTATTTCGCGTCGATGGCCCAAAAGCCGTGAGATCGCTCGCGCTCGCGGCCGCGTTGTTCCTTTGCGCGGCGCGGGCCGCGGATGGGCAACTCCCTCCCAACGAGGACTGGCGCACGATCCGCACGCGGCACTTCCGCGTGCATTTCACCCCAGCAGTCGAAGAAGAGGCGCGCAGAGCCGCGGTGAACGCCGAACGCGCGTACACGGAGCTGTCGACGGAGCTGGTCCCGCCGCGCGGCACGATCGATCTCGTCGTCTCAGACAACGTCGATTTCGTTAACGGCTACGCGACGCCGTTCCCGTCGAATCGCATCGTCGTCTATGCGCATCCGCCCACAGACGCGTCGGGTCTTCGCAACTACGATGACTGGAACGCGCTCGTGGTGACCCACGAGCTGACGCACATTTTCCATCTCGACCGCTCGCGTGGGATCTGGCGCTTTGGCCAGGCGATCTTCGGCAGGAATGCGCTGCTCTTTCCGAATCTGTACGAGCCGCGCTGGGTGCTCGAGGGGCTCGCCGTCTATTTCGAGTCGCGAATGGCGGGTGTGGGCAGGCTGGAGAGCTCCGAACACTCGATGACCGCGCGCGCGGCCGCGCTCGCCAATCAATTGCCTACACTCCAGGAATTGTCACCCGGTACGACGCGCTTTCCCGGCGGCAACGTCATCTACATCTACGGCTCGCTGCTGTTCGACTACCTGTCGCGAACGGAGGGCCCGGGGAGCATTCGCCGGTTTGTCGAGAGCGGTGCGAAGACTCCGCTCCCCTTCATTCTCACGCTGACGTCGCGAAACGCGTTCGGGATGTCGTTCCAGACGGCGTGGGAGCACTGGCGCGACTCGCTGGCTCGCGAGGTGCGCGNNGGCCCATTCGAAGCGATGCCTGGTTGGCGCCAGCTCACAAACGACGGACGCGTCGCGCTCTTTCCGCGCTGGCTCAACGACACGACTCTGGTGTACGCGGGCGACAACGGGCGCGAGATGCCCGCCGCATATCAGGTCAGTCTCTCGGGACGCGAGAGGCGACTCGGCCGGCGCGACGGAACGAGTCCCAATGTGAGAATGCCCGACGGTGGCATTCTCTTCTCGCAGCCCGACTTCCTGGATCCGTACCACATCCGATATGATCTCTACGTCGAGAGACACGGCACGCAGACAAGGCTCACGACCGGAGCCCGGTTGACCTCGCCCGACGCGCGGGTGGACGGCGAGATAGTTGCCGTTCAGGACGAGCCGGCGACGACGAGACTGGTACGGCTCTCGAGCGACGGACGCACGCNNCGCTCGTGCCGCTCACACCCACGAGCCTCGACGTGCAGTGGGCAGATCCCCGGTGGTCTCCGGACGGCTCGCGCATCGCGGCAGTGAGGCAGAGTCGCGGGAGATTCGAGATCGCCATCATCGGCTCGGATGGGAAGATGATCGACTCCTTCGGCGCGACCCACGCCATCAACTCGAGCCCGAGCTGGTCTTCGGACGGGACGCGCATCTATTTCTCCTCCGAGCGCAGCGGCTCGCCGCAGATCTATGTTGCCGACGTGACGACCTTCGCGCCAACGGTGGCAAGGATCAGCGACGCGTCCACCGGACTATTCGGTCCCGAGCCATCGCCCGATCAAAGCCAGCTGGCGACACTGCTCTTCAAGGCCGACGGATTTCATCTCGGCGTTGCTCCGTTCGCGTCCCTCGTTCGCGTTGCGAGCGACAGTACGACAACGAGCCCACGCTCTGGCTGCGTGAATTGCCTGGCTGATGTGCCCGGGCTCGCTCCACTCGGCGCGTCCGACACCTCCCGCGCGACGAAATATTCGCCGTGGGTGTCGCTCCTGCCGCGCTACTGGAGTCCGGTTCTCGAGAGCACCACAGACAACGGAACATCATGGGGCGCCTATACCAGTGGCTTCGACATCGTGAACCGCCATAACTACGTCGTCGAAGTACTTCACAATTCCAAATGGGCCGAAAACTCCGCCTGGCTCTGGTACCGCTACGCGGGATTCGGGCTGCCGCTCATCGATCTCTACACGTCTCAGAATTTTTCGAATGGGACGTTCGTTGTCGACAATGGGGCCGGAGGCGTCAGCCCGCCTTTCGGACTCGCGGAGCGCGAGAGAATTGTCTCGCTCCAGACGACGTTCATTCGACCGCGATTCCGGAGCTACACACTCGCTTCGATCGGGGGCGAGCTCGAGGGAGACAGCTACTCCACGCGTCCGGACACGGTGCTTCAGCACTTGGTGTCGTTCTTCTCCGAGACGCACAACTATCCGGCGCTGATTGCGTCGGCGGGCTGGTCGAACGCGCAGCGCCCGGGCTTGAGCATCTCGCCAGAGGATGGAATCAGTATCAGCGCGAGCGGACGTCAGCGCTGGCGGGGCGGCACGACCGGCGCCGCCACGCGCAGCGTCGTCGGTACGACGTTGGTGTACAAGTCGCTCGACCTCCCCGGTTTTGCGCACCACGTGCTCGCGTTTCGCGCCGCGGGCGGCATTACCGATGATGGAAGTCCCGACCTCTTTTCGGCCGGAGGAATCAGTGGGACGGCGCTCGAGCTCTTCCCCGGTGTCACGGCTGGCCAGCAGCGTCGAACGTTCGGAGTGCGCGGATATCCCGCCGGAGCCGAGGGCGGAATTCGCGCGTATTCGGCAGCAGTCGAGTATCGAGCGCCGCTTGCCGCACCATCGCGCGGCTTCCGATACATCCCGGTCTTCGTCGATCGGATGTCGCTGACGCTTTTCGGCGAGACCGGCCGAGCGTTCTGTCCCGCGGGCGCCGACACGACAAACGGATTCTGTACCTCCGCAAATATCCGGAATCCTGTCATGACTTCCGCCGGAGCGGAGCTCAATATCGACACCGGGCTACAGCTCGATGTGCAGGCTCGGCTGCGGTTGGGACTCGCGTTTCCCCTGGTGAATCGACAGCAGCTCCGGGCGAGCGTGGCACAGGCTTACGCGACGTTTGGCGCTTCCTTTTGACCCCTTTTTGGAGCGCGTGTATCTAAGCAAACGGGAGTTTTTCAGCGCGGGCGCTACAGCCGAGCCGCGCGAGTTTTTGCTCGCCGTTCCCGACTGATCATTCGCGAGTTTCCCCACTTTCCGGTGAGCTAACTACAGCCCTCCGGTGTACTTAGAGGGGACCGGTCCCTCGCCACAATTATCTAAGTGAGGAGCGCGATATGCAGACCTGGATCGGGAGATCACGATGGACCTCGGCGTGGAAAAAAGATGGTCGAGTATCTATTCGTGATGTGGAATACATAAAGCGTTGTCATGTAAAGAGATAGGTGAACACTGGCGCGGACTCACGAATACCGGTAGTATCCCTGCCCGCATCGAAATCACCGATGCCCAAGCGTGAAGTTCAAGGTCCGTCGTCTTCTTACTTGACAACCCTTTTATCCTGCGGAGAGTTCTATCTAATGCCCATATCTGCCGTCCCGCCCCAGGGCGAAGCCCAATTGAATGACAATGCGCGCACCGTGATCAGCAAACGGTATCTGATCAAGGACGCTACGGGCACGCCTGTGGAGCAGCCGGAAGACATGTTCTGGCGCGTGGCGGGAACGGTCGCCGAAGCGGACCGTCGGTACGGCGCAAGCGACGGCGAGGTCTCGGCTATGGCGGAGAATTTCTACCGCCTGATGGTCGAGCGTCGGTTCGAGCCGAACTCACCGACCCTCATGAACGCGGGACGCCCCCTCGGTCAGCTGTCTGCCTGCTTCGTTCTTCCCGTCGAGGACGCTCTGTCGAACGGCCGCGACGGGATCTACGACACGCTGCGCGCCATGGCGCTGATTCATCAGTCCGGCGGCGGAACAGGCTTCGGGTTCTCGAAGCTGCGCGGCAAGGGCTCGATGGTTCGCTCAACGACCGGCGTCGCATCGGGTCCCGTGTCGTTCATGAAGCTTTACGACGCGTCGACCGATGCGGTGAAACAGGGCGGCACGCGCCGCGGCGCCAACATGGGAATTCTTCGCGTCGATCATCCCGACGTCATGGACTTCATTACCTGCAAGGAAGACCTGACGCAGATCACGAACTTCAATATTTCCGTCGCCGTCACCGATAAGTTCATGGCAGCGGTGAAGGCGGGCACGAGCTACGATCTCATTGATCCGAGCAGCGGCAAAGTCACCGGCCAGCTAGACGCTCGCGCCGTCTGGGACAAGATGATCGACGGGGCGTGGAGAACCGGCGAGCCGGGCTGCTTCTTCATTGACGAAGCGAACCGCTACAATCCGGTTCCGCACGTCGGAAAGTATGAGGCGACGAATCCGTGCGGCGAGCAGCCGCTTCTCCCGTACGACGTCTGCAACCTCGGCTCGATCAACGTCGGCCACTATGTGAAGGATGAGCAGATGGATTGGGACGCGCTCAAGCGCGACATCCACCTCTCGGTTCGGTTCCTCGACAACATCATCGACGTCAACAAGTATCCGCTGCCCGAGATCGACGCGCTCTCGAAGAGAATCCGGCGCATCGGCTTCGGCATCATGGGCTTCGCCGACGCGCTCGTGCGTCTTGGCATTGCCTACAACAGCATCGAGGGCGTCGAGTTCGGACGCCAGCTTCAGAAGTTCGTGGACGTCGAGTCGAAGCGTGAGAGCGAGCGACTCGCCGACCAGCGCGGTCCGTTCCCGGAGTGGGCCAGATCGATCTGGGGTCCCGACGAGACGTGCGCCCGCGACGCCAACGGCAAGCGCGTCAAGCCAATGCAGCTGCTCCGCAATTGCAACGTCAACACGATCGCTCCGACCGGCACCATCTCGATAATCGCTGGCTGCTCTTCGGGCATCGAGCCCCTTTTTGCCGTTGCTTTCATGCGGAATCAGGCGGGCGCGCTGATGCCCGACGTGAACGAAGATTTCGTCGCGATCGCAAGGAAAGATGGCTGGTACTCCGACGAGCTGATGGAGAAGATCGCGAAGGAAGGCCACATCCACTTCGACGAAGTGCCCAGGCAGGTGCAGCGCGTATTCGTCACCGCGCACGACATCACGCCCGAGTGGCACGTCAGAATGCAGGCCGCCTTCCAGGAGAATTGCGATTCTGCGATCTCCAAGACGACCAACTTCCCGCACGCGGCCACTCCCGACGACGTGCGCGAGATCTACGAGCTCGCCTACGCGCTCAAGTGCAAGGGCGTGACGGTGTACCGCGATGGCTCGCGCGACAATCAGGTTCTCTCGACCGGCGCGACCGTGCAGGCGAAAGCGGAGCGCGACGGCAAGGCCGACGCGAGAGCCGAGCGTGGTGAGCTGCACGGCACGATTGCGGAGCTCGAGGCCGAGAACACGAGACTCAAGCAGGCGGTGTTCGACGTGGAGGCCGAGAATCTCCAGCGCCGCGCCAAGAGAGCGCGTCCCGATACGCTGCGCGGCATCACCACGCGCATCGAGACACCACTCGGCACGATGTTCCTCAACATCACCGAGGATGACCGCGGCCATCCGTTCGAGGTCTTCATCAATCTCGGCAAGGCGGGCGGAGCGGTGATGGCTGACGCCGAGGCGATGGGAAGACTCATTTCGCTCGCGCTCAGATCCGGGATTCCGATTCGGGAAGTGCATCGCCAGCTGCGCGGCATCGCGTCGGACAAGGCGATCGGACTCGGACCCAACAAGGTACTGTCTGTTCCCGACGCAATAGGTATTGCGCTCGAGAAGTGGATGCGTGAGAAGCAGGGTGTGCAGCAGGAGTTGCTCGGTAGCGCGCCTCTGGCTCCTTCTACCGACGAAGTGGCGGAGCCCAAGCCGACTCAGGTGTCTGGAGAGGGCGGGCAAGCCCAGTATCGTTTCGATGCGCTCAATCGGGGCGAGTCGTTCATCGGCACGTGCCCGGACTGCGGATCGTCGCTCGAGATGGCCGAAGGTTGCGCCAAGTGCCATGTGTGCGGATTCAGCGAGTGCGGGTGAGGTAGGTCCGCGCTCACAGACAAAACGCCGGGCAGCAATGCCCGGCGTTTTTCTTGTGGGATACTCAGTCAGAGCTTGCGCCTACTTCACTCCGCCAAACCACCGCGCACGCTTGATGCCCTTCTCGACCAGATCGGGCGGGCCGTATTCCTTTCCGCGCTTCCACGTGAAGTCCATCTCCTCGTTCACCGCGGCGAGCGCAAAGCGGGATTCCTTGATCAACAGGAACGCGGCGTAGAGGAGTAGTCCCGCGCCAATCAGCCCGAGCGCGATCGGAACGAGAGTGAATGCTGAGCTCGTTATCGCCACCAGTCCGATGCTCACGCTCGTGCCTACGAAGAACGCCAGCGCCGCGTACAGGCGCGACAGGGCGCGTTGTAGTAAGCGCGATCGCGTCGTCACGAAGTCGAGCTGAACGAACAGCATCCGCCGCTCTTCTTCGCGATCGTCGTGTCGCTGGTCGGCGGCGCGCGGGATCAATGCGCTCGAAATCTCGCGGGTGCGCGTCACCGCCTTGCTCAGCCTGTCCGAAGTCGCGAGGATGAGCGATCCGCACGCCGAAATGAGCACGGCGGGTGTGATCATCGCGGAGAGAACCGAAATCGCGTCAGGGAAGTTGGTCATCTTCGCTTGCGACTGGAGTCAGTACGTTCCTGCATCAGGCGGATCTGCCGCGCCGGGCTGAAGATGGATACCGAGAGCGTTCGCGCGCTATCCATAGATGAAATGGCGGCCCCGCCGAAAACCATGCCCTCCCTCGCCCAGCTTCCGATGACGTCAGTTTCCAGGATTCGTCCGGTGGTCGAAGGCTGTTTGCCGATTACCTCTCGAGGGAGGGGAGGACCCCACTGTGTGGTGAAAAATCTCTTCAGGGAGTCTCTGGAAAAACGTCGNNGTGGCATCGGGCTGAAATAAAGATTTGCGTTCCGTCCGCCAGGATCCGTCTGGCAGAACATCGTCTTTGTGGCCATTCCGACGCATACGAGCGGTCTGGCGATCTGCGCCTCGGTGAGTTTCGTGGCGCTATCGAACGAAATCCCAAGGGCCCAGCCATGATAGGAGAGGGGCCGTTGCTGGCCCTGGGCCCCCCTGAAAGCCGGGGCCAATGCTGCCGCGCACATGAGGCGAGCCATTCTCATTCGTGAATAATGGGCGAGTGGCCCAAAGTGGGATAGTCGCACTTGCCTTTCGGGTGCCTCGTTGCTCCCTTTAAGCACTTCCTCCGGGAAACCCCAATCATGGACGACAAGAAGATCGCGGCGCTGGCAAAGAAGAACGCCGCCAAAGCGGCAAAATCGACCGGTCAAAAGGGCTTCGGCAAGAAATACGACAAGAACCTCTCTGATTTGCCCACGGACGAGGCAACGCTCAAGGAGCGCCAGGAACACGAGCGCTTCTTCAAGGAAATGCGCAAGCGGGAGTTTTGACACGGGGCAATCCCCGCCGGACAGAGGCGCCGGGGCGTCTGGCTGGTTAGAATNNTGGAGAGGGGGATTTTCCATGGCCAAGAACAGGCTACAACAGCTTCACGACATCGGCCAATCTATCTGGCTCGACAGCATCGATCGACGAATGCTGCACGACGGCGAGCTGGATCGCCGCATCTCCGGCGATGCGCTCACTGGCATGACGTCCAATCCGACAATTTTTCAGAAGGCCCTGGCGTCGAGCAATGCCTACGACGACCAGATCATCGAGGCCGAGCAGCAAGGGCTTACCAGCTGGCAGCTATTCGAGCTCCTCGAGACGACTGACGTGCGCGACGCCTGCGACCATTTCGCCGCCGTCTACAGCTCGACGCGCGGGGCCGATGGCTACGTCTCGATCGAAGTGTCCCCCGGGGTTTCGCACAGCGCCGACGCCACCGTCGAGGAAGCGCGGCGGCTCTGGAAGACTGTCGATCGCCCGAACGTGATGGTGAAAGTGCCCGGCACGCCTGAAGGCGCGATTGCGGTGCGCCGTCTCATCGCGGAAGGCATCAATGTCAACATCACGCTCCTCTTCGCTATCCAGGCGCACGATCGTGTGGTCGAGGCGTACATGGCCGGCCTCGAGGATCGCATCAAGGCGCGCCAGCCGATCGATGGCCTTGCGTCAGTCGCGAGCTTCTTCGTGAGCAGAGTCGACACCGAAATCGACAAGCGTCTCGATGCGCTTATCGCCAAGACTTCGCAGCCGGAAAAGGAAAGGCTCAAGCTGCTCAAGGGCCGCGCGGCAATCGCGAACGCGAAGCTCGCCTACAGATTGTTCGCGCAGAAGTTCGCCGGACCCCGCTGGCAAGCGCTGGCGAAGCAGGGAGCGCGCGTTCAGCGTCCGCTCTGGGCGAGCACCAGCACGAAGAATCCCGAGTACCGCGACGTGATGTACGTCGAAGAGCTGATCGGGCCGGACACGGTGGACACGATGCCACCCGCCACGATCGACGCGTTCCGGGATCACGGAGTAGTTGAGAGAGCGGTCGACAAAAAAATCGCGGCCGCCGAAGGACTGCTGAAGGAAGTCGAAGCGGTCGGAATTTCGATCAAGGAAGTCACAGAGAAGCTCCTCGTCGACGGAATCGCCAGCTTCCAGAAATCGTTCGACGAGCTGATCGCCGGACTCGAGGCGAAGATCGGCTCACTCGCACCTGGCGGGAAGTGACCGGCATCTACACTCCCCGCACCAAGATCGTCTGCACACTTGGGCCCTCGACTTCGACAGATGATGCGATCCNNCTGATCGAGGCCGGCATGAACGTCGCCCGTGTGAACTTCTCGCATGGGACCCACGAGCAGCACGCCGCGACGATCGCGATGGTTCGGCGGCTCGCGGAAGAAGTCGCAAAACCGATCGCCATCCTCGGCGACCTCCAGGGCCCGCGAATCAGAATCGGCGATCTCGCGAAGCCGATCACGCTCAAGGTCGGCGAAGACGTCGTGCTCGTGCACGAGGGCCAGGAAAAGAACGGCGAGATTCCCGTTACCTACGATCAGCTCGCGAATGACGTGCGCGTCGGCGACAGGATCCTCATCGACGACGGGTTGATCGAGCTCGTCTCCCTCGACGTGAGCAACTCTCGCGTGAAAGCCCGCGTCCTGAACGGCGGAGATCTGAAGAGCCACAAGGGATTGAACCTTCCCGGCGTCCAGGTATCGGCCCCGTCGATCACCGAAAAGGACGAAGCCGACATTCGATTCGCTGTCCAGCATCAGGTGGACTACCTCGGCCTCAGCTT
>PKVB01000105.1 GCA_003131365.1 Gemmatimonadota bacterium | reverse complement strand
CAACTACGCTACTGACGCCTCCCGCCCGTTCAGTTGCAGTTGATATTCAGCTGCGGTTGATCCCGCGCCAGTTCAGTTGAGAGGTTGGTACAGCTCGATCCGGTTCCCCTCGGGGTCCTTGATCCACGCGAACCGGCCGTAGTCGAAGTCCTCCGTCTTCTCGATCTCGATGCCGTCGGCTTTCAGCTGCTCCAGGAACGGCTGAAGATCACGCACCCGGTAATTGATCACGGCCTCGCGGCGGTCGGTCGGGAGCGTCGTCTTGGCCTGCGAGATCGAGAACACGGTCGAATCCACTTTGGAGGAATCGCCTAGGCGCCGGTACTTGAACTCGGTGCCGTAGACCTTGCCGTCCTCGTAGGTCTCGAGCTTCAGCCCGAAATGGTGGGCGTACCAGTTCGAGAGCGCCTTCGCATCGTTGGCGTAGATGAAGACGCCCCCAATGCCGTCAATCGGGATTCGCTTCTCGACCTTGCCGCCGATGACTTTCTTTGGCATCCCGCGAATCTAGGCGGCGAAGGAACCGCACGTAAGCGGGCCTGATCCCTTGCATGTCACGGCAGTCAGTCCTATCTTACGCCCTGACAATGTGATAAGCGGGAGATCCGGGCGGATCACCCCACCCTCTGGCCCTCGAATTCTGAGGAGTGCTGAAGGAGTTCTAGCCACAGATGGCGCTCCAGCTGGGCGGCATTTTGTTGCGCGGACTCCGAAAAGGGGGCCGCGTTTTTGTTTTCTCCGAGTAAAGAGGCTCGTATCCAGGACACCACCAAGCGCGTACGCGTCAACAAACAGATCCGCATCAGTCCCATCAGAGTCATAGCTGCCGATGGGGCGCAGCTCGGAATCATGGACGTAGATGCAGCCCTTGCTCAGGCAATCGAGCAAGGACTCGATCTCGTCGAAGTCGCACCAATGGCGAGGCCTCCCGTGGCCCGCATCATGGACTACGGGAAATTCAAGTTCGAGCAGGCGAAGATGGCGCGCCAGGCGAAGAAAAAGCAGCACGTGATTCACCTGAAGGAAGTGAAGTACCGGCCTGGAATCGAAGAGCACGACTTCATGACCAAGACCCGTCACGCGCGGGAGTTCCTGAAGGACGGAAACAAAGTGAAGGTGACGCTGATGTTCCGGGGCAGACAGATCGCTCATCCGGAGCTCGGGCGTCAGGTGGTCAATCGGGTCGCCACGGAGCTCGCCGATGTGGCGAAGATCGAAACCGACCCGAAGTTCGAAGGGAAGTTCATGACCATGATCCTCGCGCCCAAGTAGCGAGCGTCGCGGTCTGTCGAAAGTTCATAGCGAGCCCGGCGATCAACGCCGGGATCTACATACGAAGGAAGAGCAATGCCGAAGATGAAATCCCACAAGGGCGCGAGAAAGCGCTTCAAGATCACCGGTTCGGGAAAGGTGAAGCGCATGAGAGCCTTCAAGAGCCACATCCTTACCAAGAAATCGTCGAAGAGAAAGCGCCGTCTGCGTCAGGCCACGATCATCCAGACTCCGGGCGAAACCAGGAACATCAAGCGCCTCCTTCAGGCCTAGAGGAATAGACCAATGCCACGCGTTAGATCGAACGTCGCGCGCTTGAAGCGCAAGAAGCAGGTGATGAAGGCAGCCCGCGGTGCCTTCGGCGCCCGGAGCAAGTTATGGAAGGCCGCCAAGGAGAACGTCGAGCGCGGCTGGAAGTATGCGTACCGCGATCGCAAGAACAAGAAACGTGATTTCCGCAAGCTGTGGATCCTCCGTATCAATGCGGGCGCGCATCAACACGGCATGTCGTACTCGGTGTTCATGCACGGCCTCAAGAAGGCGGGCATTGAAATCGACCGAAAGGTTCTGTCCGACATCGCTGTCAACGATTCCACCGCGTTTACCGCTCTCGCCGAAAAGGCGAGGTCAGCTCTCGACGCCGCGTAACGCCTCCCAAGGATTTCGAAAGGACTCTACCGGCGCTAATGTAAGAACAGCGCGGTGGAGTCCTTTTGCGTTTGCCCACCCAAACTCTGAATCGTGACGCTTTCGGAATTCCAGCAGCTCGTCACAACGCTCGCCGGCGAAGGCGAGAAGCTCATCGACGCCGCGACGACGGCCTCCTTGCTCGAAGACGCCCGTACGTCGCTACTCGGGAGAAAGTCAGGACGGTTGCCTGAGCTCTTCAAGCAGCTGCCGTCGCTCGCGCCCGAAGAGCTGCGCGAGGGCGGCTCGCTGANNCGGCGCCGCCAGCTCGACGCGGCCAGCTCCTCGCAAAGAAACGTCGACCTCACGATGCCCGCGCGGCGCCAGTGGCAGGGATCGAAGCATCCCGTCACGCTCGTCATCGAGGAGATCGAGGAAATCTTCCGCGGGCTCGGCTTCACGATCGCGCTGGGGCCTGAGGCGGAGACGGAGTGGTACAACTTCACCGCGCTCAACTTCCCGGCCGACCACCCCGCGCTGGACCTGCACGACACGCTATACCTGGGCGAGAACGTGATGCTGAGAACGCACACCTCGCCCGTGCAGATCCGCACGATGCAGAAATTCAAGCCGCCCATAAGGGTTCTGAGCCCGGGCAATGCCTACCGCCGCGATTTCTTCGACGCATCGCACGCGCCGATGTTCGCCCAGGTCGAAGGGCTGGCAATAGATGAAGGGGTCAGCTTCGTCGATCTCAAGGCGACGCTAACGCATTTCGCCAATGAATTCTTCGGCAAGACGAAGACCCGCTTCCGCCCGAGCTATTTCCCGTTCACCGAGCCGTCGGCCGAGATGGACGTGGAGTGCCAGCTGTGTCACGGGTCTGGCTGTGCGGGCTGCAAGGGAACCGGCTGGATGGAGATACTCGGCTCGGGGATGGTGCATCCGTCTGTGATCAATGCGGCGGGGCTCGACGCCGATCGCTACACCGGCTGGGCGTTCGGCATGGGACCGGCGCGCATCGCGATGCTCCGCTACGACATCCCCGACATCCGGATTCTCTACGATTCAGACGTGAGATTCCTTTACCAGATCTCCAGATGAAGCTTCGCCGACGACTCGTTCTATTCGGTCCACCGGCGATAGTGAAGGCTCGCCCGCTAACCGCTTCAACGATATGAACGCCTCCTACGAGTGGCTGCGCGCGTTCGTCCCGTTCAAGCTCACTCCCGTTGAGCTGCGCGATCTCCTCACATCCCGCTGCGCGACGGTCGACGATCTCGTCGCGCTGCGCCAGGATTTGGGCGACGTCGTTGTCGGTCGCGTCGTCGAGGTGGCGCGGCATCCGAACTCCGATCACCTCTGGGTCACGAAAGTCGATGCCGGCACGGGGACTCTGCTGGACGTCGTGTGTGGCGCCGCCAACGTCGCCGTCAACACGCTCTACCCGTTCGCGCCCGTCGGCGCCACGCTCCCCGGGGGCGTGAAGATCGAGAAGCGAAAGATTCGCGGCGAGAACTCGGAAGGCATGCTGTGCTCGGCAAAGGAGCTCGGGCTCGGAGAAGACAAGGAGGGCATTATGCCACTGACGCTTACAGTGGAGCCGGGGACGAGGTTTCTCGATGCGATGCCAATGGGCGACACTCGCCTCGTGATCGATGTGCTTCCGAATCGTCCCGATCTCCTGTCGCACGAAGGCCTCGCGCGCGAGATCGCCGCCGCGACGCAGGGCACCGTGACGCGTCCCGAGATCGCGGAGGAAAAGCCGTTCGTCATTCGCACACACACGGTGAAGGCGACTTCGGGGAAAGTCGGAGACGTCACGGTCAAGCTCGAGGACACAGACGGCTGCATGCGGTACGCCGGCGCGGTGCTCACCGGACTCAAAATCGGTCCCAGCCCCGACTGGCTCGTTCAGCGGCTACAGTCAGTCGGATCGCGCTCGATCAACAATGTCGTCGACGTCACCAACTACATGCTACTCGGGTTCNNTCGGGCAGCCGATGCACGCCTTCGATCTCGAGAAGATCGCGCGGGGAACCGTCGTCGTGAGGAAGACCCGCGGTGAGGAGCTGATCAAGACGCTGGACGGAGTCGACAGAACCCTTCCTCCCGGCGCCGTTGTGATTGGAGATGCGGAACGTGCGCAGGCCATCGCGGGGATCATCGGCGGTAGCGGCAGCGAAGTGTCCGAATCGACATCCGAGATTTTTCTCGAGGTTGCCGCATTCAATCCCGCCCGCATTCGCGCCACCCGTCGAAAGCTCGGAATCTCGACCGACGCCAGCTATCGCTTCGAGCGTGGTGTGGACGCCGATGCGATTCCAGGACTCGTTGACTATGCGGTGCGACTGATCTTGTCGGTGGCGGGCGGAATTCCGCAGGGCAATCCGGTCGACTTGTATCCTCTCCCCAAGCGCCCGCAACCAATCTCGCTCAAGCTCCCGCGCGTGGCGCGACTGCTCGGCGAGCCGGTCGAGACGAACGAAGTAGAGAAGAGTCTCAGGACGGTCGGATTCAGGATCGCGCCAGAGGCAAAGGATGTCCTCAAGGTTTCACCTCCGAGCTGGCGGCACGATGTACATGGCGACGTGGATCTGGCCGAAGAGATCGCGCGCCTTCGGGGCTACGACTCGTTCTCCTCGGAGCTGCGACCGTTCAGGCCCAGCGCCGTGCCCGATGCGCCGCTCGTCGCTGTCACGAAACGCGTGCAGGAAGCGCTCGTCGCTGCCGGTCTCAACGAAATCAGGCCGATGCCGTTCGTGGCGGAGGGAAAGGGCGCAACTGTTCGCGTCACCAATCCGCTGGCGGAGGACGAAGCGTTTCTGCGCGGCGACCTGATGACGACTCTCGTTTCTCGCGCCGAGTACAACCTCGCTCGCATGCAGGGCAATATTCGCCTGTTCGAGATCGGCACGGCTTTTTTCGAAGGGCAAGATCCGGCAGCGCTTCCTGGTCCGAAGAAGGCCGCGGTTCCGCGCGAGGAAACGCACGTCGCCGCGCTGGTGATGGGTCAGCGCTCGCCGACGCATTTCACCAAGGCCATACAACCGAGCTACGACGAGTGGGACATCAAGTTCCTCGCTGAAACAGCGGCTGTGGCGGCGTTTCCCTCGGCGCCGGTGAAGCTTGTTCCCGGCTCCGGTGAAACCCTGTGGGAAATCTCAATCGACGGCCGTGTGGTTGGTTCGGCGCGACGGCTGACGGTCGATGCTCCTGTTTGGGCGAAACCCGCGTTCGGTTTGGAGATCAACCTCGAGGCGATCGAGCAGGGACCTGCCAGGAGCCACTCGTATAAGGCGATTCCGGCGACTCCGCGAGTGCAGGTCGATCTTGCTCTCCTCGCGCCCTCGAGCGTCACCGCGGCGCAGATCGACGTCGTCATCCGGAAAGAAGCTGGCGAGCTGCTCGAGAGTCTTACTCTGTTCGATGAATTCAGTGGTCAAGGTATTCCCGAAGGATCGCGCAGTCTGGCGTGGGCGTTGACGTTCCGCCATCCCGAGCGCACACTAAAGGACCAGGAAGTGCAAGGAAGAACAGCGAAGATTGTCAACGCACTAGAGGGAGAACTGGGTGTCCGACAGCGTACGGCCTGAAAGAGCCGCATTCACGGAGCTGGAGCAGCTGGTGAAGCATCTCGGTGACGAGCTCGCCTCGTTCCGCCGTCGTGCTATGCAGGCGGAGGCGCGCATCAAGAGCCTCGAGTCCATCGGGGTGAAGGGAGTCGTATCTCCGGAGCGCGTTCAATTTCTGGAGACGGAGAACGCCGGACTCACGAGCCGGCTCGATGCCGCGCGCGCCCGGACCCAGCAGATGATCGACCGCGTTCGCTTTCTGCGCCAACAGCATGATGGGGCGGGGGCGCGTTGACCACGAAAAAGAATGTCGTCCGCGTCACGATCCTCGGCGACGAATACTCCATCAGGAGCGATGCGAGCCCTGAGCGCACGCGGGCCGTGGCCGAGCACGTGGACAACGTGATCCGTGAGACGATGCGCGCCGGCAACATCGTCGAGTCCCAGAAGGGCGCGATCCTGGCCGCGCTGAGCATCACCGACGAGCTCTTCGATGCCCGCGAGGCGGGCGAGGACCTCGCCGGCTCCATGAAGCGGCTGGGCGCAGAGATCCGGCCGTGGCTTCCGCCAGCAAAGAGAAAGGATTAGTCCGGCAACTCTAAACTGCAACTGACCTCTCGTTCAGTTGCCGTTGCGAGGCGGAACCCGCCCGGACGCTCCAAAGACCGCGATTTCTGCTTGGGTGGACGTTCCCCGGCCGTACACTTTCCTCTCGCCCAAACCGAGAACCCACATTAGTTTAACCCAACTACGCGACGACTTTCCGGCGCGTTAGGGGCCGCCTGTGGCATTGCCGCGGGCCCAACATAGATCGGACGACATGACGAACACAGCTTGGTTAGCCGCAGCTGGCATACTTCTGTTTGCGATTGCCGGCGCGGTTTTTTTCTTTGTCGGCAGGAAGCTGGGTGTTAAAGCTGAGCTCCGGCGCCAGCAGCAGGCGCGCGCGACCGCTGAGGAGACCGCCAAGAGGATCGTTGGCGACGCGGAGCGCGAGGCAGAGAGCCTTCGCAAGACCGCCATCCTCAGTGGCAAGGAAGAGCTGATGAAGCTCCGCGAGGAATGGGAGGTCGAAATGCGCTCCCGTCGCGAGGAAATCGAGCGCGAGGAACGCAAGGTCGACGAAAAGGAAGGCCAGCTCAATCGCAAGTACGACCTCCTGGAGCAGCGCGAGCGCGAGACGACGCGACGCACCGAGACCCTCGGCAACCGCGAGAAAACACTGGCCGACCGAGAGCAGGAGCTGGACAAGATGCTGGGTGAGGAACGGCGCCGGCTGGAGCAGCTCGCCGGAATCTCCGCGGCCGATGCGAAGGCGGAGCTGATGCATCGCATGGAAGAGGAGGCGCAGGCCGACGCGGCAAACAAGATCCGCGAGATCCGCGAGTCCGCCAAGCGAAACGCCGAGCGAGAGGCGAAGAAAATAATCGCGCTGGCGATCCAGAGAATCGCGGCCGAGCAGAGCGTGGAGGCCACGGTATCAGCCGTCTCGCTTCCCAACGACGAGATGAAGGGGCGCATCATCGGCCGCGAGGGCAGGAACATTCGCGCCTTCGAGCTCGCCACCGGCGTCGACGTGATCATCGACGACACGCCGGATACGGTGGTGGTCTCGTGCTTCGACCCGATACGCCGTGAGATCGCGCGGCTCTCCCTGGAAAAGCTCGTCGCCGACGGGCGCATCCACCCCGGACGCATCGAAGAAGTCGTCAACAAATCGAGGCTGGAAGTCGACGCATCAATCGTCGAGACGGGTGAGCAGGCAGCGTACGAGACTGGCGTCCACGGACTGAATCCGGAGCTGGTGAAGCTGATTGGGCGCATGCGCTGGCGTACCAGCTACGGCCAGAACATTCTGAACCACTCGAAGGAAGTCGCGTGGTTGGCTGGAATCATGGCCGCCGAGTTGGGGCTCGATGTTGCGATGGCCCGCAGGGGCGCATTGCTCCACGATGTGGGCAAGGTGCTGACCCACGAGCACGAAGGGACTCACGTGCAGCTGGGGGTCGAGATGGCGACCAAGTACGGGGAGAACCCGCTCGTGGTCAACTGCATTGCCGCCCACCACGACGATGTGCCCCACGAGAGCGAGATCTCGGTGCTGGTGCAGGCGGCGGATGCGATCTCGGGCGCCCGCCCCGGCGCTCGGCGCGAGGCGTTCGAGACCTACGTCAAGCGGCTCGAGGGTCTCGAGAAGATTGCGGCGAGCTACCGTGGAATTGAGAAGGTGTTCGCCATTCAGGCCGGCCGCGAAGTCCGCGTGATCGTGGTGCCCGAGGAGGTCGACGACCCGCGCATGGCATCGCTGACCGAGGAGATTGCTCGTCGCATCGAGGCCGAGCTCCAGTACCCGGGACAGATCAAGGTCGTGCTGATCCGGGAGACGAGAGCAGTGGACTTTGCCCGCTGAGCTGATCGATGGCCGCGCGATCGCGAAAAAGGTACGTGCGGAAGTCGCCGAGCGAGCAAGAAAACTCGTAGCGCGCGGAGTGAGGCCCGGCCTCGCCGTCGTAATGGTTGGCGACGACCCCGCGAGCGCTGTCTATACGACCGCAAAGGCGAAGGCGGCGGAGGAAGCGGGCATGTACAGTCTCAACGTGCGGCTGCCGGCGGACACCTCGCAGGCCGACCTGTTGAGCCGCGTCGACGCCCTCAATACGGATCCCAAAATCCACGGCATATTGATACAGATGCCGCTCCCGGCGCAGATCGACCCCGACACCGTGATCAGAAGGATCAACCCGGCCAAGGACGTGGATGGATTTCATCCTGTGAATGTCGGGAAGATGCTGATCGGTGAGCGCGACGGATTCATTTCCTGCACGCCGGCGGGAATCCAGGTGCTGCTGAAAGAGTCAGGGGTGAAAACGCCGGGGAAGAACTGCGTCGTGATCGGCCGCAGCAACATCGTGGGCAAGCCGATGGCTGCGCTGATGATGCAGAACAACGAGAACGCGAACTGCACTGTGACCGTTTGTCATCGGCATACGGCGGATCTCAAATCACACACGCGAGCCGCCGACATTCTGATCGTCGCCGCTGGTCGCGCGCGCATCGTCACCGCCGACATGGTGAAGCCCGGCGCGGTTGTGATCGACGTCGGAACGAATCGCGTCGCCGACGCGCGGTCGAAGAGTGGAACGAAGCTCGTTGGCGATGTCGATTTCGAGTCCGTTCGAGAGGTGGCGTCCAAGATCACCCCGGTTCCGGGCGGCGTGGGACCGATGACTATCGCGATGCTGATGTCGAACACGGTTCGCGCCGCCGAGATGACGCTTCGATGAAAGCGGTTCCCTTCGATCTCTTCGCGTCTCCGCGCGCGATTCCACCCGGCAGCGCGGCGGACAATCCGTTGTCGGTGGGCGACCTAGCGCTCGTGACGCGCGAGGTGATCGAATCACGCCTGCGCCCAGTCTGGGTTCGCGGCGAGATCAGCGACTTCAAACAGCACCGGAACGGACACTGGTATTTCAGCCTGCGCGACCGGGCTGCTCAGATTCGCTGCGTCGTCTGGTCTGGTGATCAGCATCGGATGCCGGCGCCGCCCGACGATGGAATGCAGGTCGTGCTGTTCGGGCAGATGACCGTCTATACTGCGCGCACGGATCTCCAGCTCAAGGTCACACGCATCGAAGCCGAGGGCGACGGGCTGTGGCGAAAGGCGATGGAAGTGACGCTGGCGAAGCTGCGTCGCGAGGGGCTGCTCGACGAAGCGCGCAAGCGAGCGATTCCACATTTTCCGAGAATCGTCGCCGTGGTGACGAGTCCCGACGGTGCCGCGCTCCGAGACATCGTGGCAGTAATGAGGAAGCGGAATCTCGGCGCCCGGCTCGTCCTGTGCCCCACAAGAGTTCAGGGCGATGGAGCGGAGCTGGAAATTGCGGCCGCTCTCAGGCGCGTGGCGCGCTGGGGAAAAGCCGACGTCGTGATCGTCGGACGAGGCGGTGGCAGCAAGGAAGATCTGCGGGCGTTCAACGACGAGCGCGTTGCGCGCGCCGTCGTGGCGTGCCCGGTTCCGGTGATCTCCGCCGTCGGGCACGAGGTAGATATCACGATCTGCGACGCCGTCGCCGACTTGCGAGCGCCGACGCCATCCGCCGCGGCCGCTGCCGCGTGTGCTTCGCGCGACGAGGTGAACAAGACATTGTCGCTGGCGAAACGAAATCTCTCCGACGCGCTGGTGGGGAGGATTCAGTACGCTCGTCACCATCTCGGCCGACTGGCGCGCTCGGTCGCGCAATCGTCCACACGAATCGTGACCCGCAAGAGGGCATTGCTCGGCACGTCCGCGGCGCGGCTCAATGCGCTCAGCCCGCTCGCAACGCTATCGCGGGGCTACGCAGTCGCGCGTGATGCGGACGGCAACGCGCTTACGTCCGCGAAGCAGTTCCAGCCTGGCGGCGAATTCGAATTACTGCTCCGCGATGGAAGGGTCGTCGCGAAAACAACGAGCACTTCGGACGAGGACGTTCGCGGATGAATGCAATGAAAGCCCCGTCGCGATCAGAGTTGATGTCCGAACGACCGGCGTTCCCCAGGTGACAGGCTGAATGAGTGACCTGCTGGCTGCCCGCTCGCAAATGGGGATGTCGCTGGCGTTCCACATCATTTTCGCAGCAGTAGGCATCGCCATGCCGCTCATGATGGTACTGGCGGAGCTGCAGTGGCAGCGAACCGGCGACGCCATCTACCTCGATCTGGCGAAGCGCTGGGCGAGGGGCTCGGCGATCCTTTTCGCCGTCGGCGCGATGTCTGGCACGGTCCTAAGCTTCGAGCTTGGCCTCCTGTGGCCGGAGTTCATGCGATATGCGGGCGCCATCATCGGCATGCCGTTCTCGCTGGAGGGATTTGCTTTCTTCACGGAGGCGATCTTCCTCGGCATCTATCTTTACGGCTGGGACCGAATCTCACCGAGGATGCATCTTCTGTCGGGCATTCTCGTGGCGGTAAGCGGAGTCGTGTCCGGAATCTTTGTAGTAATGGTGAACGCGTGGATGAACTCTCCAGCCGGCTTCCGTCTGGTAGACGGCGTCCCGACAGACATTGATCCGATCGCGGGAATGCTCAACCCGGCCGCGTTCTCGCAGACGCTTCACATGTCGATTGCTGCGTACGCTGCGACGGGCATCGCAGTCGCGGGGATTCACGCGCTGATGTTGCGACGCGATCCCACCAATCGCTTCCACCGTCATGCGATGTCGATCGCGCTCATTGTAGCCGTACCGGCGATGATCGTGCAGCCGATCTCTGGTGACATCAGCTCCCGCTACGTGGCGCACTGGCAGCCGGCCAAGTTCGCTGCGTTCGAAGGACAGTTTCACACACAGGCTGGCGCGCCGCTGCGTCTTGGTGGGGTTCCCGATGTGGAAGCGGGAGAGACGCGCTACGCGCTGGAAATTCCGCGGGGGCTTTCGCTACTCGCCTACCACGATCGGTCGGCCACGGTGAAGGGGCTGGACCAGTTTCCGCGCGACGAATGGCCACCCGTCCCGGTGGTGCACTTTGCCTTCCAGATCATGGTTGCTCTCGGATTGTACCTGGCTCTGGTCGGCGTCTGGGTTGCAATCGTTGCGTGGCGAGATCGAGAGGCGGTCTTCACGAGCCGGCGATTGCTCGGCGCGGTTGTCCTGGCCTCTCCTATGGGATTCATCGCGATCGAGGCTGGGTGGACAGTGACGGAAGTCGGACGTCAGCCGTGGATAATCCAGGGTGTGATGCGAACCGCTGATGCGGTAACGCCAATGCCCATGCTCTTAGTTCCGTTCGTAGCGTTCACATTGTTGTACGTGCTGCTGGGTGTCGTTGTCGTTCTGCTACTGTATAGACAGATCGCGCACAGTCCAACGGTGGAGACATCGCAGCGCGATAAATCGTCGGGTCTTCAGGCGTCTGTCTGATGACCGAAATCCTTACTCTCTCGAATGTCTGTGCACTGGCGGTCCTCGCCGCGCTCACAGCCTATGTCGTGCTCGCCGGGGCCGACTTCGGCGGCGGCGTGTGGGATTTCCTGGCGGCGGGCCCACGGAAGAACCAGCAACGGGAGCTGATCGCGCGCGCGATCGGGCCGATCTGGGAAGCCAACCATGTGTGGCTCATCCTGGTCGTGGTGCTGTTGTTCACGTGCTTCCCACCGGTCTTTGCGCTCCTTATGACGTATCTCCACGTGCCGTTGGTGCTGATGCTGATCGGCATCGTACTACGGGGGTCCGCCTTCGCTTTCCGCGCCTACGACGTGAAGCCTTCTCCGACGGCAAAATTCTGGGAGCGCGTGTTTGCGAGCGCGAGTGTGATCACTCCGTTGATTCTCGGGATGTGCGTCGGAGCAATCGCGTCGGGCGCCGTGGGCGCGATCAGCGGAAGGAATGGCGTGTACGCGACTTTCTTCGCATCCTGGCTCTCCTCGTTCCCCATCGCGTGCGGCGTGCTGGCCCTGACAGCGTTCACCTTTCTCGCCGCAGTGTATCTGACCGTCGACGCTCGGGACCCGGTGCTACGCGAGGACTTCCGAACACGGGCATTGTACGCGGCAGGTGCTGTGTTCGTGGTTGCGTTGGGGACTCTGGCAGTTGCGCACTTCTTCGCGCCCCGGCTTCGGCAGTCGTTGATGGGAAACGTCTGGACGGCGCCGCTGTTATTCGCGACGGGCGCGGCCGCGGCGCTGACGATTGTTGCGTTGTGGACCCGGCGGTGGCGGATTGCGCGCATGGCCGCTCCAGCCGAGGTAGCGCTCATCCTTTGGGGGTGGGCGGGGACGCAGTATCCGGCGCTGGTGCCTGGTCGCTTCACGATAGCCCAGGCAGCGGCGCCCGAAATCACGCTCAGGCTCACGCTTTGGGCT
>PKVB01000124.1 GCA_003131365.1 Gemmatimonadota bacterium | reverse complement strand
CTCGGCGATAACCGGGTTGCCTGCCTTTCCTTCGAGCGACGCGTATCACGTCGCAAAGGAGCAGGTGCTGGCGACTTTTGAGAAGACGTACGTCACCCGCCTAGTCGCGCGGGCGTCCGGCAACATGTCGCGCGCTGCACGTCTCGCGAGCGTCGACCGCACGACCCTCTACCGCCTTCTGGAGCGTCATGGATTTCGCCGCGATCTGGCTGAGCCTGCATCACNNGGCGAGGACGCCCCGACAGACGCAGAAAATCTCTCGCTCCCCGGGTTCCCAAAGGTGTCACCCGAGTAAGACAACTCCCACAACCGGCGCACGGGCAGATTGGCTGAGCACCGCCCCCCCGCCGCGCGCCGGAAATTCAAGCTGTGGGCTGGTACTACTACCGCGTTGCGTGCTCGCAACACTTTCAGCTTTTGCCTTCTTGTAAGTCATTGCAGGCAAGAGAGTTGACTATGGGCAGTGATTTGCGTCACTGCGTCGCGCGCGGGTCTCATTATACCGTTCATTGTTTCTCCCTAGGGCAATCCGATCATGTCTGTCCAGCCTAACCAGCAACTTCCCTCGGGCAACCACGTAAACGGGATGCCGTACGGCCCGCCGTCAGCCCCGCCAATGTTGCGTGGATCGGATTCCGCTCAGGATTCAGAGGGGGTTCCTTGGGCGCGCTACATCGATGCGCTCAAACGGCATTTCTTGGTGATGATTGCGATCGTGGCGGCTGGTTCTGCTCTTGGCATCTTCGCCGCTCGCAGAGTTCAGCCCGTCTACGATGTCCAGTCCACTGTCTGGATTGCCCCGGGAACATCATCGCAGACCGGGCCCATTCGACCCGCNNGCAGCTTCTGCCGGCAACGTCTTGGGTCGAGCTGTTGCGGAGCTACGCAATCATCGACCCGGTAGTGCGCCGGCTGAAGCTGAACATCTTTTACAGGCAGCCTGCCGACTCGATCTTCTTTACCGCGTTCGAGTCATTGCCGTCCTTGCGTCCAGGAGCATATCTCCTCAAAATCGAGTCGGCTGGGCGGTACGTACTAACAGGTGCGAAAGGAGCGGTCGTTGAGCGCGGGGCCGTGGGTGATTCCATCGGCCGGAAAATCGGTTTTGGATGGGCGCCCGATGCACGACTCCTGACTCCCGGCCGAGGGCTGCAGTTCTGGGTCTCTACTCCGCGGAGTACCTCGGCGGCTCTCCTTTCTTCGCTGCGCGCATCCCTTCCCGACGACGGTCAATTCCTGACGATTAGTCTCAGCGGATCAGATTCGAACCGCACTGCAAATACCTTGAACGCGTGGGTTGAACAGTTCGTCGCGTCCTCGGGGGATCTGAAGAAGCGTCATCTGCTCGAGTTCAAGAAGATTCTCACCACTCAGCTCGCCCTGGCAGAGAGCCAACTTCGCGAGTCCGAGGCTCAGCTCGAGCGCTTCCGCGTGAGCACCATCACGCTCCCCTCGGGTGGAGGGACAGCGGGCGCGGCCACCCAGGCGGGGGCTGACCCAGCGATCGCGGGCTATTTCCAGCAGAAGGGCACGCTCGATGAGCTGCAGAGTGAGCGCATCGCCCTAGAGCAGATGGTTGCCAATGCGAAAGGAGGGCCTCTCGACGCACAGGCCTTCCTGATGCTGCCTTCGATCCTGAACAACACTCCGCAGCTTCGCGCTGCAATCGAAGAACTGTCGTCGCGTCAAGCCGCTGTTCGAACGGAGCAGCAATTCCTAACGGATGCGAACCCGCGCATCAAACAACTGGGCGAGACGATACGCATACTGCAGAATGAAACCATTCCCCGAATCGCCCAGAATGTTCTCCTGACTCTTCGCGCGCGAGAACGGGACCTTAGTTCCCGGGTAGAGTCACAATCGCTGGAGCTCCGGGCTATACCCGCTCGGACGATCGAAGACGTCCGCCTCGCGAGGCAGGTTGCGGCAAGCGAGAATCTCTATGGCGTGCTCAAGGCGCGCTATGAGGAAGTGTCGCTCGCCGAGGCGGAGACGAGCCCAGACCTGAGCGTTCTCGATTTCGCTGTGCCTCCGCCGAGTCCGAATTCGAACGATGCGCCACGTTTCGTGCTGCTCGCAATTCTCGCGAGCATTGGCCTTGCCGCTGGCATCGCGCTTTTGCACGATCGCATCGATCGTCGCTTTCGCTACCCCGAGCAGGCAACCCACGAGCTCGGACTGACGATCGCCGGCACAGTGCCGCGGCTCAGAGCCAATCGCGGCGGAGAGTTCCAGATAGATCTAATGTCGCAAGTAGTAGAGTCATTTCGCACTCTTCGATTGGCCGTGCGATACGACTTCCCTGNNTCCAGTCCAAGCACCGGCGACGGGAAGTCTCTCGTTTCGTCCAACCTGGCGCTCGCATTCGCAAGCGCCGGAAACCGAACGCTCCTGATCGACGGCGATGTCAGACGCGGTGGTCTCCACAGCACGTTCGACATTCCGGTGACGCCGGGCCTGGTCGAGTATCTCAGCAACGGCGTGGGTGCCGACGCTGTCGTCAAGGCAACTTCCTCCGAAAACCTGTTTCTGCTCCCTCGCGGTACCCGCGCGCCTCGAGCGCCCGAGCTGCTCGTCTCCGACAAAATGAGCGCTCTAATACAGCTGGCTCGGCAGAAGTTCGATGTCGTAATCATCGATTCACCTCCGTTCATTGCAGGCGTGGACGCGTACGCTCTGGGGGCTGCCGCTGGAAACATTCTCGTCGTGCTTCGCCAGGGCGTGTCCGATCGAAAGCTTGCAGCGGCCAAGTTTGCGGTAGTGGATCGCCTGCCGATCCGCTTTCTCGGAGCTGTTATCAACGGTGTCCCGGCCGGCGGGATGTACAGGTACTACGGAACTGACTACGCCCAGGGCGGCGGGCCACGAGATCCGGCAGTCAGTCTCGCTACGCCGAGAGGGCTCGTTGTCAGCGCTTAAGGGTCAATCGATTCAAGAGTCGCGAAGTCAACGCGCTCTTACCGTCACCGAGGGTACAATGGTCATTGCATCGCGTCTTCCACCCTTCGCGTCGACTTCCCTGCGCGCGGCAGCGCGTGGACTCGTCGTCGCGATGACTTTGAGCTCGTTCGTCTCGATGAAAGCCGAGGGCCAGGCCCGATCCGCTCCGGACCTGCTCGTATCGCGCGCCGATCTGACCGCGGCCGCCACTCGGGCCGACGTCGCAGCGGCGACTGGCGATCCTTCCAAGCGCACAGAAAACGCGCTGACGGCCGCGGCCATCCGAGAGCGTCTTCGCGCCGGTGACCTTCAGGTTGGAGATCGCGTCATTGTGACAATCATTTCAGACGCCGTTCACCGGGATACGGTTGTCGTCCGTTCCGGCCGTTCGCTCGAGCTCATGGGAATGATCACTGTGCCCGTCACCGGTGTGCTTCGCTCGGAGTTGCACGATCGCGTCTCCACGGAAGTGCTGAAGTACGTGAAGGCCCAACAGATCGAGGTCACCCCTCTGGTGCGCGTCGGAATCCTCGGCGCGGTCGTTCGGCCGGGATACTTCGCGTTCGCGTCGGATCTCCCACTCACCGATGCGATAATGGGCGCAGGCGGCCCAACGGGGGCCGCGGACGTTCAACGGACGACCGTTCGGCGGAAGAATCAAGAGTACCGGTCGTCTGATGAAACGAGCAAGGCGATCGCGGGCGGGCTTACCCTCGATCAATTCGGACTCTCTGCTGGCGACGAGCTCGTCGTCGGGCAGCAGCGGCAGTTCGGAGTTTCAACATTGCTTGGCATGACGGGAGCGCTGGCGAGCGTTCTCGCGTTGATGGTCGCATTGCGGCGCCACTAGCTCCGCATGACTTCCCGAAACCGAGCGCATTGAATCTTATGCAAAGTCGATACGAGCCTCGATCGTGATACCCGGCGTTGGTGCGGCGGAGTCAACGCCGTTTCATCCACTGGCTTCCAGTCCTCCACCGACGCTTTCGGCGGGTGTCATGGAAAGCGTGCGTCCCATTCCTGTCGTCAAGGAACCCGAGACGCGTAGGACATCGACTTCCCCTAAAACCGTACCCCGGCGCCGTTCGGAGGCTGTTGACCGGATGGTAAACGTCGCCCTCGCGTCAGTAGGGCTCGCCTTGGCCACGCCGATCATGCTGGTCTTCGGAATATTGGTGAAGCTCACCTCGCCCGGACCAATCTTCTACACGCAGGCTCGCGTCGGTCTCGATCGGCGCGGCGCCAGCAGGAGGCTGAGCGCTTACGACCGCCGGTGGCGTGACGTTGGTGGTCAGCCGTTCATGATTCTCAAGTTTCGCACGATGCGGATCGGCGCCGAAAAAAATGGCGCAGTGTGGGCGGTAAGCGGCGACTCACGCGTGACGGCGGTTGGACGCGTGATGCGGAGGTACCGGATCGACGAGCTCCCGCAACTCGTCAACGTGATTCGCGGTGAGATGAACATCGTGGGTCCCAGGCCCGAGCGCCCGAGCATCTTTTCCCGTCTTTGCGATGACATTGCCGAGTATCCTCTGCGTCAGCAGGCAAGGCCAGGCATCACGGGCTGGGCGCAGGTCAATCAGGCATATGACACGAGCATCGACGACGTGCGGGCCAAGGTCCGCTACGATCTCGAATACCTGGAGCGTCAGGGCGTGGCCGAAGATCTCATGATTATGGCTCGCACGGTGCCCGTGATGATCTTCCGCAGGGGCGGCTGGTAAAGTCTCACCCAGCCGACTATCCGAGTCTTCGTGGGACGGGCGGCCATACCTTGAGGCCCACTTCGGAATAAGCCTGCGTAGTCGCATCCGGCGAAACATCGCCAAACACGTCGCGAAGCACCCAGCCCGTGCACAAAGCGATCGCGGCTACAATCTGAACAAAGATGTGAAGTGGCGCTGAGACAATCGCGAATCCAAATCCTCGCGCGTTCGCGTAGAAGCGATGCACGGGAAGGTTCGTGAGAAAAAGCGCGATGAGTGCCACTCCGACCTTGGCTCCGGCGTGGGGTGCCGGGACGAACGCCGCCGCCAGCATGAGCGTTCCCAACAGCGCCACCGCAGGTGTGAGCGTGCGACTAAGAGTGAATACGACCTCGCTCGGCGTGGCAACGCTCATGCGCTGGTATCCCAGTGAGCGCGCGAGAAGCCTGCTCCGGTGCCATACCTCCTTACAAATTGAACCGAGATCCCAGCGCTTCAAATGGGTGACTCTGAGCTCCGAGCTCAGTAATACTCCGTGCCCTGTGCCAAGCAGGCGTTCTCCTAGCTCGACGCTCTCGACACAGGCAGTGTCAAAGCGCCATTCGTCATACATTCCGGCGGAGACGAAAACTCCGCGGCGCACGGCGCCACATCCAGGCGCGAACTGAGCGCACCGACCCGAGTGGCGTTCCTCACCGAAACGAAGCAACAGATTCCAGTATTGCNNCGGAGGTTTCGTCGTGCGATGCTGAGACCGCGTCGATGTCCGGCTGCTCGGCGAGAGTGGCCAACATTCTTGGCAAGGTATCTGGCCGCACGACCACATCGCCGTCGATAAAGGCGATTACTTTGCCACGCGCCAGCTCGGCTCCCCGATTGCGCGCATAGGCCGGTCCGGACTGGCGCCCACTGAGCCTTACGATCGTATCAGCATATCGTGCTGCGATCGAAACACACCCATCGGTGCTCGCATCATCCACGACAATGACTTCGTACAAATCGCGCGGAAGCTCGCTCGCGCGAATTGCCGCCAACACTTGGCTCAGTGTGGAGGCGGAGTCGCAGATGGGCACGACCA
>PKVB01000034.1:393-54176 GCA_003131365.1 Gemmatimonadota bacterium | reverse complement strand
GCTTCACAGAAGCTGCGAGCGACTCTATTAAACTAGTGCGAGAACGCTTGAGCACGCGATACTCTCGAAAGCCGAGAAACCCAACGACTATCACGCGCTCGTCATGCTGGAACTATCGTTAGCTAGCGCTGGGAAAGCCTCACACGATGAATGACATTCGGTGAAAGATAGTTAGGGAGGGCGCAGCCATGGTCACGCCGGAGAGCTCGTCGCCGACGCACTGACTCGAAGCATGTTGCCGCTGCCGCCGCATTATCGCAGCATATAGTGCGACCCAACTTATTAGAATCGTCGTGCCGGTTCACAGTGAAGACTGAACAAAAGGTGAGGACCTCCATGGAAGTAGTCATCAGGCAGAACTACAACGAGATGAGTAAACTGGCGGCGCAGATGGTCGCCGAGCTGCTCAACACCAAGCCCAACGCCGTGCTCGGCATGGCGACGGGGTCCACGCCGCTCGGGCTATACCAGGAGCTGGTGCGAATGTACCAGCGGGGTCAGCTCGACTTCTCACGCGTGATGACGTTCAATCTGGATGAGTACGTCGGCCTCCCCGGCAATCACCCGCAGAGTTACGCCTACTTCATGCAAGAGAATTTCTTCAAGCACGTGAACGTCCAACCTCAGAACATCAACGTCCCGTCCGGCACGACCAGTAACTATCCGGCGTTCTGCGAGTGGTATGAAAAACGTATCGCGGAGTGCGGCGGGATCGACCTGCAGATACTCGGCATCGGCAGTGACGGTCACATTGCGTTTAACGAGCCGACGAGCTCGCTCAGCTCGCGGACTCGTCTGAAAACGCTGTCGAAGCAGACGATCGACGACAACGCACGATTCTTCGAGCGCCGCGAAGACGTGCCGGTGTATGCAATCACGATGGGAGTCGGCACGATCCTGGAGGCGCGCCAGCTGTTACTGGTCGCGAGCGGAAAATCGAAGGCGCGGGCGATTGCGCAGGCGGTGGAGGGACCGGTGACCAGCATGGTGACCGCGAGCGCGCTGCAATTGCATCGCGATGCGACCGTCTTCGCCGACGAGGACGCGGCGTCGGAGCTGACGATGCGCGACTACTACGAGTTCATCTACGCGGCCAAGCCTGCGGCACCCAAGACGTAGCTGGCTGCTCCGTCCCCCCATATCTGGAGGTCGTCATGGTTGGGCTTTCTGCATGGAAACGCTGCGCGGCCTGAACGTGCAGCCGGGGGACTATCGCTTCCCGTTCTCCAACAGCGTGGATGAGATGAAAACGCCGGAGTGGGACGAGAAGATGAAGCAGGGTCCCGTGGGCATCATGTCGATCTCGCCGAGCGCCCCCATCAACATGGGCAAGATGTTCGGCCAATGGTTCGTCTATTCGCTCTTCATCGCCGTGCTCGCCGCATACATCACGGGCCGCACGCACGGACTGGGCGCGCCGTACGTCGAAGTGTTCCGCGTGAGTGGTGTCGTCACCTTCTGCTGCTACGTCGTCGCGCACTGGCAGAACTGGATCTGGTGGGGCAAGAGCACGCGATTCACGGTGACGAACTCGCTCGACGGCATCATCTGATCACCGGCGCGACGTTCGGCTGGCTGTGGCCGCACTAGCAAGCCCGATGGCTACCTTCTCGGCTCATACCGCATCGCCACCGCCCCCGAGCCGAANNCCCGCGAACAACGTCGGCCCATGGCCCGCTAGCCTGGGCTGCACCACGAACTCGTACTCATCGATCAATCCCAGCTCCGCCAACGCCAGCGGGAGCTTCACGCCTCCCACGAGCAGTCCCTTACCCGACTCCCGCTTGAGCTGCTGAACGGCCTTCCCCAGATCCCCGCGCACGAGCTCCGCGTTCCAATCGACCCGGTCGAGGGTGCTCGACACGACGTACTTCTTTGCCGCGTCGATCTTCCGGGCGAAGGGTTCCATCCAGTCAGGCCTCGCTCCCGCCGGCGCCGGCCTCCGCCACCCTGCCTCCATCATTTCGTAGGTCACCCGCCCAAGGAGGAGGGCATCGGCCTGGGCGAGGTTCTCGGCCGCGTGACGATGCAGATCTTCGTCTGGGATGATTGCACGATGATCGCAGCACCCGTCCAATGTGATGTTGATGGAATACCGAAGGGGTTGCATTACGCAAAGAGTACCGCCGATGGTGTAGCGTAGCAAACTATGCCCTTCACCCCCGCCGCCCTCCGCTTTTTCGATGCTCGTTGCTGGCCAACTAGCAATTGTACTGGTAGCGAATCACGGTGGCCCTTGTTGGGGCGCGCCCTGGGGTTCGTCCTGCTGCTGCGGCCGGAGCTTGAGCTGTTGACCGAAGGTTCGAGACATGGTTACGAATAGCCCCCGCTGCCCGAAGTGCTGCTGGTTCAATTCGATGACTCTGCCGTCGGCCGTTCGAAAGCCATAAGACATCAGATTGAATGGATCCGCGAGGCGGAGAGTCACACTGCCCTTGTCGCCCCAAAGCTTGCGGCGCAGCGCGAAATTCATATAAACGAACGCGGTCTGTGACCCGCCTTCTGTTGCCGAAGGCGCGCGATAGTTGGCGAAGGCCTGCAGGTCCGTTACGGGGGACAACTTTACCGTCGCGTTCACCCGGGTGTTCCAGACGACGGAATGTGTCGAAAGATTGCCGGCAAGGTTTGACGCGTCACTGCTATAGTGGTAGACGCTGCCTCCGCCGAAGAGGGTGAGTGCCGCGTGGCGGTAGGTCACGTTGAGATCGGTACCGGTTACAAGCGTGCTGGCCACGTTGTCGAAGGTGGCAACTGAAATACCGGTGGAATCGATCGTCTGGATGAAGCGGACGGCGTGCGCGGTCTTCCGCAGATATGGATTGACCTGCACGGATCCCCATGAGCGCGTGTCCTGAATTGCGAGCTCCATCGCATCGGTGTATTCCGGGCGAAGCGACGGATTGCCATGGAACTCGTGGCGCGCATCGTTCCGATTCACGATCGGGCTCAGCTGCCACGGACTCGGACGACTGATCCGTCGCGAGTAACTCAGTTTCACCTGCCGCATATCGGTGAAATTGTAAGAGAGTATCGCGCTCGGGAACGCACTCGCATAACGATTGTCGTACGCCTGACCCAGGGTCGGCAGCCTGAATCGTGTCGCGGCTTCCTCGAGCCGCAGTCCGCCCTGTGTCTGGACTTTGCCTATTTGTTGTGAGAGCACGCCATAGACGGCGCCGATCCGCTCGTGATAGTCGAACGTATTCGCGCGACTCGGGTCGGCCGTGTAGACTCCGCTCAAGGAATCGAGGAATGCGGCGGTGGAGTTGTCCGCGGTCGACCGCATGGTTCCCTTGAATCCCGTCTCGAGCTTTGTACCGCTCCCAAAGGGATGCGTGTAGTCGGTCTGGAAGTTCCACGCCGGCACATGCTCTAGTGATGCATCGCGCTCGCGCGGCGGCATCTGCGATCCGGTGGATGTGTCCGCCTCCAGGAGCACTCCGAACAGATTGTTGTCGCTCGAATTGTTGTCGCTCGAATAGCGCAGCTCAGTCGAGAGTATGGTTGTCGATGGGCCAGCGGTGCGATGGTATCCCACCGTGTAGTTCTGCGACAGGCTTCGCCAAACCTGGTCGTTGCCCTGATTGAACAGCCCGATCACCTCGCGCTCGGCGTCCAGATCGCTATAGAAAGCGGTGCTTTGGCGGGCGAATTGACCTCCGGAAAGCATTGCGTCGGCGGAGAGCGCGTCGTTCTCGGTCAGCTTGTATTGGGAACGAAGCGTCATGCTCTGGAAGCGCGGCTGCGCGTGTCCATCCGAGTGTGACTCGACAAAAGCCGGGATTGGAATTGCAAGATTCGTCCGATCCGACGACCCGCTGATGGCGCGGTGGTCGCGGTACAAGCTTGCGGAGAGATAGAGCGTGAGCGGCCCCGACTGGCGACCAATGTTGCCCGAGAGGTTGGCCTGTCGCGTGGTACCGGTACCGGCGTTGAGCCCGCCACTCAGCCCGATATCGGCTTCATGGTTGAGAACGATGTTGATGATTCCAGCGGTGCCCTCGGGATCGTTCTTGGCCGACGGATTGGTTGCTACTTCAACACGCGTGACCGTGCTCGCCGGAATCTGTGCCAGGAATTGAGCGAGCTGTTCGCCGCTAAGTGTTGATGCTCGTCCATTGATCTGGACGACGACGTTGGCATTGCCGCGGAGCGTCACGTTGTTGTTGCCGTCGATCTCGACGGATGGAACGTTGCGCAGTACATCGACCGCGGTTCCGCCGCTTGCGGTGGTCATGTTTTTCGTGCTGTAGCTATTCCGATCGGGTGAGAGTGCTACGTCCTGACGTTCGCCCGTTATGACCTGACTCTCGAGCTTGACCGCGAATGCTGACAGTGTGAGCGTGCCGAGGTCGGCAAGCGGATGTTCGCGCGAGATAGTCACATCGGATCGCACGAGTGGCGCGAAGCCAAGCGCCCGAACGCGGATGGCGTACTGTCCGGGCTCGAGGCCGGCAATGTGAAAAGAGCCGTCGGGACCGGCCGACGCGCCAGCGACGAAGCTCGTATCGGTGGCGCGGCGGACACTGATTGAGCCGGTCGCGATCGCCTGCCCACTCCCGAGCGCAACGATGCGGCCGCGGATCTCGCCCTTGTCTGTCGCGGCCTGCTTCGTGGAGTCGGGGGTTGATTGCGCCCAGGTCGCCGAGGTGGGACCAATAAGCAGAATGAATCCCAAAGCGACTGCAGTCTGCCATCTTCGCTGCGCGCGACGCTTTCCGCTAACAACACATGTCATTCGACTGCCTACGTGAGTCGGTTGTGGTCCACTAACTCTATTCATAAGAGTGCGGTCCACGACTTAGACAGCCTAAGCGGAAGAACGGTTTGGTGCCAGACTGGTACCGCGGCGCAACCGCAGCAGAAACACAAGTGCCAAGCCAAGAGACGCCCCCAAAACGTTCAGGATAACATCGTTGACGTCTGCTGTTCGATTGATCCATGTCCTCGAAAAGTATTGAACGAGTTCGATGCTGGATGAAAGAGCAATCGCGATTTGTATCCCCCTCCAGAAGCGAAGACGCCTCCACACCAGAGGGATCAGGATGCCGAGCGGGAAAAAGAGCATAACATTACCCCTTGCGTTATGCACGCAGAACGCGCGCGCGGTCGAGCCCCTGGGCAGGGTCGCGGAAGAACAGGTCAGCGATGCCAGATTGGGATGGAGGTCAATTCCCACCGCAGCCTCGGCAGCCAAGCGCGAATTATGGTTGGGGAGGAGCGTAGCAGTGGCAAGGCCGGAGAGATAGACGACGAAGGTCAGGAGCAGGTTTTCGCGGTGGAACGACAGGCGGTGCCCGGGAGTCCGAAGGCGGTACAGCCGAAAGACCAACCAACAGGGAACGGCGATCGCACTCAAGACAAGAAACGGAGAGAAAAACGAGCGGTACGGAAGAAATGGAAAGAGAAATTTGGGGATCATATCGGCAGATCGCTGGTTGTGGCTAAGGAGACCTTTATCTTGTTCATGGAAGCCTGGTGTGTGCTGGCGGGTGTCGGGGCATTCTCTTTCGAGCGCCCGGCATCCGACTCATAGTACGAGCGCTGCGCGAGCAGTACTCAGCACCATGTCACCAGTGGCAGGCAGGCGTTACGAAATGACTGATAGGCAACACGAAGCCGGCGGCGCCAGCGGGTCCATCACGCGGCTCACGCCGGGCGAGATCCTCGCGATCATCGCCTTCTGGGCGTTCCTCGCCGCGCTCACGGCCGCTGGACGCCTGATCGACCCGCGCGTCGCGGCCGTGGCGGCCATGCGCGCGGCCTTGCGCCCCGAGGTCACATCGGGCTTCGCCAACCTTGCGCTCGTCGAGTACGCACTGTGGGCCGTGCTGACACTACCCATCTTCTGGATGACGCGGCGGTTCGGCGGCGACCGGCCGACGCTCAAGCGCGTACTCGTGTTTCTGGTGATCGGAGTCGTGCTGGCCGTGGCTGTGGACGCGTTGCTGCAGGTGATCAGCCAGCAGGTGATGCCGCGGCCCGTGCTGCCGCCGCCCGGACTCCCGCGACACCTCCCGCCGCCACAGCGGGTGCGCGGTCTGTTCTCACGCTTCTCGTTTCTCTACGACTTCATGGTGTACATGGTCGTGCTCGGGGCGGGACTGGCGCGCAACTACATCGTGCGCTATCGGGCACGGCTGGACGAGGCGCGGCGGCTGCAGGCCGAAGCGGCGGAGCTCCATGCGCAGCTTGCCGAAGCGCGTTTGAATGCACTGCGCACGCAACTCAACCCGCACTTTCTGTTCAATACACTGAACGCGATCTCGACGCTCGTGGAAGAGGACCCGCGCGGAGTGCGGCGCATGATCGCGCGGCTCAGCGATCTCCTGCGCCACACGCTCGAGGGCGACGAGCAGGAGATCCCCCTCGCTCGCGAGCTCGAGATGCTGCGGCGGTATCTCGACATCATGGAAGTGCGCTTTCAGGATAAGCTGGAGGTGTCCATCGAGACCGAGGCGTCGCTCGACGACGCGCTCGTTCCGAATCTCGTGCTCCAGCCGCTCGTCGAAAACGCGTTTCGGCATGGGCTCGCGCTGATGCAGACGGCCGGGCGCGTTGCTGTGCGCGTCGTGCGCGAGGATGGCGACCTCGTGCTCACGGTGCGCGACAACGGCCGCGGGCCTGCGAAGGAAGTGCATGAAGGCGTAGGCCTGACGAATACGCGCGCTCGCCTCACGCAACTGTATGGAGCGCGCCAGCGACTTGCGCTGACCGCGGCTGAAGGCGGCGGCGCCCTCGTGGAGGTTCGCTTCCCCTATCACACGACGCCCCAGCGCCGGAGCGCACGCAATGCCTGAGCACCCGCCGCTGCGCGTGCTGATCGTCGATGACGAGCCCCTCGGCCGCCGGCGCGTGGCGGGCTTGCTGCGAAAGGAGCGCGGCGTCGAGATCGTCGGCATGATCGGCGACGGCGTTTCGGCAGTCGAGGCAATTCGATCGTTGGCGCCCGATCTTGTATTCCTCGACGTACAGATGCCCGGCATGACCGGGCTCGAGGTCGTACGCACAATCGGACCGGGTGACATGCCGACCACCGTGTTCGTGACGGCGTACGACAAGCACGCGCTCGCGGCATTCGATCTCGCGGCCATCGATTATCTCGTGAAGCCGTTCGACGACGAGCGCTTCGAGGAGGCCTTTCAGCGGGCGCGGCGCATGGCGCGACTGGAGGAGGCCAGCCGCCTGCGCGACATGCTGCTGGCTGTGTTGCAGGGGACAGGCGAGCAGGCATCAACCGTGAAGACGCCGACGAGGGCAGGGGCGGGCGCGGGGGCGCGGTATCTCGAGCGCATTCCCGTCGAGTCGCGCGGGAAGGTCCGCTTCATCCCGGTGTCGGACATCGACTACATCCTGGCCAGCGGGCCGTACGCGGAGTTGGTGGTGGGCGACCGCAAGCACCTCATTCGCGAAGCGATGCAGAACCTGGAGAACCAGCTCGACCCCGCGCGTTTTTTCCGCGTCCACCGCTCGGCCATCGTGCAGCTCGATCGCGTGGACGCGCTGCTCAAAGCGCCCAGCGGCGACTGCGACGTTCAACTCAGGAACGGCGTGAAGATCAAGATTGCGCGCTCGCGGCGCGAAGAGCTCGAGAAGCGCCTCGCTATGTGAGCCCGGCCAGCGCGCGGCCGAACTATCCGGTCTTCAGAGGCCCGGCAACCTTGTAAGTACTGAGGATGACGCCAGACGGCGTGGCTGTCGTGCTGACGAGCTCGAATGCGTGTGCCGGGGTTCCCTCCGCAAAGAAGCGCTTCCCCGTCCCCAACAGAACCGGAGAGACGATCAGCACGGCTTCATCCGCAAGCCCATGTTCGAGCAGCGTCGATGTCAGCGTGGAGCTACCGGAAAGGACGAGACCCGGGCCGTCCTGCGACTTGATGCGGCGAACGCCTTCGACGATGTCCGGTCCAACGCCCTCGAATGGGCCCCATTCAAGACTCTCCGGACGGTGGGTAGCGACGTACTTCGTTGCCGCATTGAGGCGGTCAGCTAACGGACTGCTGGGCGCCTTCGGCCAGAAGCCCGACCAGATATCGTAGGTGCGACGGCCAAGCAGCAGATCAAAGCGCTCGCCATGCGCGGCCATGACTGCGTCCCGGCCGGCGGGGGTCCGATAGGGCGCGGTCCAGTCGCTGTAGGGGAAGTCGCCGTCATCGGCGGAGTGCTGGATCACGCCGTCCAGCGAGATGTGCTCGATGATTTTGAGCTTTCTCATTTGCGAGTCTCCTTTTCTAGGCGTTGGTATTATTCCGTGGGCGGAAGAAGATCGCTCGCACCTCGACCGGCACCCGGCAGGCAACGGCGGCCTTGCGTGCCCATGCAAGCGCCTCGTCCATGTCGGCGGCTTCGACAGTCGAGAAACCGCCTTTTTGCTCCTTGGTCTCGATGTATGGGCCGTCGGTGATGACCACTTCTCCGTTGGCCTGCCTGCGCAGCGTCTTTGCCTTGCTTGCCGGTTCCAATCCACCAGCGAAAAGCCTGACGCCGGCGGCATCCATCTCCGCGTTGAGCGCGTGGATGTCGCGAATCGTTTCTTCGCTCTCGAGGGACGGGTCGTAGTTGCGGGAAATTTTATTTCTGGGAAGTTTTTAGTTCTGGCCGCGACTTCTGATCTCCACAACGTATTCACTAGCGAGCTGGACGATAAACGGAGCCGTCCAGTCCTGATCCGCACGGACTATTGACTGAAGAGCAGCCTGGCGTATGCGTCCGTCATGGTGTCTCGAGTAAAGAGACTGCATCATCAGAGCTTGAGCGCTCCCAAGCCCGCGAGTTGCGCGCGTTCGAGTTGCGGCAGATGGATGCGATAAGGAATGGAAATGGGTCCGTCATGCACGACAATCGGACCAACGGTCTCGATCGACACTCCGGCCTTCATCGAAGGGGCTAGCGATGATCACGTCTGCATCGTTCGTGAGTCGCTCCGGGAAGGCCGAACGAACGGCGAGCGAGTCAGGTGTCAACACCCAGTCTCGACATAAAGTGATGTGTGTCGTCTGCCCAACGTTCGTTAGGCCGCGAGGTGCCCGGCCGTCGAGTGACGGTGAGTATGCCTATAGCGAGCAGGACGTTGATCAGGGCGATGCCGGCGAGGATGCGCGCTGTTGGAGAGAATGTCGGAGCGAACAGGGACCCGATCTGGTCGGTCGGCGCAACCTGTTCAAGTCCGAACCGCTCTGCGCGGTTCCGACGCGATCGTCCCGCTCGCGGGCACAGAGTCGAATGGCAGACTCGAAGTCGGCCCCGGCGATCCGCGAGACACTGCGCGCGCGAGAACGGCGCCTGCGGAAAACCCGACGAACCCCAGGAATGCCATATGGTGCCATGCCCATGGTCCCCCCAGCCAGCCAGCAGTAAGTCCCGCGGCGAGCCCCACGTTTGTGCAGAGGAGTAATCTGCCCAATGCCACGCGGCGAAGTGCACTGAATGCGACGAGTGTTCCCAAGACAGAACCGGCGACGCCCGCCGCAAAGCCGTATGCAACCGCCATCAACGCGACTTGCGCCGCGCTCGTTGGCTCGGTCGGCGTCAACACCGCAGCGCCGATGAGCGCAGCGACTCCGCCGGCGACCGCTCCGCCGAGCGCGCTCAGACTTCCAACGATCGCCACTGCAATACCTCGCGGAGAGTTCACTGCCACCCGCAGAGTATTGATCGGCGAACCATCATCTGACCAGGTCATGTTCCTTCCCATAGTAGGAGCGCGATCGCCAGCTAACGCCCAAGTTCAGATGCAAGCACAGTACAACCATTGCGGTGTAGCCGTATCCGAAAAGTGTTGGCAGCTGCAACGATGTTAGGCGTCGCCGTTGGGTGTTAGCTCGCCTTACGCTTATCGATTAACGCACGAACTCTCGCGACGAGGTCCACTGGCACATTCATCGATGTGTGGGTCGTTGCCTGGTAAGCCAACTCGTCCGCTTCCGCGGCCTCGTTGTCAGTTTGTGCGTCGTAATGTTCAGCGACTCGTTTGACGCGAGCTTCGTCCCATCCTTTGGGCAGACTTGATTTGCTCATTGCTTCTTCTTACGTCGCCGTTTCAGAGCGCGTAAGACCTTGGCTCCGAACTCCAAGGCTGTGATAACAAAGACGAGTCGGGCTCTGGGTCTGCAACATAGACTACCCTACTGATAACGCCCATTTCTGGTCTGGCCGACAGCGACTCTGCTTCCATCGCGACCGGCCCTGCCTACGGGCCGTTGTGAGACCTCTTCAGCATCCGTCTCTGTGACGTGATGACGATGGATATGCGGTTCGCCACTTTCTGGATCGGGACAGAACCGAATGTGCATCAGGCATAGTGTCCTGCAATTAGGCCAGGGCCAAGAGCCGCGAAAGACTGCGTATGCGTACGCCTACCGCCTTAAGCTAAGCTGCAAGCGAACCGTATTATTCGCGAGCGTAGCGAGCAACCGTAGATCGCTTGTCAGCTTCAGAGAGTGTTAGGTTGCCGGCGCCCAGCGATCTCTCACAGCATTGACATCCACGCGCGCCATGGGCCTGTGTTGGGGCCGAGATCGGTGCCGTTGAGAGCTATTAGTAGCGAATGACTATGGCTAGCGAGAACGGTATTGCGGCTCCCCAAGTAGGCGAGCAGCATCTCTCCCCCACCGTGACCAAGCATAGCCCGTGCGTCCGCTGGTGAAGCCCCGGTTCGCGCGAGGACCTCAATCAAATTGTCGAGCACAAACAGGGATGTGCCATCAAGCATCGCATGAATGCTTGTCGCCTTGGGAGTCCAATTCACACTCCTCGGAGCGCTGCGGCTTGATCCAATCATCACCACGGCCGCCACCGACTTTACCGGACCTTCCACCTCACGAAGCGCATCGAGAAGAGACCACCACGCGTCGTCGCGGTGGATGAAGTTTGTCAGAATGAGTACAGCCGCAACACGGTTGTACAAATTGCGGTCGGACGCCAGTGCTTTCATCGCATCACGCCGATCAAATTCCCGGCGAAACGAAGAAAGAACGGAAGCAAAGTGCTTAGCCAGCGTGCTGTCTTGGTGCGTGCCGTACTGGGGCCGCCGATCAAGAGAAGGACTCACGCGCCCTCGTACTTCCGGCCAGAAGACATTGGGATGATTACGAAACACATCCGTTATCGCGCTCCAAGCCCTGCGAGGTCGGAGCGTGTCGAGCGGCATATCGCGGTAATGCACACGCGCAGAATCTTGTGGCTCGCGTACGCTTACGACGATCGCGTCCGCCGTGCCAGGGCCGAAACTGAACGTTGTGGACGACGCATCAGCAAAGTGCAGTCTATAGCGCAAGATAGCCGCGCAGGCATGCGACTGAAGCGAATCGGAAGGCGCGTATCTCGCTAGCGAATCTTGCAGCATGCCAATCGTCCATCGGCGCAAGCCGATCACCTCCACTGTCCGCCCGTCGGGAAGCGCGAGCACTGACGACGTTTGGGCGGAGGAGCGATTAGCCTGAGTGCAAAGCGCTACGCCGCTGACAAACATAGTGACGGCCAGCCTGCAGCGGTAAATCCTCATGTCTGCGTCACACAAAAGAAGGGTGTGGGCAACCTAACGCCTTAGTTCAGCTNNCAACGACTTGGCCGCGCCCGTCAGCTGCAACGTTCGTTAGACCTCAGGCGGTACTCAGAGAGATCGAGCGCTGAACCGCGGCGACGACGATGATCTCCCCATTGTTCTGCATCGGCCCGCTCTGTTCGCACACCATTGGCTTTCCACGGCTTGCACAGTTTGCAGCCGGCTCGCTGATTCTTCGCGCGTTTACGTTTGTGGTTAGCCATTGAACATCTCCTTCACCTGCTAATGATCTCTAGGCGGTCCGTCGCGATTTCGGTCGACGTCGAATGATCGCGCTTAGGGCACGCAAGGCTTCATTGACGGCATTTGAATCAGGAAAATCTTTCGCGACATCCGGATCCAAAAGCACCACGTTCGTGCCTTCAGCGTAGCGTGCAGCGTACTTGTTTCGCCGGCCTTTGCTGAAGTCGTACTCGGGAAGAATATCGTCGTTGTCGACTTCTCGAACTGTTTTTGGTTTAGCGTGCGCTTTCTTCATAGTTTCTGCGCTCAGCGCGGGTTACAGGACGGGCACTAATCAACCGGATTCGGTCTCGGCGTTCAGTGAACATTACCGCGAGAAGACGGGAATTCCGAGAGAGTCCGATTAGTACAAACCTTTCTTCTCCTCGCGAATGACGAGGATCATCAACGATGCGGCCGAGAGCATCGGCGAAGACACTAGACGCCTCTTCGAAAGTAACGCCGTGATCGCCGTAATTCTGGGCCGCTTTCTCGGGGTTCCATTCGAAGCTCGCGGCCATATCCGAATTTACCCTGATCTATGTGCATCTGCCTAACGCCCAAGTTCAGCTGCGAGCGATTCTACTAACATAGCGCAGCAATACCCGATTATACGAACGCTCGAAGAGCGTTCAACCCAACGACTAGCACACGCTCGTCTGCTGCAACTACCGTTAGGCGGCAGATGCTAGGGACGAGCACCATGGAGTCCCCGAATCGGTCCGGTGACCCTGAGCGCAACGAGAAAACACGGTGCATGCATTTCCGCAAGTTTGCGCTCGAGTTCCACACGTGAAGCTTCATCCTCCAGCCCGTAGAGTATTCTGTTCCTACGATCATCTAGCGTCTCCATCGTGACGCGGACGCCGATAATGTGCGTCTCGATGTATCGAAACCAGTCGTAGAGTTGTGAGTAAGTAAAACGACCGGGCACAGCAGCTACGATCGGTGCAGCTGGAAGCAAGCCCGCCGATACGAGTGCTGGTACTGCCGCGGACAATTCGGTGGTATCAAGTAGGTAGATCGTCGTACGTGGATGTGTTTCACGATGTCCAATTCCGCCAAAGCCTCCCGGGATATCCTCAGTGAGCTTCGCTTTATCCTCCCAGGTGTTGTCGGTTCCATATCGAAATGGATGAGACGAAGTGTCTCGGAGTGCATCGGGAAGCGGATAGGCGGGTGAGCTAGATGTACACGCTTGACCCACGTTAGCCCATTTCCACAGATCTGAAGGATCCGTACGCGGAGGTTGATGGGTGCAGGCGCCTACTACTGCCGCGGCAAAGACTGGAAGTGCACGACGTGTCACGCGTGAAGTCCGCCTAACGCCCAAGTTCAGCTGCGGGCGATTCTAGCCAGAACGTACACAACCCAACGACTTGGTCGCGTCCGTCTGCTGCAACGTTCGTTAGCCAGCAGCGCAGCAAATCTCACCTTGCACCTGCCGCGAGCAACAGAATCGCCAGAAACGCAGACCCGTACATCATCCACATGGCTTGCCAAGTTTGGCGGAGCAGAGGCCTCGCCTCCGTTGTGTACAACTCGCTGCGCCACCGCAACGGAATGAAGTAGTACGATCCTCGCGCCGTTCCCTCTGCACGAAAGGACTGGAGACGGCGGTCGAACCACCACATGCGCGTCGCGGCGATGGCTGCAACAGCCACGAGAAGCCAGCCGAAAACCTGGGCAAGGTTCACCGACACTCCATTGTCTGGCTAACTAGTAATTGTGCTGCGTGCTTATACTGCGGAGAAACGACAAATGCCGCAACCGGTTCGCGAGATAATAATTCAGTGCCTGTCGCATCATGAGCGTAAGTTCTTCCATGTCACCCGCTTGGAGATTTCCAAGATCGGCGGAGGTCAGTGTTATCTCGCGAAGAGTTTGCAGTATAGCAATGCGTGGAATTGGGGTCGGATCGTAGTTCGCGGACATAGGACAAGGCCCGGCCCAGGCAACCGCTGCGAATCAAAGTCGATCCGCCGGACTCGTCACGCCAAGCCCACCACGGTTGAGAACGTGCGTGTAGATCATCGTCGTCTGCAGGCTGCTGTGCCCCAGCAACTCCTGAATCGTTCGGATGTCTGAGCCGCTTTCCAATAGATGCGTCGCAANNTCCACGCCGCTTTCCAAGAGATGCGTCGCAAAGGAATGACGCAGCGAATGGCACGACGCCCGCTTCGCAATGCCGCTCGACCGCACTGCCTCGGCCAATGCGCGTTGGATAGCCGAATCATGGATGTGGTGACGCCGGCGCTTCCTCACGGTCCACGTATACGCGAGATGACGGAAACAGGTATTGCCAGCACCAGTCGCGCGCGGCAGTCGATATCTTTTTTTCCATCGCGCCCGGCAGCACGGACCCCACAATCCCCGAGCGCAAATCCTTTTCGAATTGAGATCGCACACGCTCGATTTGAACTCTCAGGGCTGGGATAGCCAGTCTCGGCAACGGGACGCGTCGATCTTTGTCGCCCTTCCCGACGCGCACCATGATCTCCCCGCGATCAAAATCGATGTCCTTTACTCGCAGACTCGTGCACTCGGCCAATCTCAAACCCCCACCGTACATCAAGCTCGCACACAGCCGCGGTACTCCGCGCATCTGCGACAGAATCGCACGGACCTCACTTACGGACAGAACGATAGGCAGGCGCCGTCCACGCTTAGCGGGTGCGAGCCCAGGCACGAGACCCAGCTCACGCTTGAGCACATACCGATAAAGAAAAAGAAGCGAGTGCAAAGCCTGGTTCTGAGTCGATGCGCTGACATTTTGCATCGTAGCGAGATGATTGAGAAACGCCGCGATCTCCTCTTCGCCCATCGTGCCTGGGTGTCGGCGGCCGTGAAAGAGCACAAATCGCCGGACCCAACCGCAGTAGGCCACCTCCGTCCGCCTGCTGTAATGACGAGCTCTGAGGGTTCTTCGTACCTGCTCGAGCAGTCGAAAACGCCGGGCGGGATTCGCCGACGCTGTCAGATGAGAGAGTGGAATCGACGGAAGCTGCGGAGCGGGCATTCCTCACGCTCGTAACGTCAGCCGCCGGTCGCGAAATCAAAAACCGGCGGGCGGAGACAAAGCGCCAGATCCATTCACGCTTGCCGACGGTCAAAGCGGCGCGAAACCCCTAGAAACGCCACTCTCTAATCAGAAACGCCCCGAACGCGCTGGTAGTCGCCACCGTCTGATCGCGCTGCAACGTCGGCTCGCGCAGCAGGTAGCGCGTGTCCACGCCCGTCTCCAGCCGGTATCCGCGCAGACCGCCGAACCGATGGACGACTTGCACGCCCGGCCTCACCAGCGCCTTCGGATCGAGCGGTGAATTGACCGCGACGAACGTGTGCGACTTCACGTATTTCCCGAACTCGAACTGCGTTCCGCGCAAAAAATTGCCAACGTCGGTCTGCACGTCGGCGGGAGTGATCGTGAACACGTCGGCGCCCAATGAGCGGGCCGCCTGACCGGCCGCCTGGTCGGTGATGACACCAAGCGCGATGCCCGCGAGCTGACGGCTCGCGAGCGCGGCACCGGCACCAACGAGGTTCGAGCCACCACTTCCGTTGGTAAGGCCCGAGCCCTCGAGCTGGACGAGCGAGGACGACGACTGTCCGAACGCGAGATAGCTCAGCAAATCGCTCTGCGGAATCGGCGGCTGGGCGTCGCTGGTGAGCGAGATGTTGGGCGAATGCAATGTCCCGCCAACAACGATCTGAATGTTGATCGCTTCCCGGTTCGGCTGCTTGACTACGTACTGAGCCGTTCCCTGCAACGTCGGATTCAGCTCCGTGGAATTGATGAATGTCGCCGAGCCGCGCTTGATATCGAATCTGCGGGTCATGAAAGTGTATTCGCCGAGCTCGCTCAGGAGCACACCGTCCAGCACGAGTGTCTCCTTGGCGCGATTCACGTGAACGGCCAGATCACCATCGCTGTACACCTCGACGTTCGCTTCCAGTGAGCGCACGAACACGTCGCGATCCACTCGCAGCGTCACATCCGCGCGCAGATTAGCCAGCAGCGGCGACTGCGTGGGGAAGAGCTCGCGATCGGCCATGATCGCCGTGTCCAGCACGTTGAAGATCGCGGGATCGCCCTGGCCGACGAGATTCTTGTTGTCCGACGGAGGGATGTAGAGGAAGCCCTCGCGGATGCGGACGTCGCCCGTCACGTGCGCATCCTTGAATGGCCCTGTCATCGCGAGATTCGCACTCACCCGCAGCTCTCCCCGATGGTTGTTGAGAACCTGCGCGTTCTGCGTCTGGAGCTTGAGATCGAAGCTCGGCGCGCTGAGCGCACCAACGCCGATACCGCCCGTTAGAACGATGCGACCCTTGCTGTAGGCGGCAATCGAATCGATCACGACCGTGTCGCCCAGCATCCGAATCGATGCTTCGATCTGGTTGAGATTGATCCCCGCGACGACCACCCTCGCCTGGCCCTGGTGAAGTGCCAGCTGACCGGAGAGGTGCGGACGATTCAGGCTTCCGCCAACCTTGAACGAGCCGGTGGCCTGACCTTTCATGTTGGAAACGTATTCGCCGAACTGCGGCACGAGATTGAGCGGCAGGCTGTCGGCGTTGATGTTGAGCGCGATCTGCCTGTCGGCTGGAAATCTCGATCCCGTCACACCCGTGAGCGCCAGATTGATCGGCACCGTTCCCTCGGCGATCAGGAAGGGCTGACTGCCGGCGCGCATCGCTTCTGCGCGGCCCGTCAATGTCTGGTTGGCGTAATCAACGTTGCCGTGCACCTCGGGCACGGTACCACCGTTGTAGACGAGATCAGTCGCGCCGAACGCGCCCTTGAACTGCGGATTGTCGAGCGTACCAGTCGCGTGGATGTTGAGCGAGACCAGACCCGTCGCATTGAAGCCGCTCTGTGTGAGAGCGATCACGTCGCCCACATTCAGGTTGTCGACCGCGATGTCGAGATTGGCGTTCCCCTGCTTCGGCATGAAGCCGTTCACGTAGATGCGACCCTTCACGCCGTTGCGCAGCTCGAGGTGCTCCACGTCAGCCCCTGCCTGACCCCAGTGTATTGCCGCGGGGCCAGTGCTGGCCCACACGCTCGTATCGAACTGCAGTTTGAGAGTATTCAGCGTCAGCGCGTTACGAATCTTGTCGAGCGTGAACGCCGCATCAGCGGAATAGGTGCGCGCGTTGTCCTGGTTGACGACGAGCTGCACGGTGCCTTCGGGTTTCTGATAGGTGAGCTTGGCGCCGACGCTGTCGAGGGCAAACCCCGCGGCACGAACCGTTCTCGCCTGCGCGTTGACTCTCACCTGCGACTGCGGCGTTCGCGCGTTGATCCAGTCATAATCGGCGGTGAATGAGCCGATGGTGTTCCCGCGCGCGACGACGTTGGTGCCGGAGGCGGTTCCTTTCGCGCTGAAGTCCGTGATACTGCCAGTGGCCACTCCATCCGCACGTATGGATCCTGACAGCTCGTTCTTGCGCACGGTCTGCGGAGTATCCACGACAGTGCGCGGCAGCTGCATTCCGGTTACTGCGCGCTCGACCTCTGTGGCGCGAGCGATGCGCGAGGAGTCGGCTTTGGCTTTCGCGATCCGGTTTGCCAGGATTCCCGGACGCGGACGAACGATGCTCGTGTCCGTCGAGATCAGACCGGCAAAGCGGGAAAGAGAATCAATCGCGACGTGGTAGGACACGGAGCCGGTATGCGCCGGGGTCATGCCGATCGTGCCCTTCGCCTCGATGAGCCCCTGAGGCAGCCCGACCGCCAGAGTGTCGATACGCGCGACTCCATTGGCGACTGCGACTCTGACATTCGCGCTGTCCACCGACACAGTGTCGATGGATGATGCGGCCACGTCGGCGACGAGCTGCGCCTGCATCGTTTCGGGAATGAACCCGCGCCCGCTCGCCGAACCCACCGCGGTGATCGAAGTCTTTGGCGCCTTCGCTACGATCGTGCTCGCATTCAGCTGTCTCGTCTTGAAATCGAGATTGTAGCCGGCCTCCTTGCTGAACAGATCCATCGTTCCGCGCAGGTCGAGAAACCCACTATCGGGGAAAGTGAGCTGCGTGTTGATGGCGAGGTCGTTCTCGAACCCCTTGAGCCGCAACGGACCGTTACCACTGCCGTGCAGCCCGACGCTCGGCATATAACGGCCGATCGTCGCGAGAGCCAGTGGATGCATCACAACGTCGACGTCGTACCACGGAATGCCGCGCGGACGCATCGCCGCGCGACCCGTGGCGCGCGAGAGCGCACCGAGCTCCACGTGGGTGACGTCCATAGCCGACGCAGTCATGATCGCTGCCGACGAACCGTTCAGTGTGGCCGTACCGGTCACTGTACCGCCTGTTCGCAGAGTTGGAGCGATCGCCTTCGCGAGTCCCAATTGCAGCGGCAGCATGCGGACGTGGAGATCGCGCGCAGTGAAGACGCCCTTGGACAATCCCATCACGCCCACAGCCACGAGGTGGCTTCGTCCCGAGAGACGGTCGTCCACGACCACGTCTCCGTTCACCGTGAGCGCGTGCTCTCCACCATCGAACGTCGCATTTCCAGTCAGCGTGAGCGGCCGCGGGAATGTCATCGTCGGGAAGAGACGCGTCAGCAGCCGAGTATCGAGATTGGCGAAGCGCAGGTTCGCGTCGCGGTAGGAGACCGTGTCGGTCACGGTCGCCTCGATTTTTCCGGTCACGTGCGACTTTTCGAGCGTCACGTCCATATTCTGCGCCAGGTACACACTCTTGTTGCCAGTCCAGTCGAGACCGAAGTCGAGCTTTCCGGATCCGTCTTCCGGGAGGTTGGGCATCGCCCAGCGAATGTCGGCTGGATGCACGGGATCACCGTGGAGTCGCAGATGCATGTCGCCCGATGCGATGTAGTAGCGGCCATCGCCGCTCGCCTTCGTTCCAGGAAACGTCACGCGTGCTCCCTTCCACCACACCGAATCACCCGTGAACTCGAACGTGCCGGTCAGACCTCGCACGTCGGCAGCGGGTGGACGGAAAGGCTCGGCGATCATCTTCAGCGCCGCGACATCGATCAGACGACTCTTGTACCCCGGATCTTCCAGCCGCACGAGAGGAAACAGTCCGTTGATGCTGTGAAAGCTCGACTCCTTCTGATAACCCTTGGCGACCTGGAGAATCTTGAGTCTGCCATTCGGCCCGAGGGCAGCTCGAACTTTGTCGGCGCGCTCAGCGGGCGTGAGATTTCCGGGATCCCAGGGCGAACGCACGGTGAGATCGCCGTTGACCACGCTGACGTTGCTGAAGCGGAGCCACGTTCCCCATCCGCTCTTTTTCACGCCGGTCTGCGTCACGGTGTCGCGGGGGAAAATCCGATCGTAATTCCATTTTCCGCCGGGCTGCTCGTCGAGCACGATGACCGGGCGCACGAGCTTCACATCGTTGAACTCGAGCTTCTTGCCGCGCAGTGTGTTGAGACTGTACTTGGCCCAGATCTCGTCCGCCTTGACGAATGGGGCGCGGGCGCTGTCGGTGATCACGACATCGTGAAGCGTCACCCCGTGAAGGAGATTTCCGGTGATGCTGCCTATGTGGACGAGGCCGTGGCTGTTTCTCTGAACCAGCCCTTCGACGTAACGGCGGACCCGCTCGCGACCCCAGTCGCTATTGGTGATCAGATAGGCGGCGCCGACCAGCAGCACCACCACCACCACCACAACTGCGATGAGCCGAAACCACCATTTGTCAGAATGCCTCGCCAATGGAAAGGTGGAGGACGATCCGGTTGAGGATCCCCCCACCCTTTGTGGGCGAATAGGTTCGGTGCTGTTGAAGGGTGACCAGCGTCGTTTGGCCATTAACGGTATTTTCGGTTACAACCGGGAGGGATTCCGTGGATCCCGGGTTGAGGCCTATATCGGCACGGATCGGGCCTACAGGAGAATGGTACCGGACCCCGACCCCCGGAGTTATGGCCGCCCTTTGGCGGGGAAGGGTCGGATTGGTCTTCTGGCGAACGATTCCGGCGTCCACGAAGACCGCCCCAATGAGGTCACGCCACACCGGAAAACGCCCCTCCACACTCCCCTCGGCCACGNNGGGGGTCGAAATCGCGGTCCTTGAGCGTCGCCAGGTTTGGATTGCACTGGGTGACGTCGGAACCCGATTTGCACGCCACGTTCAAACTGTCGTGCGACTGCAACGAAGCGAGGGGAATCGTGAGGACGCGCGGCCCGAGTTGGTTCTCGCCGAAGCCACGCACCGAGTGCGATCCTCCCGCGTAGAAACGTTTTCTCGGGTGAAGGATTCCGTCGTCCAGGGATGTGGAGACGCCGACCGCCTGCGAGGTGCTGCCGAGCGGGCTGACCCAACCGATGCGGACGTGCGCGCCGATCGCGCCGCGCTTGCGAACCTGAACGAATGCCGCACCATCCAGGGTCGCGCGGTTGTAGCGGAAATCGGACAGCGTGAACGCGGACGCGTGCTCAGCGCTCGCATTGGCGCGGTATCCCCTAGTGGGAGAGAAGGGATCGTTCGTGCGATCGATTCCCGACGTGAGAGTGATTGGCGAGAGCCGTTGATTGCCGCGCAGCGCCTCGAGAGTAGGGGTGTCGCACACACCGTAGTTGATGCAGAAGTACACATCGCCCGCGTCGACCTCGCTGATCTCGAACCTGTAGTTCAGACTCGCGGGCGCGCGTTCCGCCAGATCACGTGTGAAGGTCAAGCTCGTTCCATAGCCGCGGTCGACATAGATGCCGGGCGCGCTGCGCCGGTGCATGAACAAGCTCAGCGCCAGCTCGTTGTGCGGCGATCCGAACCAGGGCTGGCGGAGGTCGATGCTCGCGTTGTAGGTCGGAACGAAATAGCGCGCGAGTGCGCTGGTCTGCGGGACGGATGCGTTGTGGAAGATGCCGCGGTTGTTTAGCGAGCTGGCGAAGAGATTTCCGACCACGCCCTGTACGTCGAGGTGGCGTGCGCCGCCCAGAAAATTGTAGTGTGTGAACCGCGCCTCGAACTGGACGAAATCGATCGTGTTGAATCCGGCGCTAATGCGCGCCTCCCGCGGTGGCGATTCCTGAACGGTGACGACGACCACCTTGGCCGAGTCGGGGGTGGCGATGTCGATCGGCGGGCGCNNCTCGCCGATGTGGAAGGTCAGCGATTTCCTGATCGTGCGCTCGTCCACGTCATCGTTCCCGGTGACCACGATGTCCTCCACCGTGGTCTTGTATTTCGGATTGAGCGTGAGAGAGACGACGGCGGTTCTCGATGCAGTGTCGACAACGACCGACGTATCCACTTCGGCGTCGGCGTATCCGTGGTCGAACAGAGCCCCTTGGAGGAAGACGCGCGAAGTGTCGAGCCTGATCAGATTCAGCGGCCCGTTCCTGCCCAGCACGACATGACGGTCGATCTCTCTCTTCGAGAGCAATGGTGGTGTCGGCTGGTTGATGATGACGTTGGAGACGATCGTCGGAGGTCCTTCCTTGATCAGGAAGGTGACGCCGACCTTGTTGCGCCCCCTGGAAACCACCACCGTATCCACCTCGGCCTCGCGGTAGCCGCGCTTCCAGTAGAAGACGCGGGCGCGGAGCACATCTCGCTCGAGCTCTTTGTGGTCGAGGTATTTCTTGGTGTAGAAGTACTTCGATTTCGTGATCCAGCAGAACGGCGCGACGATGAGGCTATTGCAGTGCGAAGAGGAAGTGTAAATGTTCTGAAGCAGATCGGTTTGCTTCATCACCTTCACGCCCTTCAGCGTGAGGTTGACTACCTCGGGATGGAGATTCGCAACGGGCTGGACATCCTGAGCCGCGAGTAAAGCCGGAACAAATAGGAGCGCGCCGGCGATCGCGGCGCGGAAAAGCTGCAACGGTGAGGCGGTCGGCCTACAGACCTTCCAGCAGCGCGTCGTTGCTTGGCGTCGCTGCGATGCGCTTGATGAGCCATTCCATCGCCGAGCTGGATGGCATTTGTTGAAGACCGCGTCTGAGTGTGTAGACATGCTCTAGCTGATCGGGACGGAAAAGCTTGTCTTCACGACGCGTGCCGCTGGTCGCGACATCGATCGCCGGGAAGATTCGTTTCTCGGAAAGCGAGCGATCGAGCTTGATCTCGCAGTNNGCGATGATGGTGAGCGAGCCGCCGCCGTGCTCGGGAGCCACGGAGCGCGCCGAGCCGAAGAAGGCCTTTGGTTTCGCCATGGCCGAGGAATCGAGCCCACCCGACAGAGTACGGCCGGTGCCACGCTCAACGGTGTTGTAAGCGCGCGCCATGCGCGTGATGGAATCCAATACGATGACGACATCCTTTCCTAGCTCCACGAGTCTGCGGGCCCGCTCGAGCACCATCTCGGTCACATCGGTGTGCCGAACCGCGGGCATGTCGAAGCTGGAGGCAACAACCTCGCCATAGCCCCAGGTGATCATCTCGCTCACTTCTTCGGGGCGCTCGTCCACGAGCAGAACGAGGAGGGCGGCCTGGGGATGGTTGATCGCCACGCCTTCGACGATCGCCTGGAGGAGCATGGTCTTGCCGGCGCGTGCCGGGGCAACGATGAGCGCGCGCTGGCCGTACCCGATTGGCGCGATCAGATCGATCGCTCGGCGGGTGAGCTCGGGTCCGGTCTTGGCGGGTTTCCCCGTCTCGAGTTTCAGCTTGCGCTCGGGATACGACGCGGTGAGAGAGCCGAAATCAGGACGCCTTGCCGCGGCCTCTGGATCGGCTCCGTTGATTTCCTTGGCGTCGACGACGACTACGCGATTGCGATGATCGTGCCCGGTGGTGGCGAGCACCTGATCGCCGCGGCGCAGCATGTACTGCCGCATGACCTGCGTCGGCACGTACGCATCGCCCGGCTCGGCGAGGTAGCTGTTCGCGGCGCGACGAATGAAGCCGCCCTCGCGCTGCGGATCAAACCACCCCGTGGTTTCGCCATCCGGAATGACAGGAGCGACTGGCGCACGCGAAGCCTGCTCTGCTCCGCTGCCGCCACTGCCGCCTCCTCCTCCGCCGCCTCCGCCTCCTCGTGGTCCGCCCTGCGGGCGCTGTCTGCCGCGTCCGCGCTGATTGCGACCGCGTCGTCCGTTGTTGCGGTTGTCGCCGCGCTCACCAGGATGCCGTTGATTGCCATCGCGCTGCTGTTGACCGCCTCTCTCTCCGCCGCCTCTCTCTCCGCCGCCCCTTTCTCCGCCGCCGCCGCCCGATGTCTGCGGATTGTACGGAGCCTGCTGTTGCTGCTGTGGGGAAGCGCCTGCGTCGCTCGATCCATTGGGCGAATCGTCCGCGCCGGAATTGGATTCGGAATTCGCCGCCGCGCTGGGCGCGGCATTGGGAGGTGGAGTAGGAATGGGAGAAGGAATGGCTGGTGATGTCATATTGTCGCGCGCGTCGGGTAATTGCGCTGCGTCTGGGGTGGGTGTCAAAGTATCCATGGGCTCCAGGTACGGATCTACATCACTGTAGGATTCGGAGAGTGGAGTTTGTGGTTGATCGCCGGAAGGACGAGACCTCCGGCCGCGACGAAAAGGACGTCGACGTTCGCTCATGCAGTTGTGGTGTGGCTGAGAAGAAAAGTGCTGCTCGAATGGCTCACGTGCACCGCGGCTTAAAACTCACGCGATTACCGGAACCCTATTCTGTATGGAATGGCGCGCTGCTAGGCTGCGCTGGTGCAAGAATGGTACTATCGACAGCCGGAATTGTCCAGCAACAATTGAATGGTAGGCTCCCGCGCGGGGAAAGTCCAGCAGCTTTTTCTTGATGCGGAGATTTTGCAGCTAGCTTTGTGGCGTACAATACCCAAGGATGCCTCCCACGCGTATGACCGCCCCGAACGAATCACACACGCATGACTGAAGCGCACGCATCTCCCGCCAGCGAAGAGCTTGTTGATCCGCTGCCCGCTCTCGAGCGCGCTGTGGCCGAGCGTCCCGACGACGCCAAGGTGCTCGTCGCGCTGGCGAATCACTACTGGCTGATCGGCGCCGGCCCGGAACCAGTGGGTGATCTCGCCTCGCGCGCGATTGCATCCGACCCCGAGAACAGGGCCGCGTGGCATCTGTGGGCGCTGGCGGAATCGAATCCGAGGGAGCGCGTGGCGCGCTGGCAGCAGGTATCGTCACGCTTCCCGGACGACCAGCTCGCGAAGGCGAATCTTGCCGACAACGCGGCGAGCCTGGCAGGCGCGGAGCACGACTACCAGGCGGTCGATCTCGCCATCGACACCTACGAAGAATTGCTGGCAACGGCCGACCGCGCTGATCAACGCGCTGCGCTGGAGAAGGCGATCAAGACGCTCAAGGGGTGGAAATTTTGACTCGGAAGAATCCGAAAAGAAGGATTGAAAAGGCGGTCGGCTCATCGTCCATAGAGAGCAGCGATGACCGACCGCACGAGCATGGTGCTTCGCTCGAGGACTTCGTCCAATTCCGCCAGCGTTTGAACGTCGAGATTCTCAACGAAGGGAACCTGGTCATCAACCGGTTCTTCGCACTCGACACCCGCACCTACGAAGCCGGCGCGCTCGACGTCAGGACCAAGGAGCTGCTCGGCCTCGTCGCATCCCTGGTGCTGAGGTGTGATGACTGCGTGACGTATCATCTCACTCGCTGTGCCGAGGAGCGCGTCTCGCGTGCCGAGATCTTCGAGTCGCTCTCTGTCGGTCTCATCGTTGGCGGGTCTATTGTGATTCCGCATCTTCGGCGCGCTGTTGATAGGTGGTCTGAAGTCGAGCGTCTCGCGAACTAGCATCGCCGTGCGTCTTTGGCATTCTAGCTCACTGCGCGCGGTCGGCGACGCGTGTCCTCTACGGCCGCTCGTCCTCGCCCACGCGGCTCTTCGCCGCGTACGGCTGCCGGCTTCGCTCGGCGCCTGGGCTGCGGAGCGGCCTACGAGGACACGCGTCGCCTCCCTGGGTGAGATCTATGACGGTGCGCACGCCATAATTTCGTGCGCGACGCTCGTTCACCTCTCACCGAATCTCCGCGCGCCTAAGCGCGCGGACGCGGCTAGCCGCGCCGGTCCGGCCGCCCACGGGCGCGACCTGCACATCTCGGACGCCATCGCGGAACTTCGGCGCGCGAGTGCGCCGCGGCACTGGCGCACACCACGCGGCGCGAAGCGCCGCGTGCAGTTACGAACTCAGCGGGAAGGAGGGCGAGGGTGTCCTCGCAGGCGACGACCCACGAGCGACAATCGGTGCGCCGACGCCATCTCCGAGCGACTGATGCTTAGTTTCGCACCGATCCGATCGGACCACTAACGAGCGAGAGCCCGGAGCCGAAGAGGACACCCTCGGCCGACTGATGGGCGACAACACCAGTAGCCGCGCTACTACTTCTTCGCGCCGCTCACTGCGGCAGTACCAGCTGGCGGCTTCGCGACGACCGCTGGATTGCCGTCAGAGATGTATGCGTTGCCCGATTTCTCGAGCTTGTCGATCATGGCCCCGATCGCGTTCCCGATCACCTGAATGCGTGGAGTCATGCCGGGGTTAAAAGCCGGATCGTACGGGCTCCGCATCGGCCCACCCGCTACCTCGAACACGACCGGCCACTCGTAGCTCACCGTCTTGCCGGTCTTGGGATTCATCCACGATCCCTTGCTCGCCAGCGCGCGATTCTTCGGCCACAACCCCTGCGGCAACGCCATCGATCTGATCTTGTATCCCGGCACGGCTGAATCGATCGCCAACGCATTGCGCGCGATCTGCTCCTGCACGATCGCGTCGGAGAACTTGTTCAGCTGCGCGTGCCACACCGTGTGATCGCACAGCTCGAACCCGTTGTCGGCGAGCCACTTCACCTTCCGGAATCTCCAGTTCGATTTCTGCCCCTGGATTCCGCGATCGCCGAAGAAGTTGTGTCCCGCGTTCGCCCCGTTGAGAAGACAGAAGACGGCCTTGTTATTCCAGTCAGGGTGAGTCTTCTTGAAATCGAGCCAGATCCCAATTCCGCTGGTCGGATCTATCTCGAGCGTCCCGTTGTTATCGATGTAGCGGAACTGCTCGGGAGAGGCGTCATCAAAAACAAAGACCACCGGTGACAATCCTCTCGGAAGATTCAGCTTCTTGTCCAGCACATCGGTCATGTTCACCGGCCGGTAACCGCGACTGTAGAGAAGCTCCAGATCCTTCCTGAACTGGCCGCGCTCGCGCGCGTAATCACTATTGTGGTCGGTGATCAAGTGATATTCCAGCACCATTATTCGTCCCATCTCATTGGGAACGCGATTCGGGTTTGCTGTACCTGATTGCGTAGCGCCTGAAGCTGGTGCGGCGGCCAGGCCCGCCGTATTGGCAGCGGAACCAGCCGCTGGACTTTCCGTAGTGGAAACTGGACCCGTTGCGGCGCGTGAGGTGTCTGATGTACCAGCATTCTGAGCCGGCGCGCCCGCTACGGTAGTCGAGACGGCGGCATTACTGTTCGTGGCGGACGGTGAGCTCGCGGCGGAAGCCGAATTCGCACCGACCTTGCAAGCGGACACAACGAAAACGAAAGAGACGAGGACAGAACGATACATTTTTCCCGAGTACTGTTGGAGATAAAGGCGAGACGCCGCGCGATCCTGCTCGGCCTGTTCGCCACATGTATTCTAGCGGTTTACTTCACGGATGTGTGGCTGGTGACGTGCGGCTTCGACGGCTGCCCGACGCCTCGCGCAATCCAGACCTTTGCGCCCGATCAAGGCGGCAGCATCCTCGATCGCTACGGCCGCCTCATGGGGCGGCTGCAGCTCGTCCGGCGCATCAACGTTCCTCTCAAATCCGTCCCAGTGTTCGTACAGCAGGCCTTCATCGCGACCGAAGACCGCCGGTTCTACCAGCACGGCGGACTCGACTGGCGCGGATTCGCTCGCGCCCTCATCACGAATCTGAAAGCCGGGCGCACGCGCGAAGGATTCAGCACCATCACGATGCAGGTGGCGCGCAACACCTTCGCGGTTCGAAAGTATCCGCCCCGGTCGCTCCGTCAGAAGCTGGCAGAGCTCAGGCTGTCGCGTCTGATCGAGGGTTCTCTCACCAAGCAGCAGATCCTCGAGCTGTACTTCAACGTCATCTACATGGGCAACGGCGTGTACGGCGTAGAGGCAGCGAGCAGAGATCTCTTTGGTCGAAGCGTCAGTCAGCTGAACCTGCCCCAGGCCGCGATGCTCGCCGCGCTTCCGAAAGCGCCGTCGGCGTACACGCCGCGCCGCCACCCGGACCGCGCGCTCACTCGGCGGAATCTCGTGCTGAGTCTCATGGTCAAGGAAGGCTACGTTTCGGCCAACAGACTGCCGGGACTCCAGGCACAGCCGCTCCGAATCGCACGCGATGAGTATAAGCCCCAGGACCCGAACGATTCCTACGCGCTCGATGCGGTGCGCGCAACAGTCGATTCGGTCATCCAGAGCGGAAGCGCCGACATCGTCGATCTCACCGTTCGGACAACACTGGATCGCAACGCCCAGATCGCGGCCGATCGCGCGGTTCGACGCCAGGCCGCCTCGATCCAGTCGGAGACGGGTCGTCGCGCTCTGATACAGGGCGCGATGGTGGGCATCGATCCACGGACCGGCGAAATCCGTGCGCTGAGCGGGGGGCGACAGTACGAGCGCGGCAACTTCAACCGCGCGCTGCTCGCGCATCGTCAGCCCGGCTCCGCGTTCAAGCCTTTCGTCTATGCCGCGGCGATGGCCGCGGGATATACGCCTTCATCCGAAGTGGATGACGATCCCATCGACATCATTCAGGGACGCGACGTTTGGTCGCCGTCCAATTACGGCGACGAATACTTCGGACGCATCACTTTCAGGAAGGCGCTGATCAAATCGGCCAATGCCGCAACGGTGCGCGTCAGTCAGGCAGTCGGCATTCCGCGAATCATCGAGACCGCGCACAAGAACGGAATCGTCAGCGCGCTTCCCAACGTCCCGTCCATGGCGCTCGGCTCTGTCGAAGTGACGCCGATCGAGCTCGTCACTGCGTACGCGCCGTTTGCCAACGGTGGACACAAAGTCACCGCGTGGCTCGTGAAAAGCATCTCCACCTCCGATGGCATTCCCATCTGGATTTCTCAGGAGCCAATGCGAAATCCGACCCAGGTGATGGATCCTCGTGACGCGTATCAGGTGACATCGATGCTGCAGTCAGTCGTCGACTACGGCACCGGCAAGGTCGTGCGCGATGATGGCGTGAAAGGACTCGTTGCCGGCAAGACGGGAACGACCAACAGCGGCACGGATGTCTGGTTCGTCGGCTACACGCCGACAATCGTCGCGGCATTCTGGTTCGGCTTCGACAATCCCGCCCCGATCAGCGGCGACGCATCGGGCGGCAGGCTCGCCGCGCCCGCGTGGGTCGACTTCTACCAGAATGGCTGGCGCGAGTACGCATCACCGAATGCATGGAACCCGCCGGTCGGAATGGTGGAGCGCATCATCGATCCGACGACCGGATACCTCGCCACCGAATGGTGCCCGGTGTCGCGCAACGAATACTACAAGCCCGAGCGGGAGCTACCGACGATCCCGTGCCCGGAGCACGGCCCCGACACGGGCAACGATCAGAACAACGGAGACTGGCAGAACCAGCGCGATTGGTCGAACGATTTCGGCAAGAAGATCAGCAAGGCGCTGGGCAAGATCTTCAAGTTCTAATGACGCGAAGCGTCGTTCGAGGCTTTCTACAACTAATACATTCGAGAGGCGCTACCATGTCATCGATGCACCGCACTATTGAAGGCGAAGTCCTCGTCCGGCATCTAACCCAGGACGAACGGATGATTGACCCCGTACTCCTCGCCCGGCATGGACGGAGCGCCCGCACACTCGTAAAGGAAGGACCGCTGCGGCTCACCATCATTGGCATTGCGCCTGGTGGAGATCTGCCTGCGCATAGCACCGAGGGACCGGTCACCGTACACGTCCTCGAGGGCGAGGTTCTCTTTGAGGCACTTGGCCGCGCGTATCCACTGAACACAGGGGATGTGCTCGTCCTCGCACCTGGCGTTGAGCATTCCGCACGGTCTGCGACCGGTGGCCTCTTCCTTCTCACCGTCGTGCACGCACCATCCGCAGGCTCCAGGTCTGCGAGCGAGTGATGTTGGAGTGAGTGCCGCCTCGCTGATACATCGCCTGCATGGCGCGATGCGGTGTCTGCCTACACGAGACCAACGAAATCGCGTGGGGAAGCAACGAAGCCGGGGAAGATGCGATCGAGAGAACGCGCGCCAAGGTGATCTTGCACGACTTCGGCAAAGACCGAACGGAAGTCAGTCGTGAGCGCGAGATCGCGTCCCTCATAGAGCTGCTCCTGCTCCAGACCCGGCCACTTCCCGTGCACCTTGCCGCCCTTCACGTGCCCGCCGATCACGAACAGCGCGCCGGCGTGACCGTGATCCGTCCCGCGATTTCCGTTCTCCCTCGCCATCCGTCCGAACTCTGACATCGTGAGAATCACGACATCGTCCATCCTGTCGCCAAGATCGGTGACGAGCGCCGCGATCGATCTGGAGAAATCGTCGAGCCGTTGCGCCAGCTGACCCGTCGCCCCGCCCTGATTCACGTGCGTGTCCCAGCCGCCGACATCGGCGAACGCGATCTCGAGTCCGACGTTGGCCTTGATCAGCTGCGCGATCTGCAGCAACCGTTGTCCGAACTGCGATCTCGGATATTCGGCGTTGTTCTGCGGCAGATATTTCTGCGGATTCGCCGAGCGCAGCATCTTGACCGCGTCGAACATCTCGGCGCCTGTTCCGTGTACGAGATCGGCGGATCCCGTGCGGTACAATGCTTCGAGACGCTCCGCCGAGCTGCCGGTAGCGCGCACGCTGAACTCGTCGAGGCTGTTCATCGCGACCGTCGCGCTCGGCCCTTCGAGAATCCGCGGCGTCTGCGGCGTCAGTGATACGGCGCGGAAGGGAGTCTTGGCGAGGTTGCACTCGTCGCACGTTCCCTTCACGGCGAGATAGCGATTGAGCCAGCCATCCGCCGTTCCCTTGTTGTCGGGTGTGCCCGTCTCCATGTAGTCCTGCGCATCGAAGTGCGAGCGCGTCGTGCTCGGACTGCCCACCGCGTGAATCGGCGCGAGCATTTTCCGATCGTATAGAGGCTTGAGCGGCGCGAGCGCAGGGTGCAGTCCGAAGAATCCGTCGAGATCGATCGCTCCGCCGGGGCTACTCCGAGATGGCTGGGGAATGTTTATGGAGGGCCGCATCGCGTAGTACGCCCGCTCGCCATGCGGGACGACGATGTTGAGCGCATCAGCGGCTCCCCGCTGGAAGAGACAGATCAGCACCTTTCCCTTGGGCGCGTTGACCAGCTCCATCCCGAACGCTGTGCGCCGGAGAAAGCTCGGGCTCAATCCCATCGTCACGAGCGCCAGTGCGCCCGACTTCATGAATGCTCTGCGTTCCATGTTCCTCTCCTAGTGCCGCTGAAACTCCGGCGAGCCCAGCGCGAGTCCCACGATCTGCGAGAGTCCGGTGAGCTGCGGAATGTTTGCAAAGCCGCGTCCCTGCAGCGCTCCGCCTTTCCCGCCCTGATTCTGATTGCGCCGAGCGCGCACCGCATTCTGTCCGTTGGCGCCGTCGGCCATTGCTTCTCCCGACATCTCTGAATCAGGATTCGCCTCGGCGGGTGCCATGTTCTGTATTCCCTTCGCCCCCGCGCCATTGGCGAGCATCGGATGCTCGCCCGAGAGCAGCACCGCGCGCGTATCGGGAGACACCATGCCGTTCAGTATCGTCGCGACGACTGCATCTACCTGCTTGTCGCGCGGCGCCGAGCCGATCGTGTCGAGCGCGGGCAACGCGCGGATGTTGGCGCCGGGCAGACGTCCTGCCGCGGCCGCCATTCCGAAGTTGATTCGATTCAGAATCGCGCCCGTATTCATCCACGACTCGCCGGTCTCGGGCCACCCGTTGGGCGCCTGGTGTCCGAAGATCGGCTCCCCGAGATACGCAATCACCTGTGCGGTGCGCGGCGTGCTGTCGGGAGCGGCGTTGAGAGCGCGCATCGCGCTCACGACTACCTCGAATGGCGATTTCACCTTGCTGCGAAATGCCTGCTGCGAGAAAAACTCGGGCGACGTAATGATCGAGCGCAGAACCTCGCGGATGTCGCCGTCGGTCGCGAGATAGACTTGAGCCGCGTGATCTACCAGCGCCTTCGACGGAGAATCACTCACGAAGCGACGCGCCAGCTTGAATGAGATGAAGTGCGCCGTGGCCCGGCTTTTCGCGAGAATGTCAAGTACGTCTTCGCCGTCGTCCATCCCGCGGCCCGCAGCGAGCTTGTGGCCGAGCACCAGCTTCTCGCCCGCGTCGTGCACCTGCGGACGGAAAATGAAGCCGCCGCCCTGTGCGGGAGGCTTGATCGTCCAGCCGGTGAAGGCGCGCGCGACGTTGATCACGTCCTGCTGTGTGTATCCACCGTCGACGCCCAACGTGTGCAGCTCGAGCAGCTCGCGCCCGTAATTCTCGTTCAGTCCCTGGCGCTTCCGCTGCTGCTGCTGTTGTTGCTGCCGCTGTCTCTGCTGCCCGGCTCGCATGACTCCCATGATCCCGCCAAATCCGCCTCTGCCGAGCGGTCGAGCCCGGGGGAGCTCGTTCTGTGCATTGAGCGTCGGCCGACTGCTGTCAGCCATGCTGCGCGCGTTGTCCAGATAGAAGAGCATCGCCGGGCTCTGCGCAACCGCTTCGAGCAGGTCGCGGAATTTCCCGAGCGCGCGCGGGCGAATGACGTTCTGGTCGAAATCGACGAGATAGTATGGCTCGGGCGCGCCCTTCGCCGCGTAGATGTTGAAGTGGTTCTCCCAGAAATCGGTCATGACTTCCTGGAGCTGCCGCTCGCTCGCCACCGCCCGCGCCGCGCGCGATGACTGGAGCTGTGTCACCACCTGGCGGCGCGAATTGCCCTGCTGCTGCTGCTGACGCATCTGCGCGATCTCATCTGCTGTCATTCCCTGCGTTGTATCCGCGCGGTCGCGCTTCACTTCTCTGCGCTGTTGCTGCTGTTCGGCGTATTGCTTGAGGAGATCGTTCTGATTCTGGTCGAGCGCGGAATAATTCCGGACGAACGCGCTCATCGCGTCATCGTTGATCTTTTCGGGTTGGAGTTGCTGATCGATCCATTTGTCGAGGCCGATCGCGCGAACCTTGAGGATGTCGCCGGGTTTCGCACCGAAGGTGAGGCGATTCAATGCCTGGATTATCTGCTGGTCGGCGGGGAGCTCGCGTACATCGGAGCGCGCTATAACGGTTTTCGCCGGTGTCTTCGCACCGGTTTTCTGCGCAAATACGCCAACGGGTGCGACGCTCAGGAGCATCGCCGCGGCCATTCCGATCAGTTTTGTGATACGCATGTTCTTCCTCGCAGCGTGCTGTAGAGTAGACGCGCGCCTCGGCTGGACGTTAATCCCGTCTGTGTGCGATCTAATACGGGTGCCAACCTTCTGTCCCCTTCTGCTATCTAATAGGCTGACAGGTTTGCAGACACTAACTCCTCAATGTCCTCTATCTCAGATCGCCTGCTTTCCGCTCTTGGCGGATCCTACACCATTGAGCGTGAGCTCACTGGCGGCGGGATGGCTCACGTGTTCGTGGCCGAGGACCACGACCTGGGGCGCAAGGTCGTCATCAAGATTCTCCCGCCTGAGCTGGCGGCGAGCGTATCAGCCGAGCGTTTTCGTCGCGAGATACTGACGGTCGCGAGGCTGCAGCACCCGCACATCGTCCCGATACTCAAAGCGGGAGAGTTGGACGGACTTCCGTATTTCGTGATGCCGTACGTCGATGGCGAGTCGATCGACATCAGGCTGCGCCGCAGCCGCACGCTCGGTGTTCGCGAGACACTCGGCATCATGAAGGATGTGGCGCGGGCGCTGGCGTTCGCGCACGAGCACGACGTCGTGCACCGCGACATCAAGCCCGGCAACGTTCTCCTGGCCGCCGGTTCCGCGACCGTGACGGACTTCGGCGTCGCGAAGGCGCTGTCCTCCGCGCGCAGGTCAGGCGAGAAGGGCGCCGGGCTCACGAACACGGGGATGTCGCTCGGCACCATTCTCTACATGGCGCCGGAGCAGGCGGCGGGTGATCCAGACATCGATGGGCGGGCGGATATTTATTCGCTCGGAATAACCGCGTACGAGATGCTCGCCGGCGCCGCTCCCTTCGCGAATCTCGGTCCGCGCGCAATGCTGACGGCGAGGCTCACTCTTCCGCCGCCGCCGCTCTCGACGATCCGGAACGATGTGCCCGCGGGCCTGGAGCGACTGATCGCGCGCTGTCTGGCGATCGATCCCGCCGACCGTCCGCAGACCGCGACTGCGCTCGTCGAAGCGCTGGAGGATCCGGAGACGTTCACCGGATCGTTCGCGTCGTCGACTCCGAAGATGGCGCGTCACGGAACACGGGTAAAACGCGCGGTGATCGGCGCGCTGGCTCTGGTCGGCGCGATCGTCGTCAGCGCGGGGGTCTATGAGAGACTGCACGCCGGCAATTCATCCGTTCAAGCGGAGTCGACGACCGGCGCGCGCATGCCGGTCAATCTCGGTGTCATCGCCGTGCTACCGTTCGTGAATCTGGGTGCCGATTCGACGAACGCTTATCTCGCGACGGGACTGACGAATGCTGTCGCAGGCAAGCTGATGAGGACGGAGGGCCTGCGCGTTCTTGCGCCCGGCCGCCCGCGCTCAGTAAAGCGGCACAGCGACACGACCAGCACCGCCAACGTCGCGGCGCGTCTCGTGCTCGAGGGAACGGTGGAGCGCATTGGCGATAGGCTGCGCGTGACCGCGCGTCTGAGCAACACCGGTGACGACGTGATGCAATGGGCCGATGTGTTCGACCGGGATGTCAAAGACATCTTCGCCGTCGAGGATGAGATCGCGGAAGCGATCGTGGCGTCGGTCACTCCGATGGCGGGGCAGAGGAAGGGAAGCCCGGGGTAACCTTGCGCCTGTGGCGGTCACAGCGGATATAATTCGGGCTAGCGGGAAGTGGTACTTCGGAACCAACAACCACACACGACCCATGACAAAATTCGCCAACATCCTCGAGACCGTCGGCAACACGCCTGTTGTCAAAATCGGCAAGCTCGCGCCGCCGAACGTCAACCTCTACGTCAAGATCGAAGCGTTCAATCCGCTCGGCTCGGTGAAAGATCGCCTCGCCCTTGGCATCATCGAGGACGCTGAGCGTCGGGGCGCGCTCAAGCCGGGACAAACCGTTGTCGAAGCGACGAGTGGCAACACCGGCATCGGACTCGCCATGGTGTGCGCGCAGAAGGGCTATCCACTCGTTGTCACGATGGCGGAGTCCTTCAGCATCGAGCGGCGCAAGCTGATGCGCTTCCTCGGAGCAAAGGTCGTTCTGACCCCCGCCGCCGAGGGCGCGATCGGGATGGTCAAGAAGACGATCGTGCTCGCGAAGAAAAATGGATGGTTCTACACGCGGCAGTTCGAGAACGAGGCGAATGCCGAGTACCATTCGCGAACGACGGCGAGAGAGATCATCGCCGATTTTGCCGGTGAGCGGCTGGACTACTGGGTGACGGGCTTCGGAACCGGCGGGACGCTCAAAGGAGTCGGGCGCGTGCTCGCGAAGGAGCGGCCTGAGGTGAAGGTCGTAGTCTCCGAGCCGGCCGACGCGCCCATGCTCACCAGCGCCACGCCGCAGGAGCGGGAGTCCGACGGCTCACCAAAGTCGCGCCACCCCGCCTGGAAGCCACATCCGATCCAGGGCTGGAGTCCCGACTTCATCGCGAAACTCACAGGCGATGCCGTGGACATGGGTATCGTCGATCAGGTCATCACGATTCCCGGACCCCTGGCGATGCAGTGGAGCAGGCAGCTCGCGATGAACGAAGGAATTNNAATCTTCGTCGGCACGTCCTCCGGCGCCACGTTCGCCGCCGCACTCGAAGTCTGCAAAGGCGCGCCGAAGGGGACGACCGTTCTCTGCATGCTTCCCGACACCGGCGAGCGCTATCTCAGTACTCCGCTGTTCGGTGACATCCTGGCGGAGATGAACGAGGATGAGCTCGCGATTTCTCGCATGACCTGACGCGCATTCGATACACCTGCGTAGATGGGGCGAAAACCGGGTAGATTGCGACCTAGGGAAGTTGTCGGCCAATCGGGTCGCCTTCCCTCATTTCGACGCAGGCAAAGGACCCGGGCACCACGTGACTAAGCAGAAAATCCTGATCGCGGACGACGAGATAATCGTCGCCAAGGAGCTCGAGAGGCGGCTCACGAAGCTCGGATACGAGGTGACTGGCATCGCCTCTTCTGGGGATGAGGCCAACGCGATGACGGCTCAGGCGCCGCCGGACTTGATGATGATGGACATCAAGCTCCGCGGCGAGATGAGCAGCGTTGGGACCGGTGAGCGTCGCAGGTACGGGAAGATCCCGGTCGTCTTCATGATCGCTGAGGCGGACGAAGCAAGCCTGCCGCCGACCAGCGTGAATGATCCCTATGACTACGTCGTCAAGCCGGGCACGGATCGGGAGCTGCGCGCCATCATCGAGCTTGCTCTCCGCAAGCAAGGAGCGGCGAACGCGGTCCATGAAGTGGAAGACCACTTCTTCTCCGCCTCGATCGACATGCTCTGCCATCTCGACTTCGACGGACACTTCAAGCGGCTCAATCCGGCGTGGGAGCGAACACTCGGCTTCACCGTCGAGGAGCTGATGTCGCGGCCGTTCATCGAGTTCGTGCACCCGGATGATCGCGGGCGCACGCTGAAGCAGAACGCCCTCGTCAGAGCGGGCGGCAAAGCGCTCTCCTTCGAGAATCGCTATCTCTGCAAGGATGGCTCATTTCGATGGTTTCACTGGAATGCGGCGTCGGATTCCGCCGACCGCGTCATCTACTCCATGGCGCGTGACATCACCGCAGCAAAGCAGGCGGAGGAAGAGCGCGAAAAACTGGTGCGGGAGCTTCAGGCCGCGCTGGCCGAGCTGAACACTCTGCGCGAGATATTGCCGATCTGTTCGTATTGCAGGAAGATCCGTGACGATGAGAACTACTGGCACACCGTCGAGAACTACATCTCCCGGCACACGTCGACCCAGTTCAGCCACAGCATATGTCCGAGCTGCATGGCGACCGAGTTCGAGTCGCAGGCTCGATAAACTGGAACGCAAACCAAAAAAACGCTCGCAACGCCGTTTCCAACTCGATACTTTGAGAGTCTAATCATTACAACCCGAAGATTCCTTGCAGGAGCGGTCCAGTCCGCTCCTGTAGTCTGTCACGTATGATGGCGACGAATCGCCGCAGGTCGAAGGAGCCGAGTGTGGGGCTGGGCAAATATTTGAAGAACGGACTGATCGGCGCTTTCGCCCTGATCCTGGCTGGCGGGCGCTTCATTCCCGGAGCGGACGTGCACGCTTCGGCTTTGTTTGGGCCGGCCACACTGATGGCTGGCACTCGCTCGGTGGTCTCAGTCGACGAGACGGCGAGGGAAGGTCTTCTCGCGAAGAGTAGTGCCGCGCTTCGCGCCTTCGCGGGGGCGGTGCGCCCGCTAAGTCATCCAATGGCGCTCGAGTCCGCGTTCCACAGTTACTTCGCCTTCGAAGCCGCGCATCCCGACGAGGTGAGGAAGCCGTTGTTGTACTTTGTCGACTACGGACTGCCGAGCACCGAGCCGCGCGGCTACATCTTCGACATGCGGGCGCTGACGATTCTCGAAGGCCCATTCGCGGTTGCCCACGGCCGTGGATCGTCGCGGACACAGTATGGTATCCCGACCCGCTTCTCGAATGCGCCTGGAAGCGCCGCGACCTCGCTCGGGCTCTACCTCGCGGAGAACATCTACGAGTTCCATGGCCACACTGGTGGGCGGTCGTACAGCTCCATCGGACTGCGCTTGAAAGGTGTGTCCGGAAACTTCAACGACAACGCACTCGCGAGGGGCGTGGTGGCTCACGGCGCGCCCTATGTGACCGCGGTCAGAGCTGGACGGAGTGAGGGTTGTCCCGCGATGGAACAGGGGCGCGCTCAGCGTGTGCTTCCGGAACTCGCAGATGGCGGCATGGTGTTTCTCTTCGCGCCGAACCAGGAATGGATGGCGGTCTCGGCGAATTAGGCCGCGAACAAACCCTGACTCACGCGGAACAGGAGATCGCGCATGACGGATCATCATCGTTGTGCCTGGGCGGAGGGCGACCCGCTGATGCGCGCCTATCATGACGAGGAATGGGGCGTCCCCCAGCGCGACTCCCGCATGCTATGGGAAATGTTGATGCTGGAAGGGTTCCAGGCCGGACTGGCCTGGATCATCGTCCTGCGAAAACGAGAAGCGTTTCGGAAGGCCTTCGCCGGCTTCGACCCAAAAAAGGTCGCTCGATTCAGCGAGGCGAAAATAGAACGCTTGATGGCCGACACCGGCATCATCCGCGCGCGGGCCAAGATCGAAGCGACGATCCGCGGCGCTCAGATCTTCCGCGAGCTGGAGGACAAGGGCGAGAGCTTCGGCGACTTCTGCTGGTCTTTCACCGACGGCAAGGTGGTGAAGGGCGACGGCCGCACCGCGATCGCAACGTCGCCCCTGTCCGAGCAAATCTCCAAGGAGATGAAGCGCCGCGGCTTCAAGTTCGTCGGCCCGACGATCGTCTATGCCTGGATGCAGGCCGTCGGCATCGTCAACGACCATTCCAGCAGTTGCTTCCGGCGCGCTCAAGTCAACGATCTAAAATCCGCATAACAAACCCTGGATCAACTTCGGTCCACTGATCTTCAGCCATCACGGGTGAAAAGGTTCAGTTTCTGCTACCGCTTCCGCTTGGACGCAAACTCTCCGGTCGGCGGGCCTTCGACAAAGTTCACGTCCCAGGCGCCGTCGACGGTTATGAACAGCACGGTACCCTCGTTGGGCTTTGTCCACGCCTCGTGCACCATCTTCGCGGGCATGAAGTTGAACGAGCCCGGCCCGAGCTCGATGCGCGTCCCGGCCGAGTCCATGACGAACGTTCCACTCACGATCGTGTGCGTCTCGTTCGCGGTGTGCCAGTGTTTGGAGACGTGGAAATCGCGCGGCACGCGGAGCAGGAGCTGTGTCGCATGCGACGACGGGTCGACGCGAAGGATCGAGATCTCCGGGGAGCGCGCCCCGAGTTTGGGAAAAATTCGTTGCCACCGGACGGCGTGATACTTCACGAACTCCGGCGCGGCGGCGTTGGCCGCGCGAGGGCTAGGAGAGGTACCGGTTCCTTGCGCGGCGATCGCTACCGGCGCGGCTAGAGCAATTCCGTTTGTCAGACCCCAAAATATGATGGCCGTGAAAGACCTGGACGAATGCATCTGAACCTCCTCGGAGAATCGTCAAAGGTGCTTGTCGGCTGCTACGTACGTTAGGCCACGCCTTCATTTGCCTCTCATTCCCGATCGATCGCCACTGAACTGTCGGACAAAATCACGCACGATTGAGAACACCGCGTCGCCGGGCTCGCTGAGATTGCGGATCGCGCTGTAGTGGGTCCTGCCCGGAAGAACCTTATACTGCGCCCAGTTGCCCCCCCGCGCGCGTCAGGAACCGCAGGCAGACTGGACTCGGTAACGCGATCCGCTCGCGCGTCGGTGTCAACCGGCCGCTCTCCTGATCGCACCCGAACACGACAACGGAGTCGGACCGCTGATTGGCGACGAGCAGCCACCGGCCTGTCGGATCCAGGGTGAAATTGCGCGGCCAGTCGCCGTCCGTCGAGACCACCTGCTCGAGCGCGAGCGCGCCGGTCGACTCCGCCACGGAGAACACCGCGAGACTGTTGTGGCCGCGGTTCGACACGTACAACGTGCGCCCGGATGGCGCGATGTGGATGTCGGCCGGGTAATTCGTTCCGGTCCACCCGGCCGGGACGGTCGAGCGGGTGTCGAGCGGAGACAGTGCGCCGCGCTCGGCGTCGAAGCGAAGCGTAGCCACCGTGGAATCGAGCTCATTGGTAACAAATACGAATGGCAGCGTTGGGTGAAAAGCGATGTGGCGCGGGCCCGCGCCGGGGCGCATGACCCCGTCGCCAGCCTCGATGTGACGCAGCGATTTTCCTTCGAGGTCGAGACGGTAAACGTACACGCGGTCGACGCCGAGGTCTGCGGAGAGCGCGAAGCGGTTGGAGGGGTCGGCAACGATACAGTGGGCATGCGGCGCACCCTGCCGCTCAGCATTCGGTCCGCTGCCCGTGTGCTGTTCCACGTGAGTCGCCGGCGCGAGTGATCCATCGGCCCCGATCGGGAGCAGCGCGACACTGCCCCCGTTGTAGTTGGCGACGAGCACGACCCGGCCGTTACGGTCCACGCTCACGAAGCAAGGCGCAGCACCTTCCGACGGCTGCTCGTTGCGTCGAGTGAGCGTCCCGGTGTCGCTCGCGATCGCGAAGGCGCTCACCGCACCGGTCGCCCTCCCGTTGTACTTCTCGACTTCATTCACGGCGTAGAGAGTGCGGCCGTTCGGGTGGATGGCGAGGAACGACGGGTTTGCGCCGGCGTCCGCCGAGCCGACTCGCTGTAGCTTCCCCGAGCGCCTGTCCATGCGGACGAGATAGATGCCGTCACGCCGGGCGTCTTCGGTATACGTTCCTACGTAGAGGAGTTCACCGTCCAGCTGCGACTCCTTGCGCCACGCGAGACTCTCCGAGCCACGCGCGAGCGCGACGAGACCGGTCGCCGACGATGCCAGGAAGTCGCGGCGCGACACCTCGTGAGGGTTGCTCATCTGCGCGTAAGGTAACGCGAGTTACCGGGTAAATACCTTTTCGCCACTGCCAACCTCGACCTCGAGCCCGACCGTTTGGCTCACCCGTATCGGGCCGGTGACTTCGACCGCGACGAGACCACAGGGAATTCCCTTTCCAACAAGCCAACTCACCATTGTCGGCAGCGTCTCTCGCGTCTCGACGCCGAAAAGGATTCGATTGTGGGAAGTATCAATTCCCCAACCGTTGACTCCAGAGCCTCGTGCTCCACCGAGGGCGCCTTGGAGATATTCCATCCAATCGTATAGTTCCGCGTAGTCCCACCTCGCTGGCAGCGCAACAACTGAATCCGGGCGCGTCGCGGGAAAGAGCTGATTCGGCGGCGCTAGAGAGTCGAGCGCGGCAATAGCGGCGCGCTTCTGTGATGGATCTCGAAGCCAAAGTGTCGCGTGATTGCTTCCGTCGATCGAGGGTCCGTACGCCCACCCACCCGGAACTCGGCGAGCAAGCCAGGCACTGAGCTGATCGGCATGAAGCTTCGCATTGGCGCCTGAGAGTGTGTCAGACGCTCTGAATTTCGGCAGGAATTTCGGCGACGCGTCCGTGCACCCGCTCGTGGGCTCGATCCAGATCGCTCTGTCGCGGTAGGGTTCTACTGGAGGATTGACGTGGTGATGCCCGCAAGCCGATGCGGCAAGGCAGATGAGAAGGTTTGGGACAAGAGTACGAAAGCTTGTCAGCCCCACCGAAATGTTAGGTCCCGGGTGCATTCGCTGCGCTCCCTGTGTTTGTTAGGCCGCGGATGCCGGAAGATCGACGCGCGCAATCTGCGCGTCAATGAGGGAACGTAGTGACTCGATCACGGCATGAAGCTGTTCGGGAGAAAACGGTTTGCTGAGATAGCCATCGGCGCCAGCATCGAGAAAACGCTTGCGATCCTCAGCCATGACGTGGTGGCCCGCCTTCCTCAAAAGCACGGATGCGAGCAAAGCGTTTACCGCGTTGTCCTCGGCGTGCAGCGGGTGGCAGTGTAGTTGACAGACCCGTAACGTCACCGAGATCTCCGACGCCTCCTCTGTCCACGGCGGCGGCGGCGGTGCAGATTGGCATGCCGCCGTCCGCTGGTCGTCACCCCTGAGCCTTGGACCGCACATGCAACGACTCGTCCCGCTCGCGTTTCTGCTCGCTTCCGTCTGCGTCCCGGTCGCCGCAAGCAGCCAGGAATCCCGCGTACTCGTCTTCTCCAAGACGTCCGGATTCCGCCACAGCTCCATCGGAGTCGGCCTCGCCGCCATCCGAAAGCTCGGACAGGAGAACCAGTTCTCCGTCGACGCGACCGAAGACGCCGGCGCTTTCACCTCGAAGAACCTCGCGCGATACCGCGCAGTCGTCTGGCTGAACACAACCGGCGATGTACTGGACGCCGCACAGCAGGACGATTTCGAGCGCTACATCCAGGCCGGTGGCGGATACGTGGGAATTCATTCCGCCACGGACACGGAGTACGACTGGCCGTGGTACGGCAGACTCGCGGGCGCCTGGTTCAACGGGCACCCGGGCAACCCGAATGTTCGTAAAGCCACGTACCGGGTTCTCGACAAAAGTCACCCGTCGACGGTTGGAATGCCCGACACGTTGGTGCGTGAAGACGAGTTCTACAACTTCAAGTCGATCGACCCGACAATCCACGTGCTCATCGAGATCGACGAAAAAAGTTACGAGGGCGGGACGAACGGCGACCACCACCCAATGAGCTGGTATCACGACTTCGATGGCGGACGGGCGTGGTACACGAACATGGGTCACACCGAGGCTACCTATTCCGAGCCGCTCTTCCTGCGACACCTCCTCGGCGGATTGCGATACGCGATGGGGACGGGGAAGATCGACTTCGGCCGCGCGAGGCCAGAAGAGAATCGCTTCACGAAAGTAGTTCTCGCCCAGAAGCTGGACGAACCGGTCGAGCTCGCCGTGCTTCCCAACGACCGCGTGCTGTTCATCGAGCGGCACGGTTTCGTCAACCTCTACACGCCGGCGAACGGTCGCACGACACGGATCGCAACGATCCCGGTCAGCACGAAATACGCGGACAGCAGTCAGGCGGAGGACGGCCTGCTCGGACTCGCCGCCGATCCCAACTTCGCCACGAACGGCTGGGTCTACATGTACTACTCGCCTGCCGGCCGCGAATCGAAGAACGTGCTCGCTCGCTACCGTATGAAGGGAGACTCGCTCGACCTCGGTTCGCGGAAGATTCTGCTCGAGGTGGGAACTCAACGCCTGAAGTGCTGTCACACCGGCGGCTCCATCGCCTTCGACGGCAAGGGCAACCTCTACGTCTCCACCGGCGACAACTCGAACCCGTTCGCATCCGGCTACGCACCCGTCGACGAACGGCCAGGGCGCATGCCATGGGACGCGCAGAAATCCTCCGGGAACACCAACGACCTTCGCGGCAAGATAATCCGCATCCATCCCGAGCCCGACGGTACGTACACCATCCCCAAGGGAAATCTCTTTCCGCCGGGGACGGCGAAGACGCGACCGGAGATTTACACGATGGGCCACCGCAATCCCTATCGGATCTCGGTGGACTCACACACCGGATTCCTCTACTGGGGCGACGTCGGTCCCGACGCAAACGTAGACTCCGCCGGACGCGGCCCGCGTGGCTACGACGAGATCAATCAGGCGCGTAGCGCCGGTAACTACGGATGGCCGTACTTCGTCGGGAACAACCAGGCGTACTATAGAACCACCTTCTCGGATTCTGTGACAGTGGTGCCAGGAGAGAAGTTCGATCCCGCGCATCCAATCAATCGCTCACCCAACAACACCGGCCTCACCGAGCTGCCGCCCGCGCGCGGCGCTTACATCTGGTATCCGTACGCAGCGTCTCCGGAGTTCCCGATCGTCGGCAGCGGCGGACGTGCATCCGCGGCAGGCCCGGTATTTCATAGGAATGATTTCCGCAACGCGGCCAGACCTTTCCCGCAGTACTACGACGGAAAGCTTTTCATCTACGAATTCATGCGCCACTGGATCATGGCAGTCAGTATGGACACAAATGGTGACCTTGTGTCCATAGAACGCTTCATGCCTAACGCGAAATTCAGTGCTCCGATTGAGATGGAGTTCGCGCCGAGCGGAGATATGTATGTTCTCGAGTACGGTACCGTCTGGTTCAAGGGCAACGACGACGCGCGGCTCGTTCGCATCGAATACAACGCGGGCAATCGGAAGCCGATCGTCGCAGCCGCTGTCGATCAGCCCGCCGGCGCGCTCCCAATGCGCGTGAAGCTTTCCTCGGCGGGCACCATGGACCTCGACGAGGATTCGCTGCGATACGTGTGGACCATCTCACGGAAGGGCGGTGCCGTGTTGCAGAGACTGAACGAACCCAACCCGTCGTTCACGTTCACTCGCCCGGGTACGTACACGGCGTCGCTCACGGCGACCGATCCTCAGGGCGCGCACTCCACTGCGGACGTGCAGATCGTGGCCGGCAACGAGCCGCCCAACGTTGACATCGATCTCGTCGGGAGCAACCGGTCGTTCTTCTTCCCGGGCATTCCGGTACGCTATGCGGCGCGCGTGACGGATCGTGAGGACGGCTCGCTGCGAAGCGGGACCATTCCGGCGGCCCGAGTGGGTGTAAGCGCGCAGTATCTGAAGGACGGGTCCGCGTCGAGCGCAGTCGCGACGGGGAGAAGACTGATCGAAGGAAGCGACTGCCTCTCCTGTCACCAGTTCAACAGGAAATCCATCGGCCCTGCGTATGTGGATGTCGCGCGCAAGTATCACAACGACAGCACGGCGACCGCGCGTCTCGTCCGGAAGATCCGCCAAGGAGGATCCGGCGTCTGGGGGCAGGTGGCGATGGCCGCGCACCCCAATCTTACCGACGACCAGGGGTCAGCGATGGTCGCTTATATCCTGAGCCTCGCCGACCCGAAGACGAGCGCGCCTTCCCTTCCTGTCCGAGGCACGTATGTCCCTCCGGCCGGGTCGGGTGATGCACCCCAGGGGGCACTCGTGCTGCGCGCATCGTACGCCGACCGCGGCGCGAACGGGATGCCCGCGATCACGAAGGAGAAGACGATCGTCCTCCGCTCGCCGAACGTGGTGGTTGCGAGTGGTGAACTATCGGAGGGAGTGTCGAAGCAGAGCGTGCCGGAGCTGCCGGTCGAGATCACCGTCGTGAATCGGTCGGGTGCGTCCGTCGCGTTGAAGCAGATTGACCTGACAGGCGTGGGCGCAGTCGTATTCACCGCGGTGGCGCCAGCTCAATACCAGGCGAAGGGCGGCAAGATCGAAGTGCACCTCGATTCACCGACCGGTGCCATGCTGGGTGAGAGCGAGCTGATTCACCCGACCACTGACCCGGCCGCGCCCCCGTCCCGACTTCGCACGACGCTCAAGCCGACGTCGGGACCGCACGACGTGTATCTGGTTTTCCGGAATCCCGATGCAAAGGGCGATGGATTCCTGTTTGGTGTAATGACGGCGACCTTCGAGGGCGTGCCGCGGTAGGTTGGAGCGGTCAGCGACGGTCAATCGGTGCCCGCACCGCATTCCCCGGCGCGACGCCCTCGACTGCCCGCGCATTCGCGACCACCGACACACCGTTCACGATTACGTGCTGAATGCCAACAGGCGATAGCGATGGCTCTCGGTACGTCGAGCGATCCACCACCGTCGCTGCGTCGAAGATGGTGATATCCGCGTCTGCGCCAACACGCAGACGCCCCTTCTGCCGCATCGCGGGCACTCGCGCCTCGAGTCGCTGCGCCGGCATGAGCGTCATTTTGCGGATTGCTTCCATCAACGAGAGCGAGTGCGCCTCGCGTACGTAGCGGCCAAGCACCTTCGAGAAAGTTCCTGTTGTCCGCGGATGCCCCGTGCCGTTCTGCCAGTATGCGTCGCTCGCAATGATGGTGAGTGGACTGTTTATCGCCAACGCGACCATCTGCTCCGTGTTGGTATGAACCACGACTGGGCCGCCGATCTTGCTATACCTCTCAAAGCTCTCGCGATTCAACCGCTCGCCCGTTCTCGGCCATTCCAGCTCGGCCAAACGCTCATCGGGAGCGGCTTTATAAGTGTCCTGTATGGTTGCGGATTGAATCTCTGTCATTCCGGCCGCATAAGGATACGCCTCCGTGGTCACGTCCCGTCCGTGAGCTCGCGCGTCACTGATCATCTCGAGCATCACCGGCGTTTCGGCGAGGCCGGCACTATTGATGTGCACCACATGCAATGGAGCACCGGTTTCGCCGGCAAGCGCAAGCGCTTCTTTGAGGCCAGTGATGCCAGGGGTAATGTGCACGTGTACTGGTGTCTTGGTCCTTGCGGCGACGCGGAACACGGCCAATAGCTCATCTCGTGTTGCCGCCGGCGTGTATGGAAACCCTGCGCCGATGTCGACCGCGCCTTCGCTGAGACCAGTCTCAATGCGTTTCGCGATCTCGGCAATCTGTGCCGGCGTCGCCGCGCGATAGGCTCCTTCGCTCACCGGCATCCAGGTGCCCGAATCGTGCATCACCAACATCCTGACTTTGATGTGGCCGATGCTGACGCCGTAGTTGATTCGCTCGCCGGCGCTTCGCTCGCGGTACCAGGCAGGGACGTCCGACGTTCCGAGCTCGAGCTCCAGCGCTGTCGTCACGCCGTCCAGCGAATAGAACCGATATGTCTCGGGCGTCTGTCCGTGAGCGTGAAGGTCGATGAAGCCAGGGGCGACGACGAGGCCGCGTGCCTCGATCGTGTCCCGGCCGCGTACGGCTTGCGTCGTGATGACGGCGATTCGTCCGTCGAGGAGCCCGATATTGCGGACCGCATCGAGTTCGGAGGCCGGATCCATCACGTGTCCGCCGAGAATCACGCGGTCGTAGACAGTATTCGCTGTGGTCTGCGCCGAGAGCGTGGTCACCTGCAGTGCGAGCAACAGCGTGAGCATGGCCGGCGGCGCGCTAACGCCAAACGTCCGTTAGACCGCGTGGCGCAGTCATCGCGCCTGCGACCCGCTCCCGCCAAGAGTGCTCGACGCGCCAAGCAGGAAGCCGAAATCATAGAGCCGACCCCGATTATGGACTTCGTAGATCCGCACGCCGGGATTGAACAGGCTGATGAGGAACGTGATGGGGCAAATGAGGCCATGCCAGAGCCCGGCCCAAAACCCCGCCGGCCGCGCGCCTGATATCTGGTACTTCGAATTCGGACCTGCGACGGCGAGCACATTGGCCATTGTAGCGACGTAGCCTCTCGGAAAGTCGTGGTGGTCTAGCGCCTTAGTTTAGCTGCGACCACACTATCACCATTGCGGCGTGCCTGCCAGTCGGCCTCTTCGCGAGCCGCCGCAACGGCAAGAGCAGGGGCAAAGTGAATGTGACGAGAACGCTGCCCGTCAACAACAGACCCACTCGCGCGCTTGCTCGTCGCGAAGGCATTCAGTGTCCAACCCTTTTCTCGGCCGCCGCACGGAGGAGTATGGTCTGTCCGACCGCCAGTCGACCGACGCGAGTGACCGTGCCGTAGACTCCCGCGGTGTTCTGGTTCGCACGAACGACCGCCTTCAGCAATTCTGGCGCACGGCTCGCTGAGTCGGGATCAAGGTTCACCATCGAGCAGCGATCGTCGCGCATCGTGACGGTGATCGCTGGGGCATTGTCGCCCTCGCCGAATGAGAGCACGCCACCCACCCACTCGTTCTCCTGGAAGGGAACCGATCGCAGTAAGCGAACTACAACATTCGGGCGGAATCGTCGCACGTCCGCGGTCCGCCCTGCGAGTCGTCCGATCTCGCGCACCGTATCGGACGCGATCACGGAGATGCTCGCTTCATCGAAGATGCCATGATCCAACTGCATCATCTGCACAGGAGCCCCGTGCCGACGTCCGACCTCCTTGGCCAAGTCCTCCCCGAAGACAGGCATCTCTTCGCCATCCGGCGTGCGAATATGCGTAGGGAGGTCTCCCTGAGCACCGTCTTCACGGCGGTGCGGCGCAAACAGGACCAGGTCGGGAAGCTTGCTTGCTGTTAGCCACGGGAACCCGCTGCGGTTATCAATCCGCCGGAATGCCAGGCGTCTGTCACCATCGAGGCCGTGCCAGCCCAGCTTGGCTTCCTCGAGTCGTTCGCCGCCCATGGACTTCACGGGATACCGGAAGATCGCCTCCACTTGTCCGATTTCTATGAGCATGCTCGAGCCGGTGTGAGCGTAAAACTCCCGCCAGTCTTGTCATCAGTGGCCATACCGGCCCACGCGCCGCTCAAGGGCCGCGGTATCCATCAAATATCGGCTCGATTCGAGAGCTCGCCATAGAGGGCAAGTGCGGGAATGACGAAGGCCACGACCGCAGTTGTTTCAGCTGCGGGGAATCTACTCTACGCATGGATCGGCGCGAAGATTGCGCAGTTATTGCGCGAGGTCTTCGCCATCGCTAGTGATGGTACCTTCACCGAGGGTGCGTCGAAGATCTACGTCAGGCCCTTTCCGCCGGCGCGGTGATCGCGCATGGCGAGCCGCGCGGTGGTACGGAAGGTGACCGGAGGATCCCCCTCACGCCGAGTCGCCCGTGAAGTTCAGCACCATCATCGAGCCGTTTCGTATCAAGACCGTCGAGCCGATCCGCCAGACGACCGGCGCGCAGCGCTTGGCGGCGATCCGCGCGGCGCACTACAACGTATTCCAGCTCGACGCTGAGGATGTGCTCATCGACCTCCTCACTGACTCGGGAACTGGGGCGATGTCGGTGTACCAATGGGCCGGCATGATGAAGGGCGACGAGTCCTACGCGGGCGGCCGCTCCTTTCACGCCTTCGTCAGGTCGGTGAAGGAGATCACCGGGTTTCAGCACGTGATCCCCACGCACCAAGGACGTGCCGCCGAGCACATCCTCTCGGGCGCAATGCTCAAGCCCGGGTCGATCGTCCCCAACAACACGCATTTCGACACCACGCGAGCGAACGTCGAGCACCGCGGTGCGGTAGCCCTCAACCTGCCGATCGCGGAAGGGCGCGAGCCGCAGACCATCCATCCCTTCAAAGGGAACATGGATGTCACTGCGCTCGAGCGGGTGTTGCGTGATAACGCCGGCAACGTGCCGCTGGTGATGACCACCGTCACCAACAACTCCGAGGGCGGGCAGCCGGTGAGCATGGAGAACATCCGCCGCACGTCGGCCCTCTGTCGCACGCACGGAGTGCCCTTCTTCATAGACGCCTGTCGCTTCGCGGAAAACGCGTGGTTCATCAAGACCCGCGAGCCAGGGTACGCCGGCAAATCGCCGCTGGAGATTGCACAGGAGATGTTCGCCCTCGCCGACGGCTGCACGATGAGCGCGAAGAAGGACGGGATGGCGAACATCGGCGGATTTCTCGCGATGAATGACGACACCCTCGCTCTCACCTGCCGCAACTCCCTCATCCTCACCGAGGGATTCCCCACCTACGGCGGGCTCGCCGGCTACGACCTCGAGGCAATCGCGGTCGGGCTGTATGAGGCACTCGATCCCGACTACCTGCAGTACCGCATCCGCTCGGTGGAGTACCTCGCCGAGAAGATGATCGCCGCCGGGATTCCCATCGTGCGTCCCGCGGGCGGCCATGCACTCTATCTTGATGCCAGGAGTTGGCTCCCGCACATCCCGCCGCACCAGTTCCCGGGGTGGGCGCTCTCCGTCGCGCTGTACGTCGAGGGGGGCATCCGCGCGTGCGAAATCGGCTCGGTTATGTTCGGGCAGCAACCCGACGGCAGCGAGCGTGCCGCCGACCTGGAGCTCGTGCGTCTCGCCTTTCCGCGCCGGGTTTATACGCAGAGCCACATGGACTACGTGGCCGAAGTGCTGCTGCACGTGAACACCATCGTGAAGGACATTCGCGGCGTGCGGATCGTGGAGCAGCCGTCGGTGCTCAGGCACTTCACCGCGAAGTTCGAACCCCTGCCGCACTAGCCGCGGGCAGCCGGAACCCTGGAGGACAACCACCGTGACGCACCATCGCAGCTGGGCCGAGCCCTGGAAGATCAAGGTCGTCGAGCCGATCCGGATGACCACCGCCTCCGAACGCAAGGAGCACATCCGCGAGGCTGGCTACAACACCTTTCTCCTCCGCTCCGCGGACGTGTACATCGATCTCCTCACCGACTCCGGCACCAACGCGATGTCGGACCGGCAGTGGGCGGGCATGATGATGGGCGACGAGGCCTATGCAGGATCGCGGAACTACTACGCGCTCGAGGAGGCGGTGCGGGAGTTCTACGGCTTCCCTCATCTGATCCCAACACACCAGGGGCGCGGCGCCGAGAACATCCTTTCGAAGATCCTGATCACACCGGGGGACCACGTGCCCGGCAACATGTACTTCACAACGACGCGCGTGCACCAGGAGCTCGCAGGCGCGACGTTCCACGACGTCATCATCGACGAGGCGCACGACCCGGCGTCGGAGCACCCGTTCAAGGGCAACGTCGATCTCGACAAGCTTGATGCGCTCGTGCGCGAGGGCGGCGCCGAGAAGGTGCCATATGTGTCAGTCGCCGCCACGGTGAACCTCGCCGGCGGCCAGCCGGTGGAGCTCTCCAACCTCCGCCGTGTCGCCGATTATTGCCACGCGCGCGGGATTCGCGTGATCCTCGACGCCACGCGCGCCGTCGAGAATGCCTGGTTCATCCAGCAGCGCGAGCCCGCCATGCGCGACCACACGGTGGCCGAGATTCTTCGCCTGCTCTGCGAGTGCGCCGATGGCGCCACGATGTCCGGCAAGAAGGATTCGCTCGTGAACATCGGCGGCTGGCTGGGACTCCGCGAGGAGCGGCTGGCCGAGGCGGCGCGCGGGCTCGTGGTCGTGTACGAGGGGCTGCACACATACGGCGGGCTCGCGGGCCGCGACATGGAGGCGATGGCGATCGGCATTCGCGAGTCGGTCGAGGAAGACCACATTAGGAGCCGCATTGGGCAGGTGCACTACCTCGGCAAGCGGCTGATCGATGCGGGAGTGCCGGTGGTGCGGCCGCTGGGCGGCCACGCCGTCTTCCTCGATGCTGCGGCGATCCTGTCGCATCTTCCGCGCGATCAGTTTCCGGCGCAGGCCCTCGCCGCCGCGCTCTACCTCGAATCGGGGGTGCGCGCGATGGAGCGCGGCGCCGTGTCGGCGGGTCGCGATCCGAAGACCGGGGAGAACCGGTATCCGGCTCTCGAGCTCGTGCGCCTCACGATCCCGCGTCGCGTGTACACGCAGGCGCACATGGACGTCGTGACCGAGAGCGTGGCCGAGGTGTTCGAGCAGCGTGGGCAGATGCACGGACTGCGCTTCACTTACGAGCCGGAACTGCTGCGATTCTTCCAGGCGCGCTTCGAATTGGTGCGGGCACCGTCCGAAACTGGCGGCGCCGGTGCGGGCGGAATCGCGCTTGCACAACTCGAGGGCCGGCAAGCGTTGGGATAGCGCTCGAGTGTCGACGTGCCTATCGCGTTGTATCTCGTCCTAGGAACTGACATCGCGAGACCGACCTTAACAGCCTCGTCGAAGCTTAGTGTCCCATGCGACGGCCCAGAATCAGGCCCGAGACGAATGGAATCAACCAGATAGCCCAGACAGTGATGCTTACCCTATGGAACGTGCGAATGCGCCACTCAGCACGGTTGACGAGCACTATGGTGGCCCAGACGGCGTGACCCAACATTAGAAGGAGGGCGACAGCCCCAGTGGCTGTGTGGAGGGTCCAGTGAAACCCACCCGCCAGCCGGCGCATGAGCTCTGTGCCAGCGGTGTCCGAGAGGAAGCCGAGCCAGAATAGACCAGCGTGCCACGGTCGGAGGCGGCTGGTGAGGAAAGCAGCCCAGACGCCGGATGAGTAGAGAGCGAACGCGGCGATCATGAGCAGCACAGCTGCTTTGACTAGAGGAGGCATGGAGATCCTTGGCGAAACACGAAACAAAATTCGGCTGCTCAGTGCGAACCCCGCTTTGCAGCCAGCGCGCTCCATCGTGCCATGACATCCTTGTACTGCGCTCTCGCCTTCGTCACGGCATCGACCTCTCTCGCGGTTGGAGCGACATCGGCTCCCTGCATCGCCATTGCCGCTGCCATCATTGCCGCTCGTACACTCTCCAAAGTGGGCGGCCCGCTCGGCGCCTGGCGGAACCCGAACCCTGGCCTCGTGCCCCGCGTCGGTGGCGGCGCGATCGAGTCGATCTGCGACTTCAACGCGGCGTCACTGGCACTCGTCAGTCGATCGGACATCGTGCGCGCCGCCACGTACGCCGCGCGCAGCGCGACCGCTGCGTCGTACATCTCACGCGAAAGGCTCGCAACCTGCGCCATCGCTGACGCGGGAGTTTTCACACGAGGATCGAGCACGAGCCTGAGCGGCTGCGTGTAGATCTTGCCATCGGCCACGAGGCGCACCGTGTAGGCGCCGGGCGGCGCCCACGGCGTAGTTGTAACGAGGTACGTTCGATGCGGAACCGCTCCGCCCTCCGACTGACTCGTGGTATCGATGGGATCGTAGCGCATATCCCAGGTGAATCGATGCATTCCCGCGCGCGACGAGAGCGCAGGGTTGGGCGCCGCCCAATAGAGCGGAACCGAACAGTGCGGCGCGCTGGTATTTCGCTGGCAAATCTTGTCGTACGCCTCTGGATTCAGTGCCGGATCGGGCCCGGGAATCGTATCACTGCTCGAGTACGTGCGAATGACTTTCCCACCCGCGTCCATGATCTGGAGGTTCACCGTGCCGGCATTCGCGCCAATGTAGTAGTCGATGATCGCACCGGCCGGCGGATTCTCGCCAGCTGGAATCTCCGGCGGCCACGGCGTTGGATCGTTCTCCGCGAAACGCACGCGGACTGCTGTTGCAGGCTTCACGAGATATGATGAGGACCGCGCGTTGCCCGCAGTCGCCATCGCCCTCAGCGGCGTCACGTTGTCGAGAATCCAAAAGCCTCGGCCGTGTGTCGCGGCGATGAGATCCGAACAGAGACAGGCGGAGTCGTCCTTCAATTGAAGATCGCGCACAGAGATCGCCGGCATGTTGATGCGAAGCGATTGCCAGTGGCCGCCATCATCGTAGGAGACCCATACCTGGGTGTCGGTGCTTCCATATAGAAGGCCCTTCACCCTCGGATCTTCGCGGATTGAGTTCGTCACAACACCCGGGGTGATACCAGTGTTGATTTCTGTCCACGTCCGCCCGCCGTCGTGCGTCCGCCACAAGTGGGGATTCATGTCGTCGACTCGCATCGTGTTCGCCGCTGCGTACGCCGTGTTCACGTCGAAGTGCCCCGCTTCGATGTTGAAGATGCGCGTCCACGGCTTGATCTGCGGCGGCGTAACATTCGTCCACTTCGCGCCCCCGTCAGTCGTTACCTGAATGTTGCCGTCGTCGGTGCCCGCCCAGATGACGTTGATGTTCTTCGGCGAGGGCGAGAGCGCCGTGATCGTTCCGAGCGGCGCGGGTGTGACCCCGCTCGCGTACTTGCCTGCGTTGGCGGGCACGTCCCAGGTCTGCCGAGCGAGATCGGGGCTGATGCGCGTCCAGTCCTTGCCGCCATTCGTCGTCTTCCATACCGCGTTGGAGACGTAGTACAACGTGTTCGGATCGAGCGGCGACCAGTTGATCGGCATCGTGCGAACGTTGCGGTTGTAGCTCTCGCCGCTTGGGCCTTTGCCGCTCATGTCGGGGCCAACGAGTGTCGTCTGGGACGTCTTGCGATTGTACAGCGACACGTTGGTGCGCGCGCTTCCGTAGACGAGGTCCGGATCCTTCGGGTCTGGCGCGGCGATTCCGTATTCCTGGATGTTCACGGGATGCCAGTCGTGGAAGGTGATCATCCCGTCGGGTGAGCGGCTGTCCACGCAGGCGGAACCCGAATCCTGCTGTCCGCCGCATACGCGATACGCGAAAGTGTTGTCCGTGGAAACGTGATACATCGCCGCCGTCGGCTGCGTGTACCAGTTGCTCCACGACACGCCGCGGTTGGCCGAGATGACGCCGCCCTGATCCGAGATTGCGAGGATAATGTCCGGGTTGTTCGGATTGACCCACACGCGCTGGTAATCATCGCCCCCTGGGGAGCCACGCACGGCGGTCCACGAGACGCCGCCGTTTTCGGAGCGCCACATGACCACCGATGCGCTGTAGATCACGTTCTCGTTTTTCGGATCGACGGTGACTGTCGGAAGGTCGCCGCCGCCGATGCGCGCGAGCGGGCGTTGATCCATGACGCGAGTCGAGTCGCTTAGCACTGGTGCCCAGTGCTCGCCGCCGTCGGTTGTCTTGTAAAGGTTCACCACGCCCGTAACGCTGTTCGTCGGTGTCGCCGTGGCTGCGAGCGCATAGATCACCTTCGAGTTGCTCGGCGCGATCGCGATGTTCGCCTGAATCACGCTGGGAAGGCCGTTAGTGAGTTGATTCCACGTCGTGCCGCCGTCCGTGGACTTGAAGACGCCGTTGGCCGCACCGCCGAAACCCTGTCCTTCGATGAAACTCTGCTGCTGCTGCCAGAGCACCGCATAAACGATGTTCGGATTGGCCGGATCGATGCGCATGTCGTTGCCGCTCGTGTACTCGTCCTTGTAGAGAACCTTCTCGAACGTTTGTCCGCCGTCGGTGGAGCGGAAGATGCCGCGCTCCTCGTTCGGGCCGTAGGGATGGCCGAGCACCGCGACGAAGAGGCGATTCGGATCAGCCGGATCGACGACGATCTGCGGGATCTGCTGCGCATTGCGCAGTCCGAGGTGCGTCCAGGTTTTGCCGGCGTCGGTTGACTTGTACATCCCGTCGCCGGTGGCGAGGTCGGGACGCTGAAGGCCCTCCCCGCTGCCGACATAGATGACGTTCGGATCGGACTGCGAGATGCCGATGGCACCGATCGACCCGGACGGCTGGTCGTCGAAGATCGGCGTCCAGATGCGACCGTAGTCGTTGGTACGCCACACCCCGCCGTTGTTGACGCCGATGTAGAAAACGTTGGGCTGCTTCGCGACGCCGACGCCGGCAACCGTGCGTCCGCCGCGGAAGGGCCCGATCATCCGCCATCGCATCTCGCCGTACATCCCGGGATCGATCTGCGCGGCGAGCGGAAGGGTGAGTGTGAGGAGGAGCAGAAAGGCAAGCTTCTTCATGGCGCGACATTGTAGATGCGTCTCAAACTCATTTCGCGCGCAAGTCAACGTGGATACAAGCAAGGGCATGGCAAGCACGGCCCCCTCATCCGGCTTCGCCACCTTCTCCCCCGCTGAAAAGCGCGGGGGAGAAGGCTCTCGATGTAAAGAAGCGCGAGCTCTTACCAAAGAAACACGCTCTCGAAGGTTCTTAAACTCTCATGCTCGGCAACGCCCTAACCTCGAGAGCCCTTCTCCCCCAGC
>PKVB01000034.1:0-350 GCA_003131365.1 Gemmatimonadota bacterium | reverse complement strand
TTCGCCGCCATCGATCTCGCCAAACTCACCAAGGACCAGGACGTCGACGGCTTCACCGTCACTTCCGTCTATCTCAACGATGCCGACAAGCCGGTCGGGGCGCGCTTCGTGCATCGACGGAGCGGGTTCACGCTCGATCTGCTGCGGATCGAATCGGTGCCGCAGGCGCATACGTGGGTGAATTCGTTTCCCGTTTCCGATCAGGGGGAGCCGCACACGCAGGAGCATCTCCTCGTCGGGAAGGGGACGACGGGGCGGGCGTTCGCGGGACTGGACACGATGTGGCTCTCGCAGTCGAGCGCATACACCGGCCAGTGGAGGACGAGCTACGTTTTCAACACCTCGGCGGG
>PKVB01000008.1 GCA_003131365.1 Gemmatimonadota bacterium | reverse complement strand
GAGACGCGCATATGCCCGACAAATTGCATGGGGGTGGATCCGCGCCGGTCAGGTCGAGAAGGCGCGCGCCTCGCTCGCCGGCGCGAGCGGCGACGACGAGGACGAAGTGGGCGCGTGGATCGCGCTGTACGACGGCGACCTGGCGAAGGCGCGCGCCGGCCTGCGCCATCCGACCGAGACCACCGCCGAGATCGTGACGGCGATGGCCCTGCTCAGCCGCACGAAGGCGGACAGTTCGCGCGCGGCGGGCGCCGCGTTCCTCGCACTCGCCCGCGGCGACAGCGCACAGGCCGCCACGCGATTCGAGCGCGCGGCCGATGAGCTGCCCGACGCCGCTCCGCTGCTGCTCGCGCTCGCCGCCCGCGTGCAGAGCGCGCGCCACCAGGACGCTCCGGCCATCGCCATCTGGCAGCGCATCCTCACGCAGTACGCCACCGCTCCCGAGGCGGCCGAGTCCGATCTCGAATGGGCGCGCACGCTTCGCCGGAAGGGAGACGTCGCGGGCGCCGTCGACCATCTGCACCGGGTCTGTCGCGCCCATGAACGAGTAGTGCGTCGCCGCGACCGACCCGATCTTCCCTTCCGCCGCCAGCTCGGCGAGTCGATCAAGCGGGAAGACGACGTTCCAGTCCTCCTGGAACCCGGTGCGGTCGAAATTGATTGAGATGTGGCTGCACAATAGTTCGTTCGCCTGCGTGGTGCTGGGGATCGCCCGATAATCCGCATCGCGACCGCGAAACACTCGGTCGCCGCGCACCACCAGCCCAGCCGACGAGACGATCGCGACCCGCCGCTCAGGGAGCGGTTTCCCCTCGACCCAGGGTGTCGTAGTGAAATCCGGACATTCGAGCTCAGCAAGGCGCTTGGCCATCGCCGCCGGCAATTTTTCGAGCCGCATGTACTCTCCTCCTCTGGCGCCAGTTATCTTAGCGCCAATGCCGTGGCGGCATCGGCGGATTTTTCGACCGCCTCGTCCCAGCGAATGTTCGGCATCCTACGGGCATATAGTCGATCGCCGGTTAGATGAATTCAGTGGCCGTGATCAGAGCCGTTGCGAACCGGGCTTGTTAATCGCCGCCGGCGACGAAAGAGTGCGGGGAGCTTCGTCGCGGACAGAGGACCTCATGACCCTCATCATGTACGAGCGCGTCGGCGCGGATGGGCGGCGTCCGAGTCCGTTCTCGTGGCGCATCCGCTACGCTCTGGCGCTTAAGGGCATCGAGCCCGAGTTCCGCCATGTCCGTTTCGCCGATGTCGAGACGATCCGCGGGCTGAGCGGGCAGCATTTCGTCCCGATCGTCACCGATGGCGACCGGGTCATCCACGATTCCTGGAACATCGCCTGTTATCTCGAGGACCGTTTTTCGGACCGCCCCTCGCTGTTCGCCGGGGCCGGCGGGCGTGGCCTCGCGCGCCTGGTCAACCATTGGTCGGACAACACGCTGGGCGCGGCGATCCGCCGGCTGATCGCGGCCGATTTCATCCTCTGCCTCGATCCCGGCGACCGCGCCTATTACCGCAGCTCGCGCGAGGCGGCGTTCGGCAGCACGCTGGAGGAATATTGCGCCGACCGGCCGCGCTGGCTCGCCGAGTTCGCCGCGGTGATCGCTCCGCTCGAACGCACCCTTGCCGAGCAGGCTTATCTCACAGGTACGAGCCCCGGCTACGCCGATTACATCGTCTTCTCGGTCTTCCAGTACGCCCGGCTTGGCTGCCCCGACGAGTTCCTCGACGAGGGCACGGCGCTTTGGAAATGGCGCACCGGGCTCGTCCAGGCCTTCGACGGCGATCGCCGCGACGCGCTCGCGATGCGCCCGGCGCAGTAGCTCGGCGTCGTCGGAGCGCACCGTCAGGTAGAGGATGAGCGGCATGCCCGGATAATCACGGCGCAACGCGTCGAGCACCACGCCGCGCGCCGCGTCGTGGCCGATGATGATGGCTTCGAGACGGTGACGGTGCAGCAGCGTCGCGAGGTGGGCGGGCGAACGGGCGATGAACAGTCGCCAGTCGGCCCGGGGGAGGGCCCGGCGCAGCGCCGCGATGGTCGGTCGGCGCTCGAGCAGCGCGGCGATGGCAACCACGTCAGGTCATTGCGGCGCCGGCGCCGGTTCTGGCGGCATGGGCTCGGAGCGCCGCTGCGCCCGGCCCTCGCCCACCGCTCGCAGCGTCCGCGCCATTTCGGCGCCGCGTCGCAGCACGCCGCGCGCATTGTCGTAGCTCAGCACTTCGAGTGCGGACTCGAGTGGCTCCCAGCGCACCGCCGTGATCCCTTCGGCGACCTGCGGCGTGCATTCACCGTCACGTGATTCAAACAGGAAGAAATGGCAGAACTTGTGGATGTAGCGGCCGCGGAAGCGGAAGTGCCAGTCGATGATCCGGATCGGGCCCTGCACCACGAGGTCCTCGAGGCCGGTCTCCTCGTGCGTTTCCCGCAACGCCGCCACCACGGGCGATTCGCCGTCCTCGAGATGGCCCTTGGGAAAGCCCCAGTGCTGGTAACTGTCCTTGATGAGCAGGAAACGCGGCGTGCCATCGGCATCGCACCGGAACACGATGCCGCCAGCGGAGACTTCGCGTTCGGCGCGTTTCTTACTCATGGGATGAATCTAGAACGGAAGAGAGCAGAGAGAAGAGAGACGAGAGACGTCTCTCGCCTTAAGCCGCGAAGCTCGCCAACGCCCTCCCGACCTCGCCCTCGCGGAGTCGCTTCAATGCCCGGTCGCGGAGCTGCCTCACCCGTTCCCGGGTCACGCCAAGCATCGCGCCGATTTCCTCGAGTGTGTGCTCGCGGCCGCCGTCGAGCCCGAAGTAGAGCGACAATACCCTGGAGTCGCGCGCCGGCAGCGTCCGCAGCGCGCGGGCGACCTCCTCGGCGCGGAAGTGGCTCATCACTTGTTCTTCGGCGTCGGCCGGGTCCTCGGCGGCAAACCGGTCGATCAGCGAGCGGTCGCCGTCGGCGTCGAGCGGCGCGTCGAGGCGCACCTCGGCGGTATTGAGGGCCGCGAGGGACTGGACCACGTCGAGCGCCAGACCGGTGGAGCGCGCCAGTTCCTCCGGCGTCGGCTCGCGCCGCAATTCCTGGCGCAGCATCTCGGCGGTGCGGATGATGCGCGAGAGGTCGGCGGTGCGATTGAGCGGTACCCGGACGGTGCGGCCCTGGCGGGCGAGCGATGCCAGGATCGACTGGCGGATCCACCAGACGGCGTA
>PKVB01000095.1 GCA_003131365.1 Gemmatimonadota bacterium | reverse complement strand
GATCTGCGTTTTCACCTTCACCAACAAGGCCGCCGGCGAAATCGCGGAGCGCCTCGCCGGCGAGCTCGGCCCGAGCGTGGAGCGCGTCAAGCGCGGAACCATCCACGCCTTCTGCGCCGAGCTGCTGCGCGAGTTCGGCGAGCACGTTGGACTGCAGCTCGGGTTCGGCATCGCCGACGAAGCTGACCAGAGGGCCGTCCTGCGCCGGCTCAAGGCGCCGGCAAAGATGCACAAGAGCGTCCTCGATGCATTCGCGCGCTACCGGTTCCGTGGCGAGCCGATGGGGCACCGGTATCAGACGTATTACGATGGTTACAAGCAGATCATGTCCGAGCGAAATGTGGCCGACTTCGATACGCTCGTGCTCAAAACCGCGGAGCTCCTCAGAATCGCCACCGTGGCGGCGGAAGTTCGGGCGCGATGGCACGTCGTGCTCGTCGACGAATTCCAGGACTTGAATCCAATTCAGTACGCCGTTGTTCGCGAGCTGGCTCGCGAGCATCGCCACGTGTTCGTGGTGGGTGACGACGAGCAGTCCGTCTATTCCTGGACGGGCGCCGACCCCAAGGTGTTCAACGATTTTCGACATGACTTCGGCATCGCGCTCGAGGACGTGGTCCACCTGCGTGACAACCGGCGGTGCCCGCCCGCCGTTCTCGACCCCGCGCGGCGCCTGATCGCGATGAACGAGTCGATCTTCGAGAACCGTGAGCCCCAGCGCACCACGCATGTCTCTCCATTTACCGTGGCTGCGCTCAACTTCGTGGACGACGACAGCGAGACGGTCTGGATCATGGAAGATCTTCGCCGCGATCACGCGGCCCACGAGGGAACACTGGGATGGGGCGACGTGGCGCTGCTCTACCGAACGCACAAGATCGGTAGCGCGATCGAGACGGCCTTTCTGAACGCGGGAATCCCCTGCCGTCTCGCACAGGGACGAGCCCTCGCGGATGACAAGATTGTCGCCTACGTCCTCGCCGCGCTGCGCGTGATAGCGAACCCGCACGACGAGATTCAGCAGGAGCTGTTTTACCAGACGGTGCTCCCGGACGCGGTCTTCGACAGCGCGCGCGCCTGGGCGGAAGAGACGGGGCGCAGTCTCGTTCAGCAGCTGGAGCACATGGCGCGCACGCTCCCGCGCGAGCACGGAGATCGCAAGAAGATCTGGCGCGGCAACTACGCGCTCCAGAACCTCGCTGCCCTCGGGAAGAGCCACACATCACTGCGATCGCTCGTCGACGACATTCTCTCGGAGAAAGTCGGCACTTACCGCACGGTCCTCGAGGAACACCAGGAAGAGCTGAGCGACCCGGCGACGCACGAAGAAGCTGTCGCTATGGCCGACCGTCTTCAGCGCGCGATCGATGAGGGGCGATCCGTCTGGATTCCGCGTTCTGGCGGGGCCGAGATTGCCGCCAAGAAAATGCTGACGGAGATGGGTGTGCGCTCGGTATCCATGGGCGGAGCGCCAGCCGCCAACGCGCAGCGCGTCAGGCCGGAGGATTTTCCCACACTCGGATTCGGCCTCGGCCTTTTCAAGACCGCGCAGCTCGCGCGCACCAAATCGTTCGCCAACACGTTTCGCGATTTCACCGCGATAGATCTCGAGACGACGGACAAGGACGTTCAAAGCGCCGAGATCGTGGAGATCGCCGCGGTGCGGGTGAGAAACTGGAAGATCGTGGACGAGTACCGGACGCTGGTCAAGCCGCGGGTGCCGATCACATCGGGGGCGGCGGCGACGCACGGCATTTCCGAGCGCGATGTCGCCGACGCGCCGTACTTTGAGTCAGTATGGCCGGCGTTCAGGGACTTCTGCGGTGCCGACGTGCTGGTCGCGCACAACGGCTATGTGTTCGACTTTCCGATCCTCCGCCGCATGGCGATGCACCTGCCGCGCGGAACCGATTTCTCGACGGACGACACGCTGCCACTCGCCCGGACGCTGCACGCCACCAGCCGCCGGCTGGAGCACCTGGCAAAACGTTATGGCATTCCGACCGGCCAGTCCCATCGCGCCCTCGACGATTGTCGCACGCTGGCGAAGCTCTTCCCGATGCTGAGTGAAACGAGAATCGAATACGCCCGCAAGACCGCGCTCGTGAATCTCCTCGATCAACTCGGCATCATGCTGGCCCTCAGCGATCGCGATTCGCTGTGTGACGAAGCGCGCAAGATCTTCGAGTACGTTCCCGCCTACTCGCTCGGGCGTCACAGCGATTGTCTCGACCGTTACAACTCCGAGCGCGAGCTGAGCGGAGACACGTCACTCCCAACCGTCGACGACCTGATCACGCTCCTCGGCGGCCACCAGCTGATGGATCGGCTGCGGTCCGAGCGCTCGGCCGAGAAGCGATACCCGGAGACGATGGGAAGACTGCGCCGGCTGATCGAGGCCTGCTCTGTTGGTGACTTGCCCGTGCAGATATCCGCGTTCCTCGAGCGAGCCATTCTCTCCCGTTACGATGGCGCTGAGCCCCAGAAGAATCGCGTCAATCTGCTGACGATGCACTCGACCAAGGGCCTGGAGTTCTCACGCGTGTACATCGTCGGCGTCGAAGATGAGCAGCTGATTCCAACGCCGCGAAATGGAGTGCTTGGGAAACTGGATCTCGAAGAGGCTCGCCGACTGCTCTATGTCGGAATGACGCGGACGATCGATCGGCTGGTCATGACCCGCGTGAAATCCCGGGGCGAGAAGGCCACTGGAGGTCAACGGTTCCTCGATGAGATGGGGATTAAATCGACGGCTGGCTGAGTCCGGGTTCACCGCGTCGCGCACGCGATCGTGATCACCGCGGTGAGCGAGTGACTCTCCAGATCGTATTCCCAACGTCATCAGCCACAAGCAGCGCGCCCTCCTTGTCGATCGCGACGCCAACGGGGCGCCCCATCGCCTCTCCATTTCCCTTGAGAAATCCGGTCAGAACGTCGATCGGCTGCCCGCTCGGCTTTCCGTTCGCGAATGGAACGAAGATCACCTTGTACCCGCTCCACGGCTTGCGATTCCAGGAGCCGTGCTGCCCCACGAACATTCCGTTGTTGAATCGCGGCGGAAGCGCCTTCGCTCCGGACCAGGTGAGGCCGAGCGATGCGGTGTGGGGCCCAAGCGCATAGTCGGGGATGATCGCGCGATCGATCAGCTCCGGGTGCTGCGGCTCCACTCGATAATCGACGTGCTTGCCGTAGTAGCTGAACGGCCAGCCGTAGAATCCGCCGTCGCGCACCGACGTGATGTAGTCGGGGACGAGATCGCTGCCGAGCTCGTCGCGCTCGTTCGCCACGGTCCACAGCGCACCGGTGTCCGGCTGCCACCCCAT
>PKVB01000192.1 GCA_003131365.1 Gemmatimonadota bacterium | reverse complement strand
CTGTGTTCGAAATACCGGGCGGAGTTCCACGCCGCGTTGCGGAGCAGGGCTAAGAGTTTGCACCCGCGCGAATGCGGATCTCCCGAGGGGCCGTTTTGTGTCTGCGGCACCGCTAATGCAAGGGCTGGAGTTCCAACAACGCAGACCTGGTTCGCCAGTAATAGAGCAGATGGTGGCAACGCCATGCTGACTCCATGTAGGCGCAAAAAGGCTTGCTGCCCTTCAAGAGGGGCCCACGACGCAAGCCTACCGCCCGAACACTGCAGCAGCCTTCACGCTGATCGAGCTCCTTCTCGTCGTCGTGATCATTGGTGTGCTGGCGTCGATGGCGCTGCCCCAATATCAAAAGGCGCTTGAACTGGCACGGGTAGCGAAAGCCATCGGCGACATATCTGCCATTTCCCTGGAGCTGTCATCGCTCGACTCTTTGCCGACATCATTGGCGGCCGTTAACCGCGCCACTTACAACGACCCTTGGGACAGGCCTTATGTGTACCTCAAGCTCGAAAGTCCCAAAACCAACGGCACGGCACGGAAGGATCATTTTCTCGTTCCACTCAATTCGGACTTCGATCTCTACAGCACGGGGAAGGACGGTGCGTCCGCGCCCGCGTTGACCGCGAAAGCAAGCGCCGACGATATCATTCGCGCCAACAACGGCGGGTTCATCGGGCTGGCGGAGCGCTATTAGNNTGGCCCGAGCGAGGGCGCACGCTCCAGACGCGAGTGGGACGGCGCGTCGTCGTTTTGTTCATTGTGTGCGCGGTGCTGCCGGTAACGGTGGTCGGCATAGCGTCATACGTCACCATCGCCGACTCGCTTCGTGAGCAGGCGTTCGAGCGCGCCCGTCTGACCGCCAAGCGCATCGGGGCGGCCCTCCTTGAGCGTTTCGGGAATCTCGAGTCGAGCCTCATATCTGTAGCCGCGGATGTCTCGAACGCGCCATCCGGAGTGATGCGGGAGACAGCTGTGTTCGACCCTCGCTTCGCGGCCGTGGCGGTAATCGTTGGGGACTCGCGACGGCTCCTGCTCGGACAGTTGCCTGCCGTTCCCCAACTGACCGCCCGGCAGCAGCGACACCTGCAGTCGGGCGGAACGATCATGACCCTCAGCGCTGACACCGTCGGCGCGATCCTCATGGCTCGGCNNATCCCCGGAAAGTCCCGAGGGCTGATCTGGGCACAACTGTCCGACAGCGTCGTGGATCGAGTGCTCGCGGCCGAAACGGTCACCATGCTGCCTGCGTCATCCTGTATCATGATGCGTGGCGGAGCAGTAGTTCGCTGCACCGACCAAACGGCTCTTCGTACGGGCGCGCTGGCCCCGGCCCTCATGTCCGAGCCTTCCGGTGCTTTCGTGTGGGAATCCAACGAACGGTACATCGCCGGATTCTGGTCGCTATTCCTTGATGCGGAATTCGCGTCTCCCGACTGGCGCATCGTCTTCAGCGAGCCGGAAGCCGAGATCATGGCTCCTTTGATGCGCTTCCGACGGGTGTTCGCTCTCGCCGCGGTGCTGGCCACTCTCATCGTCGCATTTCTGAGCACGGGCCAGATCCGGCGCAGCCTCGGCCCTCTCGCGGCATTGCGTGTGGGGACGGAGCGGATTGCCCACCTGAAATTCGATCAGCCCGTTGAGGTGAAGAGCGGGGATGAATTCGAAGACCTTGCCGACAGCTTTAATTCCATGAGCGACCGCGTCCGCGCGCAATTCCTCGAAGCAGGCCGCCTGAACCAGGCGCTGACAACCAAATCCGAAGAGGTGCAGCAGCGCGAGGCGCGATTGGCCGCGATTCTCGATGCCGCCGCCGACGCGATCGTCACGGTCGATGCCGATGGTCGTCTCGAGTCGTTCAATCGAACCGCGGAACGGATATTCGGCCTGGCGGAGAAGGATGCAGTGGGCAGGCCGCTCAACGACCTGTTCGCAATGCAACTCGCCATGGGACCCGGTTCACTTGGGGCCAGATCGGAAGTCGGAAGCCCGATGCTGGAGGTGGTGGCCCGTCGGCGCGACGGCGCCACGTTTCCCGCCGAAGTGAAATTCACGGAGGCACAGGACGGCGATCGCACACTGCGCACCGTCTTCATACGCGACATCTCTGAGCGCAAGCGCTCAGGAGAGGAGCGAGACCGCCTCGAAGGACAATTGCGTCACGCCCAGAAGCTGGAGACCATCGGCACCCTCGCCGGCGGCATCGCGCACGACTTCAACAACATTCTTACACCAATCATCGGGAACGTCGAGCTGGCGCTTGGAGAGCCAATGCCCGCGGACATGAAGTCCGATCTGGAAGAGGTGCTCCAGGCAGCGATGCGCGCCAAGGCCCTGGTCAAACAAATCCTCCTCTTCTCGCGTCGGGGCGAGAAAAAGTTCAGCACGATCGAGGTTGGACCGATCGTCAGCGAAGCAATCAAACTGTTGCGGGCATCAATTCCGACCACCATCGAGATAAGGTCTTCCATCGCGCCGGATGTCGCGCTCGTCGTTGGAGACCCGACACAGCTGCATCAAGTGCTGATGAATCTCTGCACCAACGCGTACCACGCCATGCGCGACCGCGGAGGCGTGCTCGAGGTGCGAGTCGACATGGTAGAGATGGACGCGCTCCTCGGCTGCGGTGNNGGGTGTTCGAGCCGTTCTTCACCACCAAGCCGGTCGGCGAAGGAACCGGCCTCGGCATGTCAATCGTGCATGGAATCATCACACAACACGGCGGGACCATCACGGTTCAAAGCACGCCCGGATCGGGTACCACGTTTGAGATCCATCTTCCGTCGGCCGAGCAGGAGGCGACAGTCGCCGAACAAACGGCGGCGCCGAGTCAGGTGAGAGGCGAAGGACGGATTCTGGTGGTTGACGACGACGCGGTCATCGCCAAACTCCTGGCCCGCGTGCTTACGCGCGCCGGTTATGATGTCGTGGAAGCGACGGTATCATCGGACGTTCCGGCGATGCTGGCGGAAGCAGACCCGCCATTCGATCTCGTCATCACGGATCAGACGATGCCGGGAATGACCGGTCTCGAGCTGGCCGATCGGATCCAGAGCTGGCAGAGCGGATTCCCGATCATCCTTTTGAGCGGCTACAGCGAGTTCGCGGGGCGCCAGGACGCAAAAACACACGGCCTGCGCGAGGTTCTCATGAAGCCGGTGCCGATTGACGTTCTGGCGGCTACCGTCGCGCGTGTCCTGAAGGACGACCGCTCCACTGCTGGAACGGACACGCTGCGTCACGCCGCGACTCTACTACATGTCTGATAAGTCGCCGCCGGCCCGGCGCACCTCCCCGGCGTTCCCCGAGGCGATTCGCCGGTTCCGCCAGGATATCCGAGGCTTCGGCGCAATTCCGCAGACGCTGCCGCGACCATCACGAACACTGCCGCGTCTAACGCTCAAGCCCCCCTACAGACGCAAGCTGGTAGTAGTTCTGAGCCTTTTGATTCTCGTCGCAGCGGGATTACGCTTCGCTCCACAGCTGGCCGGTTCTGATACCGTCCCAGCGGAACTGGTTGGCAGTTGGACGACCGACGATCCTCGCTACAGTGATCGTCATCTCGAATTGACGCCAGACGCGCTGATTCTTCGTACGAGCGTCACGGAAGGCACGGAATACTCCGTCCAGCGCGTGCAGCGCCGCCAGATAGCGCAAGGATCCGCGTACATCATCGGCGCCCACTCCGAACGGGGCGGGGATTACACCCTGATGCTCGAGTACCACAAGGCCCAGAACACGATCGCGCTCGGAAAACCCGCCCGCGTAGTCTGGCGTCGGGCGCACTGAGAGCGTAAACGAGCCAATTCGTGGATGCCGGGTTTTGGCACGTGCAGCCAGAGCGCGCGTACTCGTGTTGACCCCCTATACGGGCGCGCCTAGCTTCCGCCAATGCCTGCCCCCGATTTCCGCCTACACAACACCCTCACCCGCAAAATCGAATCGTTTTCGCCCGAGGATGGCAAAACAGTTCGCATCTACTCCTGCGGTCCCACCGTCTACAAACCGGCGCACCTCGGCAACTTTCGCACGTTCATGTTCGAGGATTTGCTCAGACGGGTGATCGCGCTGCGGGGCTGGAAGATCTTCCAGGTAATGAACCTCACCGACGTCGACGACAAGATCATCAAGTCGGCGAGCGAGCGCGGCATCAGCATCAGCGAAGTCACGACGCCGATCACCAAAATCTTTCACGCCGACCGCGCCTTCCTCGGGATTGAGGACGCCGAGCTGTACCCGAAGGCGACGGACCACATCCCGGAGATGATTGCGATCGTCGAGCGGCTCGTCGAGCGGAAGCTCGCCTACCTCGCCGACGACGGGACAGTTTATTTCGCGATCGACAAGTTCAAGGGCTACGGAAAGCTCTCACGGCTCGACACGCGCGAGGTGAAAGCCGGGGCGCGCGTCCTCCAGGATGACTACTCCAAGGAGAACGCGCAGGATTTCGCCTTGTGGAAAGCGGCGAAACCAGAGGATGAGGCGACCGGCGCGGCGTGGGATTCACCGTGGGGACGCGGCCGGCCGGGCTGGCACCTCGAGTGCTCGGCCATGGCGATGAAATACCTGGGCGAGACGCTCGACATCCACTGCGGCGGAATCGACTTGATCTTCCCGCACCACGAGGACGAGATCGCGCAGTCCGAAGGCGCGACTGGGAAACCGTTCTCGCGCTTCTGGTGCCACGGCGAATTCCTCCTCACCGATGGAAGCAAGATGGCAAAGCGGCTGGGGAATGTTGCCACGGTGCAGGATCTTCGCGACCAGGGTGTTCCGGCCGCGGCCTTCCGCCATTTCGTTTTCTCGACGCACTACCGGAAGCAGCTCAACATGTCGAGCGATGCCCTCGAAGGATCGATCGAAGGCGTGCGCCGCCTCGCCGATTTCGCCGCGCGTTTGGTGGAGGCCAAAGCCGCGACGCCGGAGCTGGAAGTAATCGCGGAGGAGACCGATGCCGAGGTGACGGCCGCGCTGTTCGACGACTTGAATGCGCCGATCGCGCTCGGCGCGCTTTTCACGTTCGTGCGGCGAGCGAACGCCGAGTTGGATCGAAACGGCGTCGACAAGCGGGCGCTGGAAAAGGCAAGGGAAGTTTTCGCGCGCATCAATTCGGTGCTCGACGTCGTGCCGGAGGCGGCCGGTCCTGATCCCGAGCTGGCGCGCTGGGTGGAGGATCGTCTCACGGCGCGCAAGGAAGCGAGAGCCCAGCGGGATTTTGCCCGCGCCGACTCGATTCGCGCCGAAATTGAAGGCAGGGGCGTTGCAATCGAAGACAGCCCGCAAGGGACGAAATGGAAGAAGCTTCGCTGACCTATTTCAAGCTGACCCACTACCATACCAAGGCAGTCCGGACAAACAACGCAGCGGGGACAAGGCAGTCGGGTTGACTCGGTACTCTAAGTTGGCTATTCTACTAGGCTTGCGATGAAAAATGGCTGTTTGTTGCTGACGTAGCTCAATTGGCAGAGCAGCTGATTTGTAATCAGCAGGTTGGGAGTTCGATTCTCCCCGTCAGCTCTGCCGACGAAGCTTGAATCAGCGAAGAGCGAAAACCGGTGGGGTGCCCGAGTGGCCAAAGGGAGCAGACTGTAAATCTGCCGGCTCACGCCTACGAAGGTTCGAATCCTTCCCCCACCATGGATGTAGGGGCGGGTTTTTTTGTGTGTGGTCGGTTTCAGTAAACGGTCGTACGCGGGAGTAGCTCAGTTGGTAGAGCGCAAGCCTTCCAAGCTTGATGTCGCGGGTTCGAGCCCCGTCTCCCGCTCTGAAGGACGCACGACGAGTGCACGCGTAGCTCAGTCGGTAGAGCACCCCCTTGGTAAGGGGGAGGTCATCGGTTCAATCCCGATCGCGTGCTCTGGTGGGACCTGACAATCGGAAGAGGATCGGGCGATGGCTCGTGAAAAAATCATACTCGCGTGCAGCGACTGCAAGAACCGCAACTACTTCACGATGAAGAACAAGCGCACGCATCCCGAGCGCGTCGAGTGGAAGAAGT
>PKVB01000205.1:207-28085 GCA_003131365.1 Gemmatimonadota bacterium | reverse complement strand
GCCATTGCGCTGCCCGCCCAGGAAAACCCGGCAAAACGTCTTGCGAGCATCGTCGGTGTCGCCGCCGAGGAGTACGCAAAGGCGATTGACGAGCACGGAAAACTCATCTCGAAGGATGAGTTCGACGAGACTTACGGGTTCCTGACCGACGCCAAACAGGTCGCAACCAGGCTTCGCGGCTACGATGCCGTGGCGACGAGGGCGATCCTCGACAGCATTGTTGCCGCGGTCGCNNCAGTAGTAAGAGAGCTTCATCAGCATTTTGCCACGTCTCTCGGGACGGCCGGGGCGATGGATCTTCCAAAGGGCCCGCTCGATACGGCCGAGGGGCACGCGTTGTTCGTCAAGAGCTGCGCGTCGTGTCACGGCATGACGGGGGCCGGTGACGGGCCGGCCGCGCACACGTTGAGCACGCCGCCGCCCGCGACCGGCGTCCGAAAACTCACTCCCGAGCTCACACCGACGCTTGCCTACAACGTCATCTCGGTTGGAGTGCGCGGCACGGCGATGCCGGGGTACGCTTCGTCGCTGACGCCGCAGCAGCGGTGGAACATCATCCACTACATCTACTTGCTCCGTGGCGAGCTGTTGAGACTCCCGGTCGCGGGAGCGGATGCGACGGCGATTCCCGGAGACACCGCATCGCCGGTGATTCTCGCGCTCCTCGACAGTGCGCTCGACTTCGCGCGCAATGGCAAGACCGCCGAAGCGGGTGATCGCGCCTTCGATGCGTACATCGCGTTCGAGCCGCTCGAGACTCCGGCGCGCGCGAAAAAGCCCGGACTCGTCGCGACGATGGAGCGCCACTTCGCCGACTTCAAGGGAGCGGTGAGGCGAAGCGACCTCGCCGCCGCCAAGAGCTCGCGCGATGCGATCGCCGACGGGCTTCCGTCGGTTATCGATCTCACTCAGCAGCCGTCGGGCGCCTGGGAAGCTTTCTTCCAGTCCTTCCTTATCATTCTGCGCGAAGGATTCGAGGCAATTCTCGTCATCGGTGCGGTAGTCGCACTGCTGATCAAGACGGGACATCGCGAGCGGCTTCGCTCGATCTGGCTTGGAATCGTGCTCGGCCTGGTGGCGAGTCTCGCCACCGCCGTCGTGATGAAGACGCTCCTCGCGGCGATGCCTGCCAGCAGGGAGATCGTCGAGGCAACGAGCATGCTGGTCGCCGTCGTGGTGCTGTTCTCGGTGAGCTACTGGCTCATCTCCAAGGTCGAAGCCGCAAAGTGGCAGAAGTTCATTCGTGAGAAGGTGAATTCAGCGCTCGAGCACGGCGGCGGCAAAGCGCTCGCGCTCGTCGCATTCCTGGCGGTCTACCGCGAAGGCGCGGAGACCGCCCTCTTCTACCAGGCGTTGTTCAACGAAGGACCCAACGTCGGAGTTCCGCTCGCGCTCGGGATCGTCGTCGGGTTTGCCGCGCTGGCGGTGATCTTCACGCTCTTCTATCGCTACGGTGTCCGAATCCCGATGCGCCCGTTTTTCACCGTGACGAGCATCCTGCTCTACTACATGGCGTTCGTGTTCATGGGGAAGGGAATCCGCGAGCTGCAGGAAGGGGACATCATGCGCATCACGGTGATCCCGGGCGGGCCACACGTCGATGCAATGGGTATCTACCCGAGCGTCGAGACGATTACGGCGCAGGGGATTCTCATCATCCTGCTGCTCTTCGCTACCGTCAGGACATTCGGGCCCGGTCATAAACCGGAACTGGGTGCGCCCGGGGCGTAGCATTTGCCCATTGTTGCTCGACGCGGGAGACTGAGATGACAACCAGGCAGATGCCAGAAGCCGCCAACGAGCAGCGCGGGATTCGACCCAAAGGATACCGCCTGCCCGAGTCAACGCGCCTCGGTAGAGTGCGTTTGCAGGTCGCGGATCTCGAGCGATCCCTCTCCTTCTATGATAGGGTGCTCGGAATGAGAGTGATCCGCCGCACCGCTGACTCGGTGAGCCTCGGACCGCATGGAGAAGATCGCGAGATCGTTCACCTGCGCCAGCTGAGGAGCGCGCGGCCGGTGCCGAAGCGCGGACTGCTCGGTCTCTATCATTTCGCGATCCTGCTGCCCGATCGCGCATCGCTCGGCCGCTTCGTGGCGCACCTCGGGGCGATCGGCGAATACGCCGGGATGTCGGATCACTTCGTGAGCGAAGCGGTCTATCTCACAGATCCCGATGGCCTTGGCATCGAGGTGTACGCGGATCGCCCGCGCGACGCGTGGCGCTACGACGAACGGCAGTTGTACATGACGACGAATCATCTCGACGTGGACGATCTGGTAAAGTCCGCCGGCGGCGAGCGCTGGACGGGAATGCCGGCCGGCACCGTGCTAGGCCACGTGCATCTCTACGTCGATGACATCGCAAAAGCCGAGGCGTTCTATCACGGGGCGCTCGGCTTCGACAAGGTAGTGTGGAGTTATCCCGGCGCGCTGTTCATGTCGGCGGGTGGATATCATCATCATCTCGGCACCAACACCTGGGCTCGCGGCGCGCCACCGGCGACGGACGCGGATGCGCGTCTGCTCGAGTGGGAGATCATCGTCCCGACGAAGAAGGACGCCGATGAAGCGGCGCGCCACGTGAAGGCGGCAGGGTACACCGTGAAAGAGGAGACTCGCGAATGGATTCTGACCGATCCGTGGGGCACGAGCCTCAGACTCGTTCCCGAAAAGTGATTCGACGCCGTAGGCACGTTCGTTTCTGGGATCAAGGATGGCGCTTGGGTGTGTCGTTGGTAGCCGTCGCGCTGGTGGCGTGCTCCAGTCAGATGCGGTCGGGGGGAAGTGGGGGATTTCAATACGCGTCCGACGCTGCCGCGATCAAGGCGACACTGGACACGACTGCCGCCGGATGGAATCGGGGCGAGCTACCGGTTTATCTCTCAGCCTACGTGGATTCGTCCACAGCGATGGGCTCGACCGGACTCGTGCGCGGAGTGGGGGGAATCGAGGGGCAGATGCGCGCGGGATACTGGAAGACGGGCCGTCCGCTGCAGACGCTCAGCTACGACCATCTGGAGATCCGGCCAATCGGACCGAATCAGGCGATCGTGACCGGGCAGTACATTCTCACCGGGGCGGGAGTGCCCAACCGCACTGGTTGGTTCACAACGATCTGGGTTCGCGTTCCTGCGGGCGGGCACCCGCCTACGGGGTGGAGGATGGTGCACGATCATTCGTCGTGAAAGCGAGGCGAGGTCTAGACCGTCGCGGTAATCGCCAACCGACTCATCCATTCACGCTGAAGCGGCTCATGCTGATCTGCACTCTCGTCAAATCCGGTTGACGACGAGCTGCGCTACGTCGGCGCGAGGCGCATTGCCGTCCGCCTGTCGTGGGATCGGCGTGAGACCCACGAAACGGATTTGCAGATCACCCGAGCTCACCTCGTTGTTCGGAGGCGTGAGGCTGAGAACCCTGGTATCGTCGCTCGATCCGTTTCGGGAAATCGTGACGTCGATCTTGGCATCACCGGCCCAGATGCAAGTCACGTCTGTGGGGCAGCGCGAGTCTTCCCGCACGAGCCTGAAAGTAAGACGAGTCCCGCTTCCGTTGATCGCGGCGGTCTTCCCGATCGGCAGTGAGAAGGCCACACCCGGTTCAGCCGCAAACGCTCGGTTCCATCGCCGCGCAGCTGGAAAGCGCGGCGATGATTGCGCCCGCCGAAATCAACGCGCGTGACGAGATCAACGCGCGTGCCTGCAGTGACCGACTAAGCTGCCTGAGTTTGAGTTGTGGCATAAATCCCCGGTGCGTCAGCGTGCGGATTCCGACGCATGTACATCCAGATGGCGCCGCCAATCATGAATAGCACCGCGAAGACCTGCGCCGTCGTAAACGGGCCAAAGAAACGGTCGTCCTTTGCGCGTACGAACTCGATCAAAAACCGCTCTATCCCCGCCAGCACGCAATACAGTCCGAACAGCCAACCTTCCGCGTGCTTGTGATCGCGGAAGCGCCAGAGGATGAGGAACATCACGAAGCCGAGCACGACCTCGTAGAGCTGAGTCGGATGGACGGAAAGAACCGTATTCGGCGACGAGCCCAACGCCGGCGGGATGTGAAAGAGCTGCGTCATGTTCGAGACCGTCGAAGGCGGTGCTCCGTTGGGGAAGCTCACCGCCCACGGTCCGTTCCAGGGGCGTCCGTAGTCGTCGCCGACCGCCCAGCAGCCGGTTCGCCCAAGAGCATAGCCCGCGGCGAGCGCGGGCGCGGCGACATCACTGATTCGCGTAAAGCTCTGATGCTTGCGGTGGATCACGATGTAGGAGGCAATTATTCCACCCATCAATCCGCCCCAGAACACGAAGCCGGCTCTGCTCAGGAGAGCGCTGAAGTCGTGCATCAGGATGGCGTAGTAGATCTTGCCACCGAGGAGTCCGCCGACGACTCCCGCAAAGACGACATCGCCGATGGGCTCGGGGTCGTGACCGCGCCGCGCGAGCTCACGTTGCGAGATGATCTGGGCGATGACGAACGCCATCAGAACGGCCAGTCCGAATCCGGTGAGCTGGAGCGGGCCGACATCATACGAAAGGGGCTGGTGGACTATCGAAGCGAAAATCGTTGGCATGGCTCTGAATCTAGGCTGCTACGACGCCCGGGATAGGGCTGCTGGCGTAGGCGTTCAAATCGAGGCCGGACCTCTCACCCTGCTCGAATCTGAAAAATGCCGCGCGGGCAATCATCGCGGCATTGTCCGTAGCAAGGCGCGGACTCGGCGTAAGGACAGTAATACCCTCGGGCTCGAGTCTCGTTCGCATCGCGGTGGCAAGGGTGCGATTGCACGCGACGCCCCCGCCCAGGACGACCCGCTGACGGGAGAAGGCATTGGCGGCGCGCCAGGTTTTCTCGACCAGCGTATCGATGAGTGAATCCTGGAATCCGCGAGCCAGGTCGGCCTTGTCGGCTTCGATGTCCGCCGACGCCCGCACGGCGTTGAGCACGGCGGTCTTGATGCCGCTGAACGAGAAGGCGTAGTAGTCGTCGTCCTTTGGCAGCGCGTTCTTTCGCACCATCGCCCTCGCGAAGTGGAAACGCTTTGGATTTCCCTCGAGCGCGAGCTGCTCGACGTACCGACCGCCGGGATAGGGAAGACCGAGCAGCTTGGCGACCTTGTCGAACGCTTCGCCGGCCGCGTCGTCGCGCGTTGCCCCGAGCAGCTGGTATTTCCCCCAGGCCTCGACGTCGAGAAGGAGTGTGTGCCCGCCCGAGATCAACAGCGCCGTGAAGGGAGGCACGGCATCGGGGTGCTCGAGCGCCGCCGCGAACAGGTGTCCCTCCATGTGATGAATTCCGAGCAGCGGAATTCCGCGCGAAAATGCGAGCGCCTTCCCGTAGCTCACTCCGACCAGCAGCGCGCCCACCAAGCCCGGAGTGTTCGTGACGGCGACCGCGTCGAGATCATCGAGTTTTGTTCCCGCCTCTTCGAGCGCGCGCGCGACCACCGGGACAATGCTGGTGAGATGCGCGCGTGATGCGATCTCCGGGACGACTCCGCCAAAGACGCGGTGGACGTCCTGCGACAGTATCACCAGAGACTTCTGGGTGACCTGGTCGCCCTTTCCCTCGAGAACAGCCGCGGACGTCTCGTCGCACGAAGTCTCGATTCCCAGGATGCGCGTCACGACTATTCCGTGCGCTCCGTGAGAAGCCTGTCCACCAGCGCCCGCGCCTCGGGCGAGTTCCAGTCGGTCGCCGACATCAGCTTCTTCCTGATCACGCCGTCCTTGCCGATGATGAACGTCTCCGGATAACCGGTGATGTCGTACAAGTCGGTGATCTCGCCCTTCGGATCGTGCAGGATCTCGAACGTGAGACCGTACTGCTTCGCGAACGCGCGGATCCCCGAGTCGGTTCCCGGGTCGTCGATGCTGACCGCCACGATCTTCAATCCCTTCGGACCGTACGTCTTGTGCAGCGCTTCAATGCTCGGCATTTCCACGCGGCACGGCAGACACCACGTCGCCCAGACGTTGATCATCACCACCTGGCCGCGATAATCGGCGAGGGTCTTTTCCTTCGGGATGGAATCGAGGGTCAGCGCCTTGAAATTGGGCGCTTTGGTTCCCAGCTCCACCGGGAACAGCTCATGGCGGAGATACCGCGTGGCACCGTACGCGATCCCGCAGGTGACCGCGAGGACGAGCGCGCCAATCGCGAGCTGTTTCCTGCCCGTCACGCCTGCACCGTGCAGCGAGAGCGAAGCTCCGCGATCTCCGCCTTGGGATTCTTCGCGCTGAAGATGGCGTTGCCCGCGACGAAGGTGTTGGCGCCCGCCTCCCATACCGATTTGATGGTCTTGCGGTCGATGCCGCCGTCCACTTCCAGAAACGCCTTGCTCCCGTTCTCGGCCAGCATCTCACGCGCGCGGCGGACTTTGTCCACAGATCCCTTGATGAAGCTTTGCCCACCGAAGCCAGGATTTACGGTCATAACAAGTAGCAAATCGAGATCAGCGATGACCTCACTCACGGCGGTGAGTGGCGTCGCTGGATTGACCACCGCGCCGGCCCAGCACCCGAGCTCGCGGATTCGATTGAGCTGTCGCTGCAGGTGGGGTGACACCTCGGTATGAATCGTCATTCCGTTCGCGCCTGCCTCAGCGAAGCTCTCGAAGTAGTTCTCGGGCTGGACGACCATCAGATGGACGTCGATCGGCAGCTCTGTAAGCTTGCGCACCGACTCGATCACCTTGGCGCCGAAGGTGAGATTGGGAACGAAGCGGCCGTCCATCACATCGACGTGAATCCAGTCGGCTCCGCCCTCCTCGAGCATCGCGATCTCGTCGGCGAGCCTGGAAAGGTCGGCGCTCAGAATCGATGGCGCGATGCGAACGCTCATTCCGGAACGGGCAGGGGCGATGACGGAGGAGGGGCGCTGACGCCGGTGTCGATCCTGATCGAGGGTGGCGGCGGGAAATGCGAAACAGTAAGACTCACCGCTCCGCCGGCGGAGATGGTCTGCCCGGCTGCGGGCATCTGCCTGATCACAGTGTTCTCGGGCTGGAGAGAGCTCGTGTCACGCGAGACGCCGGAGATGCGGAGTCCGATCTGCTCGACCATCGAGCGCGCTTCACCGACGCTGCGCCCGTAGAGGTCGGGCATGTTCACTGTCGCGGGTCCTTTGCTGAGCACGATGTCCACGGTTCCGGGGAGCTCGACTTTCGTCCCGGCTGGCGGCGAGGTGGCGATCACGAGTCCGCGCGGCGCGTCCGAGAGCTGCTCGGTGACGCCCCCCAACACGAGACCGGTGTTCTCGATCGAGATGCGCGCCTGCTGCTGCGACATGTTCGTCGTCACCGGCACCTCGGCGGATTTCTGGCCCGCGCTCAATGCGAGGACGACGTTGGTGCCGCGCTTCTGTCTGCTCCCGGCCGGCGGATCCTCCTGCAGCACGACATTGGCGGGAATCGTCTTGTGGAATCGCGATTCGCCCTGCTGTGCGGGGAATCCCTCCTTTTTTAGCGCGACCGTAGCATCCTCGAACGTCTTCCCGACCACGTTCGGAAGAATTCCATCATCCGGCAGCACCTCGGCCGGAAACGCAAAGAGGAACACCGCGGTATAGGCGATGAGGAATCCGCCGGCCGCAGCAATCAGATATGGGAACGCACGCCGAGGAAAGCCGCGCCAATTCATCTAGCTGACCCTGCGCAAGCGCGCGGCGAAGGCTCCGTCGGTGCCGTGACGGTGCGGAAGTACGCGCAGGCGTCCACCGTCGAGCAGTTCCGGAGGAACGCTCCCTTCGGGCGGCGGCTCCAGAATCCAATTGAGATTTTCCGAAAGGAAGGAATCGATTTGCGCGTCGTTCTCTTCGGGCTCGAGCGAGCAGGTGCTGTAGATGAGAAGTCCGTCGGGCTTCACCGTTTTTGCCGCGGCTCTGAGAATTAGTTTTTGCAGGGCGGACATCACCGCGATGTCCGATACCTTGATGCGCCAGCGCGCATCGGGATGCCGGCGGAAGGTGCCAGTTCCGGTGCAGGGCACGTCGATCAGCACCGCGTCGACCGGACGGATCGCCGGATTCCGCGCGTCACCGACGAAGGGAAGGAGATTCACGCTCTCCAGGCGACGCTGGTTCGCAAGCAGGCGCTGGAGCCGGCCGAACGATTTGTCGCTAGCCACCACTGTGCCTGCTGTACGAGACAGCTCCAGTGCTTTGCCGCCCGGCGCTGCGCACAGGTCGGCGACAGTCGCCCCCGTTGGAACCGCGGCGTATTCCGTGACGAGCGTGGCGGCCGGATCCTGCACAAAGAAAAGCCCCTTCTTGAAAGCGCCAAGCTCCGTGAATGTCGTCCCGCCGGAGATCGCGATGCTGTCGCGCGCGTACGGCGCGTCCGCGACGTGAACGCCCGCCGCTTCCATCATCGCCTCGAGCTGCTCGCGAACGATTCCGTACGGCCGGATCGCGATTGGCGCGTCGGCGTTGTTGAGCGTCAGCAATCGCTCGGTGTCCTGCTCGCCCCACAGGTCGATCCAGCGCGCGATGAGCCAGCGCGGGTGCGAGTACTTGAGCGCCAGCGCGTCAACCGTGTCCGATGGGGCAGCCGTGATGAGCTGGTCCCTCTCTCGATCGGTGCGTCGCAGCACCGCGTTCACGAGCTTGCTGGCGCCAATTCCATGTCTGCGCTTCGCCAGCTCGACGGTCTGGGCAATCGCGGCGTAGGCGGGCACGCTCCCCATGTTCAGGAGCTGATAGACGCCGAGCCTGAGGAGATCGATGACATCCGGATCGAGGCGCGCGAGTCCACCGCGCACCCGATCCGAGAGAACCGTGTCGATGCTGGCGCGGGTACGCAACATTCCGTAGACGAGCTCGCGCGTCCAGCGCCGGTCACGCGCATCGAGCAGACCGATCCGCCGCTCAAACGACTGATCGAGAAACTCCCCGCGCCTTAGGTCGACGCAGATCTCCGCCGCCACGGCGCGCGCGGCGGTGACTCCGCCGGCCGTTGCAATGGTGGTGTTCACGAGCCGAGCATCCCGGTGGTGGGAGACGAAGGAACCGCGACCTCGCGCCGCGGCATTCTTCCCGCGAGATACGCGTGCCTTCCCGCTTCGACCGCGACTCTCATCGCGGCGGCCATGCGAATCGGATCCTGCGCCGCGGCGATTCCCGTATTCATGAGAATTCCATCCACGCCCTGTTCCATTACGATGCACGCGTCGGATGCAGTACCCACGCCAGCATCCACGATCACGGGCACCGAGAGCCGCTGTTTGATTGTGCGGATCGCATAAGGATTCAACATGCCAAGTCCGGAACCAATGGGAGATGCCAGTGGCATGACCGCGACGGCGCCGGCGTCCTCGAGCTTGAGCGCCGTCACGAGATCGTCGTTGGTGTACGCCAGGACCTTGAAACCCTCATCGACCAGTGTCTTCGTCGCCTGAAGAAGTCCGATCGTATCCGGAAGAAGTGTCTGCTGGTCGCCGATGACTTCGAGCTTGACCCACTCGTTGAACCCCGCCGCCCGAGCAAGACGAGCGTAGCGAATGGCGTCGCTCGCATTGAAGCAGCCGGCGGTGTTGGCGAGCAGGAAGAAATGATCCGGATCGAGATGATGCAGAATTGCTTCATCCTTCGAGCGATCGAGGTCGACGCGGCGCACGGCGACCGTCACGACTTCGGCGCCCGACGCTTCGATCGCGTCGATCATCTGCGCGTTCGACGCGTACTTGCCAGTACCCACCATTAAACGCGAACGAAACTCGTGCCCCGCGATGACGAGTGGCTGCGGGTCGGTGAGAGTCGCCGTGGAAATCAAATCAGCATGTGCCATCGCGTACCCTCAGCCCCCACCGACGAAGTGCACGATCTCGAGCGAATCGTCCGCGGCGAGGTCGAGCGATGCAAAGGACGATCGATCGCGCAGAATGGTTCCGTTCCGCTCGACGACGACGGTGCGTGCGTCGAGCTCGAGCGATGCGAGAAGCTTCGCCAGTGTCCAACCTGATGGAACACTTCGATAAGTGCCGTTCACACTAAGAACGACCTCTCCCGCCACCGCTTCCGTCACAGTTCCGCCCGACCTATCTCTGTAGCTGCGCCCAGAAGGCTGCCCAAACGGCCATGCTCTGTCATACCTGTGAAAGATAGCGGCTCGCGGCGAGTTCGGGATTCTCGTCGTTCCAGATTCCACGAATCGCGGCGACGCCGTGCGCCCCTCTGTGGGTGAGAGAGCGGACGTGCTCGGGGCGGATGCCGCCGATCGCGATCACCGGAATGCTCACCGCCGCAACGACATCGTTGATGAAGCTGCTCTCGCGCCGAGGCAGACCGGGGTGGGTCTGCGTCTCGAATACGTGGCCGGCCACGCACCAGTCCGCCCCCGCCTGCTCGGCGTCGCGCGCCTCCTCCGGCGAGTGAACGCTGGCGCCGATCCGGAGCGCCGGAGCGATCCTCTGGACGTCGGGCACGGAGATGGACTTGTGGGTGAGTTGCACGCCCTGCACTCCACAAGCCAGTGCTATGTCCACCCGGTCATTGACGATGCACCAGCACTTGGTCTGCTCGTTCAGCTCGAGCAGCGCGAGAGTGAGCGAGAAGAGTGTGGGCGAGTCAAGGAGCTGGGAGCGGATGTGAATCGCGCCCTTGTCGCCGAGCACGCGCATCACGGCCATGGCTTTCCTGAGGAAACCGGGCCGAAGCATGATCTCGTCGTTGGTGACGGCGTGAACGAAGGGCAGGTCTGCCATCGACGCTTTTGCTACAGAAGTAGTCAACCGCCGTACCTGTCGCCGACGCCTGTGCCGCGCCCGCGCGCCCACTCGAGCGCCGTCATCCGGCTCTTTCCCTCAGGCTGTACTCCGCTGATGCGAATGGCGTCGCGGCCGCACGCGATCACAAGCTCACCGGTCGCGCTGAGAACCTCACCCGGCAAACCCTTGATGTCGTCCATCACCTTCGGGCCGAACATCTTGACATCACCCCTGGGCGTTTTGCTGAACGCGCCCGGCTTGGGATCGGAAGAGCGTATCAGTCGCGAGATCTCGACCGCACTGTCCTTCCAGTTGATGCGCGCGGACTCTCGCGTCACCTTCGCCACGTACGTCGCCCGCGAATCGTCCTGGGGCGTTTCCTCGGCCTTGCCGAGTGACACGAGTGTCATCGCCTCGACCAGCGTGAGGGCGCCCAGCTCGGAGAGACGCACCTGCAGCTCGCCGTAGGTCTCGTCCTCGAAGATGGGCGTGTCGGCCTGAAGAATCATGGGACCCGCGTCGAGTGCCTGGACCACTCTCATGACCGTCACGCCCGTCTCCATCAAACCCTGCCGGATAGCTGCCTGAATCGGCGCCGCGCCCCGTAGCTCCGGCAACAGGGATGCGTGGATGTTGAGCGTTCCCAGCTTTGGAAGATCTATGATCTTCTGAGGCAGGATGTGCCCGTAGGCGACGACGACCGAGATGTCCGGCTTGAGGTCGGAGAGCTTCGCGATCAGCTCGGGGTCGCGCGCGTTTTTTGGCTGGAACAGCGGAATCTCTTCGTCGATGGCGATCTGCTTCACCGGCGACGGTATGATCTCGCGCGATCTGCCCTGCGGCTTGTCGGGCTGTGTGACGACTCCGACGACTTCGAATCCTTCCCCGACGAGTGCGCGCAGAGCGGGCGCGGCGAATTCCGGCGTTCCCCAGAATACGACGCGCACTACATCTCCGTCTCGTTCGCGTGATGGTGCTCGCCCTTCTCTTCGGTGCGCACCTTCCGGATGGAGCGGGGATAATCCGCCTTCGCCTTCTCCCACTTCGTCATCGCGGCCTTGCGCTTGAGGGGGCTCAGATAGTCGATGAACAGCTTGCCATCGAGGTGATCGATCTCGTGCTGGAAGCATCGTCCGAGCAGCTCCGAGGCGGTGGCCTCGTACTCGTTTCCGTTCTCGTCGGTCGCTCGGATCGTGACGATCGCCGGACGCTCGACATCTCCGTAGATGTCGGGGATAGAGAGACAGCCTTCCTCCGCTTTCTCCTTTTCGCCTTCGGTGGAGACGATGCTGGGGTTGATGAGCACGAACTTGTTCCCCTCGACATCGACGACGGCGAGCCTCTNNGTACATCGTCTCGAACATGTCGGCGATGAGCTTGCGCAGCTCGTCGGTGACCTTGGTGACGGGCTTTGTCGGCTTGCGAAGAACCGGGTCGCCCAGGACCCGGATGTCGAGGATGCTCACCCAGCGCTCACGTTGGAGACCGACGCCGGCCTGTTGATCTTCGCGATGCGTCCGCGCTCGATGATCACGCGCGTGTCCCCCGATTTGATGGTGACGCGATCATCCATTCCGCCGGACTTGTCGTCGCCGCCCTTCTCCTTGATGAATAGCACTTCGCCGACGAGCCCGCCATTCGTCACGATCTCATCGCCCTTCTTGAGATTCCGCACCAGCTCGTCGTGCTGCTTGCGCTGGCTGGACTGCGGTCGGATGAGGATGAAGTAGAAGATCGCGAAGATTGCTCCATACATGAAAATGGATTGGAGTATCGGATTGGTTGGCATGTGTGAACGACCCGGGACGAAATGTTTCAGACGGCGAGCGGTGACGTCGTGCGGTAGCGGGCGAGCCAGTCGCGCGACCACGGCTCGAAGTCGCCGTGTTGTATGGACTGACCCGCCGCACGCGTGAGCGACAGCAGGAAATGTACATTGTGCAGCGAAAGTAGGCGGAGCCCGAGTATCTCGTCCGACACGAAAAGGTGGCGGATGTAAGCCCTGCTGAATCTGGCGCAGGCGGCGCAATCGCAGTCCGGGTCGAGCGGTTTCGGATCGGTGCGAAATTCGGCCCGCTTGATGTTCAGACGCCCGTCCCTCGTGAACACCGCGCCATTTCTCCCCATCCTGGTCGGCGCCACGCAGTCGAACAGATCCACCCCTCGGCGAATTGCTTCGATCAGGTCTTCCGGGAATCCCACCCCCATGAGATAGCGCGGATGCGTTTTCGGCAGCGCGTCGTCCACGACCTCGATCATTTTGTACATCGCGTCCTTGTCTTCGCCTACCGATAGGCCGCCTATGCCAAAGCCTGTCCAGTCATGCATCGATCGTATCGAGTTGGCCGCCTCCCGCCGGAGCCGCGCGTGGATTCCACCCTGTACTATAGGAAAGAGTGCCTGCTGATTCTGTGGATTGCCGCCCGCGCGCGGCGGGTCTTCGAGCGGCTGGGTTCGCTCCAGCCGCTCGACCTCGGCCAGGCAGCGCGCGAGCCACCGGATGCTGCGCTCGCTCGCGTCGCGCGCGGCCGCTTCGTCCGATTGACCGGGAATGACGTGATCGAGCTGCATGATGACGTCGGCGCCCAGATTGCGCTCGATCTGCATCACGATCTCGGGAGTGAAAAAGCGGCGGGAGCCGTCTATATGGGACTGGAACTCGACGCCCTGCTCATTGAGGGTACGAAGCCGCTCGAGGGAGAAGACCTGGAATCCCCCCGAGTCGGTGAGGATCGGCCCGTTCCACTGCATGAAGCGATGGAGTCCGCCCATCTCGCGCACGACGTCGTCGCCGGGACGGAGGTGCAGGTGATACGCGTTGCTGAGGATCATCGACGCGCCCATCCGGACGAGATCCTCGGGGTCGAGCGCCTTTACCGTCGCGAGAGTTCCGACGGGCATGAATGCAGGCGTCTCGACTGGTCCATGGGGGGTCGAAAAAACGCCGGCCCTTGCGGCGCCGGCGGTCGAGACGATATCGAAGGAGAAGCTCACGGTTGAAAGTTAGTCCCCCGGCAACGTTCTTGTTCACATAGGAAATCACCATGGTTGACACCAAGACAAGCGCAAAGGACGGAGTCTGGTTCATCACCGGCTGCTCCACCGGATTCGGCCGAGAGCTGGCCAAGCTCGTTCTCGACCGCGGATATCGCGCGGTCGTCACGGCGCGGGATCCCGCCAAGGTCGAAGACATTGCTTCGGGCAGGGCCGACCGCGCACTCGTGCTCGCGCTCGATGTAACGGACCCGGTCGAGGTCGATGCCGCGGTCAAGAGCGCGGTGAAGCATTTCGGCCGGATCGACGTCCTCGTGAACAATGCCGGCATCGGCTACTTCGGCGCGGTCGAGGAGAGCGACGAGACAGAAGTCCGTCGGATGTTCGAGATCAACTTCTTCGGGCTGTCTCGCATGACCCGCGCGGTGCTGCCGACAATGCGCAAGCAGCGGAGCGGGCACGTCGTCAACATCTCGTCGATCGGGGGACTGAGAAGCTTCCCGACGCTCGCCTACTACCACGCGACCAAGTACGCTGTCGAAGGATTCTCCGAGTCCCTCGCGCTCGAGGTCGCGCCGCTCGGCATCAAGGTCACGATCGTCGAGCCGAGCGGATTCCGCACCGACTGGGCCGGACGTTCGGCGGCCGAGAGCAAGACACGGATCGCCGATTACGCGGAGACGGCGGGCCAGAATCTGGAAAACATCCGCGGCTACAGCGGCAAGCAGCCAGGCGATCCGGTGCGCGCGGCGGCGGCGATCATCGCGGCGGTGGAATCTCCCAATCCGCCGCTAAGGCTGCTGCTCGGAAAAGCGGCGCTCAAAGGAGCGCGCGGGAAGCTCGAGATGCTGAAGAAGGACTTCGACGCGTGGGAGAAGACGACGGTGGAGGCGGATTTCCCGGACGCGTAGCAACAGCCGGCGGTCTGAGCTTGCATCCTGACCCCAGCTTTTGTAATCCGACTGTAAGGAAGGATTTCGTAACGTCTCCCCGAGCTTGCGTCGGAGAAAACTGCAGGATCCCACAAATCATCCATCCTCCCTTGGAGAGTTGAACCAATGAGCGCGCGAATTCCCCGAATCGCTTTCGTCATCATCGGAACCACGCTGTGCTTCGCTCCGTTTCATCTCCGCGCGCAAGGTACGATCCGCGGTACTGTCACCGACGCCGGGGGAGCGCCCGCGCCCGGGGCCGCCGTTCACGTGAGCGGGACTCTGCTGGGTGGACTCGTGGATTCGAGCGGGACCTATCGCGTTCCCCGAATTCCTGCCGNNGATTCCGCGGTCGTTGTCGTGAGCGACGGACAGACCGTGCAGCATGATGCGCGACTCCGTCCGTCGGCCGAGCTGCTCGGGAGCGTTGTCGTCACGGCGCAACGCCTGGGTGAGTCGGAAGCATCCGCGCTCGAGCGGCGAGCGGCGGCGCCCAATGTCGTGAACGTTCTCGCGGGCGATGTCATTCGCGCGCTGCCGAACGCGAACGCGGCAGAAGCGGCGGGAAGAATGCCGGGCGTCACGACCGAGCGGGATGAAGGTGAAGGGAAGTTCGTCCAGGTGCGCGGCACCGAGCCGCGGCTCACCAACGTGACCATCGACGGGGCGCACGTTCCGGGAACGGAGCGAGGCAGCCGGGTGCCGAAGCTCGATGATATCCCGTCGGATGTGTTGGGTGCGATCGAGGTGAGCAAGACGCTCACCGCCGACATGGATGCCGACGCGATTGGCGGTTCGGTCAACCTCGTGACGAAGACTCCGGAAGGGGTGCCCCACGGATACCTGGCGGGCCAGTATGGCGCGATAACGCTGCTGAACAAAAACCAGTTTCAGGGCGGGTTCGCTTACGGCGGACGCTTCGGCCCCGATAAGAGGCTCGGCCTCCTGCTCGGCGGCTCCGCTGATCGCAACAATCGCACTAGCAACGATCTCGAGCCAGCGTGGACAGTTGACGCGAATGGGCGCGCCGTTCCCATTGAGTGGAGTCAGCGCGACTACGAGTATCGTCGCAACCGCTTCGGCCTGGGCGGCGATGCCGATTATCGGTTTCCGGGTGGATCGACGGTCGCGCTGCGCGGCCTGTACAGCCTCTTTCAGGACTACGGCACCACGTATAACAACGACGTCGTGATGGGTGCGACGGGGTCAACGTTCGGAGCGTTCGGAGACTCGGCCGGTGTGGGTTCGGGCGGATTCGGAACCGGCGCGGAAGTCACGCGCATGGCTTTCAGAAGAACTCCAGTCGAGCAATTGTATGGCGGAAATCTTGGCGGCCGCACGATGCTCGGTCCGGTTGAGGCGAAGATGACGCTCAATGCTTCGGGAACGACGTCGCACCTTCGCGATTACAGGTTCCAACCGTTCGTCTACGACGGACCAGGCGGACAGGGACTCACTTTCGCCTACGACGCGTCGAATCCCACGGTGCCGACTTTCTCCTACGCAACTCCGGCGATGGCAGCGGCCGCGGCAAATCCCACGAACTTCGAGTTGTCGCATTACTTCAGCATCGATCGCGCTACTACGGGGCGCGACCTCGGCGCCGCGCTCGATTTCGGCGACGTATGGCGCCAGGGCGATCAGGGTTGGGGTTCGACTCTGAACTTCGGGGCGAAGGCCACCGACGAGCGGAAGCGCCACACAGCGAGCGGAGGGTTCTGGTTCACCGGTAGCCCGGTGGCTTTATCCCCGATGCTCAGCGGATTTTCGGATTCCAACTATTACTCGAACATTTCCAACGCGTTCAGCATCGGACCAATGCCGGCCGAAGCGTTGGCACGTGCATACGAGAACAGCCANNCCCTCGCCAGCTTCAACGGGTCGGAGCGGATCTACGCGGGATACGTGAGCAACCGGGCGACCTCTGGTCCCCTCGAGCTCTATCTCGGCTTGCGCGCAGAGCACACGCAGGCGGACTACACCGGCCATGCGGTGACGACCGACGCTTCGGGGAACATCGCGTCGATTCAGACCGTGCCGGGTTCACAGACTTACACCGATCTATTTCCGAGTGCGCAGATGAGGTATTCGCTCAGCTCGCGAACCGATGCGCGGCTGTCGGTGACGCGTGGAATCGCGAGACCAGATTACTCATCCCTCGCACCGTCGCTGTCCGGCACTCTTGGTGCGAGCCCCTCCGATCCGTCGGCTCTGACTGCCGGCAATCCCAACCTGAAACCGCAGCACGCGTGGAACTACGACGTCCTGGTCGAGCACTTCTTCCCGTCGGTGGGTGTGATCTCGGGCGGCGTATTCTACAAGCAGCTCACTGACTTCATCTTCAACCAGACTTTCCGTTACACCGGTCCAATTGCGGCGTTCGTCGGCCAACTTGGCACTCGTCCCGAGAACGGTGGAAATGGACATCTGCTCGGATTCGAGGGCGAATGGGTTCAGCGCCTCGTCTCACTGCCGGGCGCGTGGGCGGGACTCGGTTTCGATGCAAACTTTACGCACGTCGAGTCGCGTGCGCTCGTGGATCCGGGTACGGGCCGCTACGCAGCGCTCCAGAGACAATCGCCGAATCTGGCCAATGCTGCCCTCACCTATGACTACTCCGCGGTCTCGGCTCGATTGGGATGGGCGTATCAGGGCGCGAACATCACGAGCTATGGAGATGGGAGTGCGTCGCCCGCAGGCGACACCTATTTCTACGCGCACTCACAGCTGGACGGCTCGATCATCTACAACTTCAATCCGCGAGTTCAGATTCAGCTTCAGGGTTTGAATCTCAACAACGCCGTATTCGGATTCTTCAGTGGGAGTCCAAAGCACGATTACGCGATCCAACGGGAGTACTACGGCCGGACGATCTATCTCGGAGCGAAGTACAACATCGGCGCGATGTAGCCGATCGAGAACCGGCGCGGGATTTGTCGGGGCGCGATCGCGAAACCGGATCGCCCGGACTAGCGTAGAGGTGGGTGGGCCGTCTTGCATCCATTACCCGCCCCCTCACATTCAATTCCTAGATCATCCCTGGAGAGATCCGATGAGATCGTATTCGGCGATTCTGATTTATAGCGTGGTGGCGATCGTTGCCGCTCGAACGGCGTCAGCCCAGGCTGGATCGGCCGTTGCTTCCGCGCCGACGACGCCGGCTCCCGTGATGCTAAAGGATGGAAAGCCCATCGGCGCGGCGGAGCCCTGGACCGCGAAACCAGTCGGCGCTTACGACCTCGTGATTCCCTCAGGGGACGCGATGATGATCGCCACGCTTACCATCAACGAGGTTGGCGGAAAACTCTCCGCGACGTTCGTGCAGTTGGATGACGCCGAGCCGATGATGATGGACGTCGCGGTGAAGGGCACCGATCTCGTGCTGACTGTCAACCGGCCCCAAAATCCGATCACCGTCCACCTCCAGCACCGCGGATCACAGCTATCCGGCAACTGGACCCTCGGCACCGAGGAGAGCGGGACGGTGGAGGGAAAGGCGAAACCCCAGGTCAGGTGATGACCATGGCGTCGCCATACGAGTAGAGCCTGTAACGCTCGGCGACCGCTTCCTGATAGGCCCGCATGGTGAGGTCGTAACCCGCGAACGCCGCGACGAGCATCATGAGCGTCGATCGCGGCAGATGGAAGTTGGTGATCAATCGGTCGATTGCGCGGAACTCGTAAGGCGGCCTGATGAAGATCCGCGTGTCCCCCGATTTTTCGCGGAAGATTCCGTCGTCGTCGATCGCGCTCTCGAGCGTCCGTACGCTCGTGGTTCCGACCGCCCAGATCTTTCCGCCGCCGGCACGCGTTTCGTTCAGAGTCTCCGCCGTGCGCGCGGGGAGTATGTACGATTCCTCGTGCATGACGTGATCGGCCGGGTGCTCGGTTTCCACCGGCTTGAATGTCCCGGCGCCCACATGTAGCAGCAGATCGGCGCGTTTCACTCCTTTTGCGACGAGCGCGTCGAGCATCTCCGGCGTGAAGTGGAGTCCCGCCGTGGGCGCCGCCACCGATCCACTCTCGTTCGCATAGACAGTCTGGTACCGCTCGGCGTCGGATGGCTCATCCGCGCGCGTGATGTAAGGCGGGAGCGGAACGTGTCCGTACTTCTCGATCGCCTGATCACTCGGGAGTGGTGAGTTGAGCTTGACGACGCGCGTCCGTCGCTCGGTCGTGGAGACGATCTCGACCTCGAAATCATCGGCGACGTGAACGATCCGCCCGGGCTTGAGCTTTCCACCGGGATGCACCATCGCCTCCCACGTCCCTTCGTCGAGCGGCCGCAGCAGGAGAACCTCGGCAGGCGTTCCGTTCTCGCGAACGCCGAGGAGTCGCGCGCGAAACACGCGAGCGGTGTTGAGGACGATTGTGTCGCCGGCGGGAATGAGTTGCTCGAGATCGCTGAACTGCTTGTGTGTGATGTCGCCGGTCGAGCGGTTGACGACCATCAGCCTGCTGTCACCGCGCCGCGGAGCCGGCTGCTGCGCGATACGATCGGCGGGAAGCTCGAAGTCGTAGTGAGAAGTGCGAGTGCCGTCTTTGGTCACTCTCCCTTCATCTCAGTCAGCCGGCGCGAGATGTCCTCGGGCAGGAACATGTCGTCGGAGATTCCGGCGATCTCCTCGGCCTCTCTCCATGCGTCCTCGAGGACGGACAGCTCGCCCTCGAGCGCGCGCCGCTCGGATTCCTCATGCGACACCATCTCGAGTGCCAGGCGTTTTTCGGCTGGGACTCGAGAAAGTCTGGAGGCCTCGGTTGGGCTTCCGTCAAAGGGACGCCAGCTGCCATTCGTTCCCGCGATGCGCGCCGTCCGGTCAAAGACAGTCGAAGGATCTTCGTACTCGGTTGCGAGTGCGATCGCTGATTTGAGCTGCCGCGCAGAAGCTCCGCGAACGTTGAACCGTGGAAGCAGCTGCGCCGCGGCGCGCATTGCATCGCCTCCGCGAAGGTCAGTTTGCTCCTGATTGGTCCCGTAACGCCACCATGGAGTCGCGCGCTCCGAAGGAGCGCTATAGGTGAGGCGGATTCCCCAGGCTTCGCGGGCAGTCGGCGGCAGCATCTCGGCCTCTCCCGCGTCACGCGCCCTTACCTGCAGAACGGTTCCGTCGCTGTCATGAACTCGGGCGACAACTCGTCTACTCGAATACATCGAGTAGCCGGCATTCGCGAGACTAAAAAGGTTTCCGCCTATTGCGCCCATCGAGAGCCCGAGCATGGGACCGACAAGAGGAATCGTTGCCCCACCCGCGACTGCCAGTGCCCCCTGAATGATGTACTTGCGGCGTCGTCGCCCGAACTGATCGCCATATCGCCACGCGGCGAACTCCGGGCGTTGCGGTTTCCCGATGCGGACCAGCTCGAGACCCTCGGCGAGACGAGCGAGGCCGATGTGATCCGTCGAAACGCGGAGCTTTGTCCCGCGGTACGAACGCTCGCACTCCTCGATCGCTTCCCACCTCTCTTCGATCGGGGTGAGATTCCAGCGCTCGCACTTCCGGCACACCACCCACAAGCGACCCTTCGCGGCGTCGAACGCCAGCCGGCGACCGATCGGAAAATGCTCGACAGCCTCGTTTGCTCCGAGCTCGGTGTGACAGAAGAGGCACGTAGAGTACATCGATCGTAATCTACGCCCGCCGGACAGTGCGATGCCGGCCCAGCTGCGACGCTAGCTCTAGCGTTTCCCGCCGCGAAGCTCCTTTGGCCTGATCCGCTCGTCGATCTCGCGCCCGATTCCAACGATCAATTCAGGCAACAGCCGTACGTCATCCAGAGTCGTCCGGAAATTGACGATGCACGCGCGCAGCATGTACCGGTCTTCGATATGCGCGTTGGAGACGAACGCTCCGCCGCTCAGGCGCAGGGCCGTGGCGATGCGCGCATTCAGCTCGTTTAGATAGTCAGTGACCGCCTTGTCGCCACGAGAGCGACGCCGCAGATCCGCGGGCACGAATCTGAACGTGCTGATGCTCAGCGCGACAGTTCCCTGCTCGAGCAACTCCTGCTTGCCAACAAACTCGTGCAGCCTGTGAGCCAGCTCGATGTCGTCCGCGATCATCCTTCTGTACCCGCTCGCGCCGGCCTGCTGAAACCCGAGCCAGATCTTGAGTGCCCTGAAGCCGCGCGTATTCTGCGGACCGTACTCGAAGTAGTTCTTCACCTCCTGCCCTTCGTTGTCGTCGAACTGGTAGTAGGGAGGCTTGAAGGCAAATGCGTCGCGCAGCGCGTCAGGGTGGCGAGTGAGAAGACATCCAGCTTCGATCGAGCTGTACAACCATTTGTGGGGATCGATCGCGATCGAGTCAGCCAGGCGAAGTCCTTTGAGATCGGCGCTCGCGTCGTCGAGCGCGACGGCTGGCGCTCCGTACGCGCCGTCCACGTGAAACCAGAGATCGAACTCCTTGCAGATCTTCGCTATCTCGGGGAGGGGATCGGTCGCGCCTGTGCCGACCGTGCCGGCCGTTCCCACGACGAGAAAGGGATGAAGACCAGCCGCGCGATCCGCCGCGATCTGCTTGCGTAGCTCGTCCGGGCGCATGCGAAGCTCGTCGTCGGTCGCGATCCAGCGAATCGCATCAGTGCCGAATCCCGACAGATCCGTCGCCTTCATGATCCACGTGTGCATTTCCGCCGAGCCGTACACAACGAGGCGTTGGCTCTCCGGGTCGGCGACGCCCTTGGCTCTAATGTCCCACGCTGCCTTCGCCTTCCGCGCCGCGAAGAAGCCGACGATGTTGGCCATGTTCCCGCCGCTCACCAGCACCCCGTCCCACCTGCCGGCCAGTCCCATGAACTGGGCGAGCCAGCGGATGGATTCGTTCTCGATTTCGGTTGCGATCGGTGACAGCGCCCACGCGCCGACGTTCGGGTTTACAGCGGCCGCGAGAAGATCGGCCAGCGCGCCGACAGGAGCCGCCGACGACGTGATGTAGCCGAAGAATCGTGGACTTCCGTTGTGGGTAGACTGCTCGAAGAAAAGTCGGCTGAACTTTTTCAGGATGGGCGCGATGTCGGCGCCCTTTTCGGGCATCTCGCGTTTGCCGAGCTTGCTCCGCATTTGGTCGGGCAGGAGCGGGGAAGCCGTGCGCGCCTTGGGAAGGCGCGCCAGAAAATCGGCGACGTCATCGATGAGTGTATGACCGATCGCGCGGAATTTCTCGGGCCCCATATCGGATGGAGCCGACCGCCTGGTCAACCGATCGGAAGTCTTCGTTGGCTTGGCTTTACGGCCTTTCTTGGCCGGTGCGACCTTGGATCTGGGCAAATCTCCGCCTCAATTCGGGAAGCCAGAAAAATATCATCGAAACCGGCCTGAATCCCGTCCGCCCATTTTCGGGATTCAGGCCAGGTTGCCGAGGCCTCTTTTGTGCATCGGCTGGTGCAAAATGCTTATCTCTCGACGCCCGACCTTCGCCGCCCTTGCGTGGATCTCCTGCCTCCTCACTTTCGCAGGTTGCCGATCGCTCTCCAACCCGAAACCGCGGCCCGTGCAGGAAGATCCCCGGGTACCCCGAACGGCCACTCCCGAGGAGGAGCTCACACTGATGCGCGCTGATTCCGAGGTGTTCGCCGCGGTCGTGCAGGCCCAGCTCGCGGGAGGCGACGACGAGTACCCGAATCATCTCGAGCGTTTCAGATACGACGCGCGCCCGTACGGAACACCCTCAGGGTATCCGGAAGTTTTCGCCGGCGTGCAGGGAATAGACCCCACGCTCGGTTTTGCGCGAGCGGGCGAATCGGCGATGGACAGGATGATAGACAATCGAAAAGAAATACTGAAAATGGCCGGAGTACGGGCGGGAGGGCCTGTCTCGTATCCCCAGTGCGCAGGCGTTGGTGTGCCGCTCCCACCCCCGCTGCGCGGATCAACTTCGGCGGCGCGCTCGAAGCGCGCGGACGTGCACTCCGGCTGCCCGCGGACATCCGAGTACTATCTGACCGTAGGTCTCCCCATCCACGGACAACCCGAGGGTCTCAACAATGCCCGAGACACTCGTGGACGCCGGGTATCGGTGCGGGGTGATGTTTGGACGATTCTCGTCGACTCGCACTCCGTAGGTCCAGAGGGATGGAGCTCGTCGCAGTATGCCTGGCTGTTCAAACGGGGTCGAGGGAATGGTCCACTGGAGCTCGCCGCTACGATCCTGATCGGCGTTGTCGAGTAGCGGCCAGTGAGACGACGTCGGCGACTGAAACCGCATGCTCGTCGCGCGCAATGAACGTAACAGTGTCGCCGGCGGTCACCTCTCCTTCCTTCGAGACGCTCAGGTAAAAGCCGGACCGTCCGCTTTGCAGAAACCGCTTCACCATGTCTGCGCGATCGAAGCGGACGCCCAGCTTGAAGCAGGGCATGCGTGGCTGAGTGACTGCGAACTCCGCGGTTCCAATCCGCAACCGGTCCCCGATGCGAATTGCGTCCTCCAGCAAACCGTCGGTGGTGAAGTTCTCTCCGAACGCACCCCAGGGGAGCGGAAAATCAGGAAGCTGCTCGCGCCAGTAAGCGTAATGCTCCGATGGATAGACGTATACGGCCTTGTCCACTCCGCCATGCACGGTGAGGTCGGATTGCTGGTCACCGGCCAGGTTGAGTCGACTGACGCGTATCCGACCGGACACGGGAGCCTTGAAGATCGACGTCGTCACGGTCTTCCCATGCCACAGAATCTCGCGCGGAAGCCCGACGTTTATCGATCGTACACTGGGGGTGCTCACCGCTTCGCGCGCACGCCAATCGTCGCAGTAACGAAGTCACTCCGCCATTCGAGCCCTGGCTCCTTTGCGCGGCGGAGATCGGTGCCGAACAGAAGCCAGCGTCCCGCTCCCGGTAGCGGGACGGACACCCGGCCCGTCGCATGCTTGAGGGCGCTCTTGCTCTTCGGCACGTGCGGCGGACGTATGGGCGCCACGCTAGAACAGCGTCGGCTGTTGCACCCCGCCGTTGGTCGCCGGCGGATTGAAGCCGAAATGCCTGTACGCCTGCGCGGTTGCAACGCGACCGCGCGGGGTGCGCTGGAGGAATCCATTTTGTACGAGGAACGGCTCGTAGACCTCCTCGAGCGTGCCAACATCCTCACCCACTGCCGCGGCGATTGTGCCGACGCCCACCGGGCCGCCGTCGAACTTCTCGATGATCGCCTTGAGGATGCGCGAATCCATGTCGTCGAGACCGAACTGGTCGACTTCCAGCAGCTGAAGCGCATCCGCGGCGACCTTGCGGTCGATGTTTCCGCCGGCCCGCACCTGCGCGAAATCCCGAATGCGGCGCAGCAGCCGGTTGGCAACACGCGGAGTTCCGCGCGAGCGCTTGGCGATCTCCTTTGCCCCGTCCTCGTCTATCTCCACCTGCATCACCTCGGCCGTTCGGTGGACGATCTGCTCGAGATCCGCGGGCGGATAGAAATTGAGGCGCACCTCGATCCCGAAGCGCGCGCGCATTGGTGGCGTCAGCATGCCGAGTCGGGTGGTGGCGCCGATCAGGGTGAACTTCTCGATCGGCATGACGATCGTCTGGGCCTTGGGTCCTTCGGAGAGGCGGATGTCGATGCGATAATCTTCCATCGCCGGATAGAGGAACTCTTCGATGATTGGCTTCAGCCGATGGATTTCATCTATGAAGAGGATGTCGCCCTCACGCAGATTGGTGAGCGTGCCCACGAGGTCGCCGGGTTTTTCGAGTGCTGGCCCCGACGTGTTGCGAATATTGACGCCGAGCTCGCGCGCAATGAGCTCGGCAAGACTCGTCTTGCCGAGGCCGGGTGGGCCGAAGAAAAGCGTGTGGTCGAGCGGCTCTCGGCGCGCGAGCGCGGCGTCAATATAGATGCGCAGCGATTCCTTCACGCGGTCCTGTCCGATGAACTCGGACAGGCGCTGAGGGCGGAGAGACAGCTCGACTACGCTCTCGTCCGGGATGATTTCAGGAGTGGTTATTTCGGCGCGGGACATATGCGATGAGTCTGCCGTCGGGACCAGCGGGTTGATCTAGAGGAATAATACTGTAGCGATCCCCCAAGGCCGCGCCATATGAAGGAGCCAGAGACTCTTTGGCTCTGGCTCCTCCTACTATGATGCAGGGTCGCGAATCACCCGGGTAAAGGACTGGTCGCGCGAAACGTGAGTCCCGTCGGAAAACGTCTCCGTCTCAGTGCCCGTCAGAGAGCTCGATGAGACCAGACTTCCGTCGAATGTCTCGATCCGACCGTTATCGAACGTAGTCACGAGGTGAAAGCGGTTGCCGGTTGCCGTACCGGTCACGGTCGTCAATCCGCAGCCGAGCGCTTCGCCGCACCAGCTACCCTGTCCGGATACGGCCGACGCGTTCAGCGCGAGCATGATCTCGAGTGAGTTTCCAGGAGGGGAGCCGTCTTCCACCCAGATGCCGACAATCGACTCCGGGCTGATCGAGTCCGAACAACCATTCACCGCTACCGCCAAAAACACCACGGACGTCACTGACATCAACAGGCGCATTAGCACCTCCGGAAAGGGGTCTGCCCGCGATTTCAGTCTACGCCGATGCGCATAGCATTGCCATAGGACCGCGAACCCTGCCTAGTGCGTGGCAGCTCCGACTGAGTCTGTAACGTCTTCTGCAGCAACTACTTAGCTCGTAGCCAACTGTGACGAGACAGTCATAATCGCTTAACAAAGCCGTCACGGACGGGGGTGCATATTGGGGCATAAGAAATCACCCTGGCTGAGCTCAGGCACACCGTTCGCAGAGGCTTCGTTAAATGGTTCGACTTCGCGGCTTGTGGACAGGACTCGTACTTGGATGCGCACTCATCTCGCGCCCGGCTTTCGCTCAGAGTGGATCGTCCTCGAGCCTGACCCACCTCGTCACAGTCACCGTTCCGCCCCGCGTGAAGGTCAACGTAAACAGCGTCACGCCAGTAGCTCAGAGCGCGTTGAGAGCTTCCTCGGTGCAGGCAGCGACCGACGGTCTCTCGCTGTCGATCAGCGCCACGCAGTCCTGGACGCTCTCGATCGGCTCAGCAACGAAGACTTCGAGCCTCCAATGGTCGCATGACCGGACGTCGGGTTTCGCCAAGGTAAGCGGGAATGACTCGACGATCGCGTCGGGCACGATTTCACAGGCTCCAACCGCCGCAGTTGTATTCTTCCGCGATGTAGCGGCTGGCGCGTCATCGAACCGTAGCAGCGAAGGATCGGAAGCCGTCGTTCTGACCGTGGTCGCGCAGTAAGTTGTGGCAAGCGAGCTATCGCTAGAAGCCCAGATGCTCCCAGTTCGCGATCGCGTTCAACGCCAACGCGAAGCTCCCCTGCGATTCCCACCTCCACAGCGGCCTGATCCCGAACATCACCACGTGACCTGATCCAACAGGCGCGTCAACGACCGCGGCTTTGCCCGCGAGCTCATCTCCCGCGACGAGAAGTCCGGACACGAGCAGCGAATCAGCCTTGTCGTGGAACCTCAGAATGACGTGGGCTCGCATCCGCTCTTGCTGCAGAGCAAACGCTGGGTCGCGCCCTTCCGCCAGAATCGTGTCCTTAGGCGTCACGTTGAAGATCGGCGCCTGACTGAAGTAGATCGGGAAGCTCGCGCTCTCGTAGCCATACAATACTGGACTCAACGCGGCGCCCGGCGCCGGCTGCACGCGAATCACCGACCCGCGCGCATTTAAGCGCGTCGTGGTTAGCAGGCTTACCGTGCTATTGAACCCGAGCGTGATCGGCAGTGTGCTCGAGTTGCCGGTCGTCAGCAGCAGACCACCTCGCTCCACGAAATGTCTGAGCGCAGCGGCTCCCTCGAGTCCCATGCCAGGACGGATGTCATCCGTCTGATCCCAGAGATCGAGATTCGGCGTCAGCGCCGACTTCTTCCACGGGATTGGCGGACCGACCATCGGCCTGCCGTTCAGCAGTGCGTTCGGAGTTCCGCTGACGTGCGGGAAGACCACGACATCGATCTCGTCGAGCGTTCCCGGCCGACGGAGCGATTGATCGCTGATGTACTTGTAGGGGACGCCCATCTGATCGAAGGCGTACCGCACCCATCCTTCGTTCTGGGTCTCGAGCCACGAATGCATGAGTGCGATGCGCGGAAGGCGGATCGAATGCTGTCGCGCTGTGACTGTGCCACCGGCAGCGACGCCATTCAAGCCAAGCGACTTGACGACGTTGCGCGTCGCGTCGGTGGGATTGCTGATGATGTAGGTCCCGGCCGCGTACTTCGCGCCGCCGACGGTGAACGGCGCTTCCGCGATGCTCACGGAGGCCGGCGCCACCTTCCAGGGAAGAACCGCCGAGCGCCAGTCGCCGAGATGGCGGACGAGCAGAGCGCCTGATCGGGTGCTGACGTCGCCTTCGACGTGCGCGTCGGTGGTGAGCATCTGCATCGGCTTCGACAGGATCGTCGAATCGGAGATCTTGAGCGTCTGCACGTGACGCAGCTCATCGAGCGTCCAGCCGGTGTCGTCGTACGGCGGGGGATCGTCGGCCTTGAAGTGCTGTATGGCGAGGAGAGTGCGTGCAGTCGCGGCGTACGGCTGGTCGAGCCGAACGATCCAGTCGCCGGCATGAACCTGTACCGTGGAGTCAACCGCGACTTTGGCAGAATCGCTCGCGACCTTTGGCGCAGCGGCGGAGTCAGCCGTACCACGCTTCGCCGAAGCGGCGCGTGCTTTCAGGGAGAAGTTGCTGGTCGCGACGCTCACCTCGGTTCCCTGCGCCCGGAACAGATTGACGAGATCAGCCGCCTCGGCCGCGTGACGTTGATTTCGCGGAACCACGAATGCGTACGGCGCGCTCGTGCGCCCGCGCTCGATCATCCGCTCGCCTTTCGAAACGAAATTCTCGAGAAAGGTCTCGCGGTGGTCGGCGGTGTACCTGAGCGCGATGAGAGCGCCCGACTCCTGGTAGTTGATGTTGCTGCGGATGCACCACCTGATTCCGTTCACCGGCGGATTGGGCCGGTCCCAGCGGCGCGACGTATCGGCGGCGGGGAGCCTCACGGTCGTGCAGCCAGCTCCGCTCGACGTGTACGTCTCGTAAAAGCGACCGATCGAGTTGTGGAGATTCGCGACGGCGAGAAGGGTGTAGTTCGGTGCCCACCCGTCGTAGAACCCATGCGTCCACACGCCTGGTAAGCCCCGTCTCGTCAGCTCCGTAATTTCATGATAGGCGAGAGTGTGCCACTCGTCCACTACTATAGGATCGTACTCGTCGTTGTACGGGCCAGTCCCCGTGCTGGTGTAGAGGAAGGGAACCGACTCGTGCAGATCGTG
>PKVB01000205.1:0-179 GCA_003131365.1 Gemmatimonadota bacterium | reverse complement strand
CAAGGGAATGGCGTTGTTGCCGAGCTTGAGCGCCAGCGATTCCTTGACGACGTCGACTTCGCGGTCTCGCCCGTCCGTCTCGGTCACCGGCGTGATGAGTGTGATGACGTTGGCGCGGATGTCCCTGACGAAATCGGATTCGTCCACGGCGAGACGATACGCGAGCTCCATCAGCATCT
>PKVB01000186.1 GCA_003131365.1 Gemmatimonadota bacterium | reverse complement strand
GCGGCGCGGCGACTATCTCGGCAAGACCGTGCAGGTCATCCCGCACATCACGGACGAGATCAAGAAGTGCATCCGCGAAGTCAGCGAGGGGGTCGACGTCGTGATCGTCGAGATCGGCGGCACCGTCGGCGACATCGAGTCGCTGCCATTCCTCGAAGCCATCCGCCAGTTCCGGCTCGAAGTCGGCCGCGGCAATGCCATCAACGTTCATCTGACGCTCGTGCCGTACATCAAAGCGTCGGACGAGATGAAGACCAAGCCGACGCAGCACTCCGTGCAGAAACTCCGCGAGATCGGCATTCAGCCGGACGTGCTGCTGTGCCGCTCCGAGCACGCCATCCCTGACGACATGCGCGACAAGATCGCCCTCTTCTGCAACGTCGAGCAGGAAGCGGTCATCCCCGCGCTCGACGTCGAGTTCATCTACCAGGTGCCGCTGGCATTTTCGCGCGAGCGCCTCGACGAGATCCTGCTCGACAAGCTCCACCTCCCGCACGACGAGATCGGCGCGCTGACGAAGTGGGAAGAGATCATCCGCAAGCTGCGCCATCCGGAAGATGAAGTGAAGATCGGCTTCGTCGGCAAGTACATCGAGTTCGGCGACTCCTACAAATCACTCAACGAAGCCCTGACGCACGGCGGCATCGCCAACAACGTCAAGGTTCGCATCATCTACATCGACTCCGAAGAGCTCGAGACCGAGGGGTACGACGGCGAGCTGGCGCGGGTGGATGGGATTCTGGTTGGACCCGGCTTCGGCGCCCGCGGCGTCGAAGGGAAACTGCGGGCTATCCGTTACGCGCGCGAGAAACGCATTCCCTTCCTCGGCATCTGCCTCGGCATGCAGTGCGCCACAATCGAATATGCGCGGCAGGTTGGGCATCTCGAACGGGCGGACAGCACCGAGTTCGATCCCTCGACGCCCAATCGCGTGATCTACAAATTGCGCGAGCTTCTCGGCGTGGACGAAATGGGCGGCACCATGCGTCTCGGCGCATATCCGTGCAGGCTCGGGGCAGGAACGCAGGCCGCCGCGATCTACGGCGCTCCACAAGTCAGCGAGCGCCATCGGCATCGCTACGAGGTCAACAACAAGTACCGCGATCAGTTCGTAGAGCACGGACTCAACCTGAGCGGGCTTTCGCCTGACGGATCACTGGTCGAGATGGTGGAGCTGCAGACGCATCCGTGGTTCATCGGCTGCCAGTTCCACCCCGAGCTTCAGTCGCGCCCGACGCGCCCGCATCCTCTCTTTGCGAGCTTCATCGGAGCGGCAGTCCTGGCAAAGTCGCCAACCAGAAGCACCCGGAAGCGCGCGCCCCTAGAAGCGGGCGAATAGCGTGGCGGAACTCTTTCCGGCAGACAAGCTCTTTCTGATCGCCGGTCCATGCGTGCTGGAGAGCGACGAGCTCAACCTCCGCGTGGGTGAGACACTCGCGAAGCTCGCTGAAAAGATTCCCGGCGGCATTATCTACAAGGCGAGCTTCGACAAGGCGAACCGTTCCAATCGCGGCGCGGCGCGCGGTCCCGGGATCGATGCCGGTCTCGAGGCACTAGACCGAGTACGGAAGGCAACCGGCCTACCCGTTCTTACCGACGTCCACACACCGGAGCAGTGCGGACCAGCGGCGAGCGTCGTGGACGTTTTGCAGATCCCGGCTTTTCTCTGCAGACAGACCGACTTGCTGGAAGCGGCCGGCGCGACCGGGAAACCGGTCAACGTCAAGAAAGGCCAGTGGATTCAACCCGAAGGAATGCGCGGGGCGGTGCAGAAGATCCGTGGTGGCTCCAATTCGAAAGGGCGTTCCCGCGACATCGCCGTGACGGAGCGCGGAACGTTCTTCGGCTACGGCGACCTCGTCGTTGACATGCGTTCATTCACCCGTCTTCGTGACGCGTGTGATGCGCCCGTGATCTTCGACGCGACGCACAGTGTCCAGAGACCGGGGCAGGGACCCGAGGGCGCCAGCGGCGGCGCCCGGGAATTCGTTCCGATTCTCGCGCTTTCAGCCATCGCGGCCGGCGCTCAAGGGCTTTTCCTTGAGACACACCCCGATCCCGACTGCGCTCCCAGCGACGGCCCCAACATGCTGCCGTTGTCCGAGATGGCATCGCTGCTGGACCGCGCCGTAGACATCTGGGCGCGCGTCAACCGATGACGCACAAGGACATCGTCGAGCGCGGACGACGGGTTCTCCGAATGGAGGCTGAAGCGCTCGGCGAGGCGGAGCGCCGCATCGGAGACGATTTTGCGCGCGCCGTCGAGACCATCGCCCGCTCGAAGGGGCGGGTCGTCGTGTCGGGCGTAGGAAAGTCGGGGCTCGTCGGCCGGAAGATCGCAGCGACGCTTACATCGACCGGAACACCCGCCAGCTTCCTGCACCCGGCCGACAGTGTGCACGGCGACCTGGGAATCGTCGGCAAATCTGACGTCGCGATTCTCATTTCGAAGAGCGGCGAGTCCGATGAAGTCCTGGGTCTCCTCGACCATTTGAAGCGCCTCGGTGTATGCACGATTGCGGTTACGAGCAACGTGAAATCGACGCTCGCGAGGCACAGCGATGTGGCGCTCGACGGATGGGTGAAGGAAGAAGCTTGTCCACACGACCTCGCGCCGACGACGAGCACCACGGTGGCGCTCGCGCTGGGTGACGCCCTGGCGATCGCGCTCCTAGAGGAGAAGGGATTCGACGCCGACGATTTTGCCCGGCTGCATCCGGGTGGCACGATTGGAAAGCGACTTCTGACCAGAGTATCCGACGTAATGATCACCGACAACCTTCCAACTCTCCCTGAGTCAGCCACGATGCGCGAGGCAGTCGTGCAGCTCGCCGAACGCCGCGGAATCGCGATCGTCACGGCCAACAAGGGCGCGGTGGCGGGAGTAATCACCACTGGGGATCTCTCGCGGTTGATGGAGCACGAAGAGAACGTCTTTCCGATCCCGGTTACGAAGGTCATGAACCGCGCTCCAAAGGTGGCGCGCGCCGACGAGCTCGGAAGCGCGGTCGTCTATCGCATGGAGACGTTCGGGATCGTTGCCATGCCCGTGCTCGATGGAGACGGCCGGATCGTCGGCGTCATCCATCTCCACGATCTCATGCGCGCGGGAGTCGTCTAGTGCGCGTTGCTCCAGTGATTGGAATTCTTGCGATCGCGGTCGCTGGGGCCTGCAGCTCCAAGAAGGAGCCTCCAGTCGCCACGCACTCGGCCCTCGCCGATTCGGCGGACCAGGTGATGTTTGGCGCGCGGTTCAAGCTCACAGATCAGGGGCTGCAGCGGGCGCAGCTCGAGGCGGACACAGCGTATTTCTTCGACGACAATACGCGCATCGAGCTCCAGAACGTCCACACGACGTTCTTCACGGTCACGGGGGCCAAGGACGCGGTGCTCACGTCGCGGTACGGTACCACTAACACTCGCACGAACAACATGGTCGCGCGCAAGAACGTTGTCGTTGTTTCTGAAGACGGCCGGCGGCTCACGACTCAGGAGCTGATTTACAATCAGCAGAAAAACGAGATCTCGAGCGACAGCGCGTTCGTGATGACCGAGCCGAATCGCCGTGTCGAAGGAATAGGGTTCCGCTCCGATCCCAACATGAAGAACATCAAGATACTGAAGGGCGCGAGCGGATTTCAGAAGGGTGTGTCCACGCAGACGGCTCCTGCTGCTGGCCCTGCTACTGCTGCTCCCGCGACTGCTCCTCCTACTGGCCGTGCGCCGGTTCCTCCGGATACCGCGAAACATTGAAAGTTGAAAAGCTGCTGTTCACGCTCGTNNGTAACTGACGCAGCAGGAAAAAGAATCACGTACCTGGGCGGGGGCATCGTCGCTCGTTGCATCGGCCAGGGGAACAGACTCACCGCCGATAGCGCCGAACAATACGAATCGGAAGGGAGACTCTATCTCGTCGGGAACGTGCATTACACTGAGCCGCGAGCAACAGTGACGTCCCGTACGATGACGTACTACCAGGGCGACGACCACCTTCACGCCGAGGGTGATGTCGTGGCTGTCCAGTCCAACGGCAGCACGCTTCGCGGTCCCACCGCCGACTACTACCGCAGCACTCCTCAGCGCCCCCTGACGCGAATGTTTGCCCCGGGCCGCCCCACCGTCACCCTCGTGCAGAAGGACACGTCGGGGCGCGGCCGACCGCCCGACACGGCCCACGTCGTCGCCAACACGATCACAATGGAAGGTGACAGCCTCGTCTACGCTTCGGGACGGGTTGAAATCACCCGGCCGGATCTCTTGGCCACCGGTGATTCGGCCTTCATGGACAGCGGGCGCGACTTCGCCCGGCTAATGCGCCAGCCATCGGTTCAGGGCAAGGGTACCCGCGCCTTCACACTCACAGGCGGGGTGATCGACGTTTACTCCCGGAATCGCCAGGTCGAGCGCGTGGTCGCGACTCCGAAAGGCCATGCTCTCAGCAAGGATCTCGAGCTGGTGGCTGACTCGATCGACCTGAGAATTCAGGGCAACCAGCTCCAGCGCGCCTTTGCATGGGGAGTGGGCCGGGCGCACTCCATTTCTCCCGACCGTGAGATCATCGCCGACTCGATCGACGCGATAATGCCCGGGCAACGAATCCGAGAGGTCCGAGCATTGCGTAACGCCTACGCCGAGAGCAATCCCGATTCGGGTGTCGTTTCGACCCAGAGAGACTGGATGAGCGGCGATACCCTCGTCGCTCACTTCGATTCTCTGGTCGCCGCCGACACAGCGAGCAAGCCCAGAATCCGCGAGATTGTCGCTGAGGGCAACGCCAGATCTTTCTATCAGATGAAGAATTCGAAAGGGCTCCAAACCGAGCCCACAGTCAACTACGTCCGGGGAAGGATCATCGACATCATCTTCGAGAATGCCAAGGTCGCCACGGTTACGGTGACGGATAAGGCGACGGGCGTTTTGATCGAGCCCGCCGCGGCGTCGACCGGGGAGAAACCGGGCGCGATCCCGGGGAAGGGGAAACCACCCGCCACGGCGAAGCCTGCCACCGGGGTCAAGCCTCCCGTCATTTCACGATGACCGATAGCGACCAGCTCCCGGAGAGCGTTCGCGCGGTCATCTCCGGGTTTTCTCACAAGGACCAGCTCGATGGCCTCGCGCTTCACGCGATCGTTCGCGCCGCCGACGACGCCGGCGTAGCCAACGTCCGGGATGTCGCCGCGCACTACCGGGACGACTACCTCCGCGCGTTACGCGTAAAGGGTGTCAACGCCGAGCAGGAGGCCGGGCGCCTGGGTCAGGACGAGGTCCGTGCCTATCTCACCACGTCGATCCTGCCCCGACTTGCCGAGAGTGGCGTGATCGCCCCGCTGGACGGTGATCTCGAGCGCGATACCGCGATGGTGAGCATTTCCCCAGCCCTCTGGAAGGACATCGCCCCCCGTCGCGCCGAGTTCGCGGAGGCGATGCGCGAGACGGGCGAGCATTCCCGCATGGCGCTCTCGACGCCACCGCGCCCGACGCTCATCGGCGGCAGCGTGCTCGACGCAGAGGGACTGACCAAGGTTTACCGCGGCAGAAAGGTCGTGAACAACGTCGCGCTCCACCTGCAGCAAGGTGAAATCGTCGGTCTCCTCGGCCCGAACGNNCGGGGCCGGAAAGACGACAACCTTCTACATGATCGTCGGATTGATTCCGCCCGACTCCGGTCGGATTCTCGTCGACGGGAAAGACATCACCAAGCTCCCAATGTACGAGCGGGCACGCCGCGGGATTGGTTATCTTTCGCAGGAACCTTCGATCTTTCGGAAGCTGTCGGTCGAAGACAACATCCTCGCGATTCTGGAGACGCTTCCGCTCTCCGCCGCGGAGCGCTCAGTGCGGCTCGAGGNNCACGCTCTCAGGCGGCGAGCGCCGCCGCCTCGAGATAACGCGGGCGCTCGTCACGGATCCGAAGTTCATGATGCTCGATGAGCCTTTCGCTGGAGTCGATCCAATCGCGGTGCACGACATACAAACAATCGTCGCCGGGCTGCGTCACCGCGGAATCGGCGTGCTCATTAGTGATCACAACGTTGAACAGACGCTCGACATCGTCGACCGTGCTTACATTATGTTCGATGGACAGGTTAAGGTCTCCGGAACAGTCCGGGACCTCGTATTCGACGATACCGTGGCTGACATCTATCTTGGTCCAACGCTCACCGCACGGCTACGCGAGAGATTCTCTCGCAGCAGGGACGAGGTAACCGCCTCTTGAAGCCGGGCCTCAACCAATCGACTCAGCTCCGTCAGGAGCTCAAGATCAATCCACGCCTGTATCAGGCGATGGATCTGCTCTACATGCCGCTGCTCGACCTTCAGCAGCATCTGAAGCAGGAGCTTCTCAACAATCCGTTCCTCGACCTCGTCGAAGCCGACGAGGAGGAAGAGGAGGAGCAGGAGGGCGAAGAGGCAGAGCCCGCGCCGGCGGAGACCGAAGACGAGCGAGCGGGCGAGATAGACTGGGAAGAGATTCTGCTCGATGGCTTCGACACCGCCGGCGGTCGCCGTGAAGAGCACGAGGAGAAGGAGTACTTCGAGCCGGTCACCGTCGCCACGCGCGACCTGAGCGACCACCTCCGCGATCAGGTCAGCCTCCTGGAGCTGACGCCGCGACAGACTCTGCTCGCGGACGAGTTCATAGGCAACATTAACGACGACGGCTATCTCGGCTCCGGCGTTGACGATATCGTCCGAGCGCTCAATGACGCCGTGACCAAGGCCGCGGAGGACGCCGGGCGCGAGACCGACGATCTTCCGCTCTACACGGAAGAGGAGGCAGTGACGATGCTGGCCATCGTCCAGACCCTCGATCCGCCTGGAGTTGCAGCTCAGAATCTCCGTGAGTGCCTGCTCCTTCAGCTCAGGGAATCGGGACTGGAGCAATCGGTTCCGTACCGCCTCGTGAGAGACTGCTTTGAGGAGCTGATCAACCACCGCTGGAGCGAGATCTCGAAGCGATTCGGGATCAGCGCCGCCGACGTCCAGAAAGCGGCGGACGAGATCGCGAAGCTGGATCCCAAGCCGGGCCTGCAGTACGGCTCCCGCGACGACAACTACATCATCCCTGATCTCATCGTCGAGAAGATCGACGACCGCTACCACGTCTTCCTGAACGACGCGAACCTTCCGCGCCTCAAACTGAGCAGAGCCTATCAGGAAATTGCGCGCGACAAGAAAAAGTTCGATGGCGATNNGGCAGCGGGAGTTTTTCGAGAAGGGAATCCAGCACCTCAAGCCGCTCACCCTGCGCGAAGTTGCCGAAGTGATCAACATGCACGAGTCCACGGTGAGCAGAGTGACGAACGAGAAATTCGTCCAGACGCCCCGTGGCGTGCTGCCGTTGAAATTCTTCTTCTCGTCGGGTCTCGCCACTTCTGATGGCGAGGACGTCTCCGCGCGCGGCATCAAGGCCCAGCTGCAGAAGCTCGTGCAGGAAGAGGATCCGAAGCACCCGCTTACCGATCAGGCGATCGTCAACATTCTCCGCGAGAGCGGGGTCCAGATCGCACGCCGCACCGTCGCCAAATATCGCGACCAGCTGGGCGTTCTCTCGGCCAGGATGCGGAAGCGCGTATGACCTCGCCTCCGCAGGCTGACGCGGCGCAGCGCCTGAAGGGCAGCTCTGCGCTTCAGCCTGTGGCGAGCCGTCCCGACGTAAGTGTCCTCGTCCCCGCCAAGGACGAGGCGGAGAACCTCCCCGTCTTCATGGAACAGGCGCGCGTCGCGTTCGCGGCGACTCCCGGCCGCTACGAGGTCGTCGTCATCGACGACGGGTCGGTGGACGATTCATGGAACGTCCTGCAGCGACTTGCGTCCGAGTACCCGTTCCTCCGGCCAGTGCGGCACGGTGTTCGGCGCGGAATCGCCGATGCGCTCCGCACCGGCTACCTGAATTCTCGCGGCAGCGTACTCGTGTTTTATCCCGCAGACCTCCAATACAAGCCGGAGGATATCCCGCGTCTTGTCGCACCAATCTTGGAAGGGCGGTCGGACATCGTCACCGGCTACAAGGAAGGGAAGTACGAGAAGGCGTTTGTCTCAGGCATCTACAACAGGCTCAGTCGCTCGCTTTTCAAGGTGAATGTCCGCGATCTCAATTCGGTAAAGGCATACAGAAGGGAAGTGATGGATGCGCTTCCCAACCGGCCCGATTGGCATCGCTACATGGTCGTGATGGCCGCAGCCGATGGTTTTTCCCTGTCGGAGGTCTCGGTGCCGCTCTATCCGCGAAACGCTGGACAGTCGAAGTTCGGAATCGGACGCATTCCCGTTGGCGTGCTCGACATGCTTGCCGTCTGGTTCGAGCTCCGGTTTGCCAGGAAGCCGCTGCTTCTTTTTGGAGTTCTGGGGGCGGCGCTGTTCATCGTCGGCGTGATCGTTGGAGTCGTGGCCATACTATGGCGCGTGATCGGCGGCGTTGGATTCCGACCGCTCGTGAATCTCGTCGAGACCTGCGTCACCGTGGGAAGCGTGTTCTTCGCCACTGGTCTCCTCGGTGAGATGATAGCCGCACAGCGTGCCGAGCTGAGCCAGTTACGCTCTCGCATCGAAGACTTATCGCGGGAACGCGACACGACGGCGAATCGCTGAGCAAATGAACGTACTGTTCCTCACGCACTCGTTCCCGCGATCGGAAGGAGACGCCGCCGGCTCATTCATCCTGCGGCTGGCCGTCGCGCTCCGTGGAGAGAACGTGAGTGTTCGGGTCGTTGCGCCCGCTGGCGCCGGCCTTCCGGCTTCGGAAGAGATGGAGGGTGTGAGCGTCGAGCGATTCAGGTACGCGCCCCGCCGCTTCGAGAAGCTGGCCTACACGGGAAACATGGCGAACGACGTCGCTTCGTCNNCGTCGGATTCCTGGGCTCCGATTTCGTCCACTCCGTTCGCGCGAGACGCAGCTTCGAGCCGGAGCTGGTTCACGCGCACTGGTGGTTCCCTAATGGAGTGGTGGGGACGTGGGTGAGCGGGCTCGCACGTATCCCACTCGTGACAACCCTCCACGGCACTGACGTCCGACTGGCTCGCAAGGTTGGCGTCGCCAAGCCGCTCTTCGGGCACGTTCTCAAGCACTCCGCGGCTGTCACGACCGTCTCGAAGTGGCTCAAGGAGGAAACGGAAGCACTCGTTCCCGGAGTTCATCCCACCGTGGCGCCAATGCCGGTCGCTACGAATCTCTTCGGGCCAGGCTCGTCACGCGACGGTCAGCGCCTGCTCTTCGTAGGCCGCCTCANNCCTGAATGCATTGGCATTAATGAAACGTGAGGCATGGCTGGACATCGTGGGCGACGGGCCGAACCGCGAAGCGCTGAAGCAGCTCGCGCAACAACTCGGAGTCGCTTCGCGTATCCGCTGGCATGGACAACTTTCTCAATCAGAGCTTCCTCCGCTCTACCAGCGCGCCGCCGCGGTGGTCATTCCCTCGATTGACGAGGGTCTTGGTTTGGTCGCGGTGGAGGCGCTGCTTTGCGAGACGCCGGTCGTGGCGTTCGATTCAGGCGGACTTCGCGACGTGATCCAGCACGAGAAGACAGGGCTGTTGGTCAAGCCCGGTGACAGAGCTGCCCTCGCCAGCGCGCTCGACAATTTGCTCGCCCGCGATGGCCGCGGAAGTCAGCTGGGCAGGGCAGGGCGCCTCTACGCACTCTCTGCCTTTGCGCCGGAGTCAGCCGCGCGCCGCTACGCAGAGATATACCGACGGGTTCTTGGCGCTAACGCGTCGTAACCTATTCAAGGTCGCGCAGTGGATCTTCGCCGCGGCGGTGCTGTTCTTCGCGGCGCGTTCGCTGGCGACCCAGTGGAACAAGGTTGAATCGAGACTCACCCACATCCAATTCGGGTGGGAATGGATCGCCGCGGCCACGGTGCTGATCCTCGTCACATACGCGCTTCTCATCGAAGGCTGGCGCCGCATACTGGAAGCCTGGGATTCCCACGTTCCGTTCATCGACGCCGCGCGGATCTGGTTCCTCTCCAACCTCGGAAAGTACGTCCCGGGAAATGTGTGGTCGCTCACGGCGATGGGCGTGATGGCGCGAAAGCGGGGTCTGTCGGCGATTGCCGCGGCTGGCTCGTCGGTGGTCATGCAAACGGTGAGTCTCGCCACCGGCACCGCCATCGTGATGATCACCGGCGCGAAGCTTCTCGGCCAACCGCTGTTAGTAGGACTCGCCGTACTGCTGCTGGCAGGTCTGCTGCTCAGCGCGCCGCGCTTTCTTCCTCCGCTCGCGATCTGGCTGGGCAATCTGATTGGCTGGGAAATCGCGCCTCCTTCGGTTCCGGCGAGGAGCATTTGGACCGCGGCTGTCGCGAGCGCTCTCTCGTGGCTGTTCTACGGGATCGCGTTTGAGCTTTTCGTGCGCGGCCTGCTCGGAGCCGCGCCTGGCGAAATGTCCTCATACATCGCAGTTTACACCGCCGCGTACATCCTGGGTTTCATCTCGCCGATCGCGCCTGCCGGCCTGGGCGTAAGAGAGTTCACGCTCGCCGCGTTCATGGTGCAGCTTGGACTTGCCAACGAAGCTGACGCGGCGCTGGTAGCAATCGCGGCACGCCTGTGGCTGACAATCGTCGAGCTGGTGCCGAGCGGATTGTATATTGCCGCGGGCCCAAACAGAAAGTCTTCACCAACCTGAACGATCATGGCTAAGCCACGAGAGAAGTCTCCGCTCCGGCAATCTTCGAGTCCCGCTGGACTACCCGCGGCGCCACCGGCGCCGCGCTTCGCATTTGGTTGGGCAGCGATCGTTTACGCGTTGGCCACGCTCTCGCTGGGATATCCGGCGCTCGTTGGCAAGTTCCTCCTGAATCAAAACAGCGATCAGTACAAGGCCGGGTACGCCTTCCGGGAGTTCGCCGCGACTACGCTAAAGACTACGGGGCATTTCCCGCTCTGGAATCCGTATCTCTTGGGCGGCATGCCGTACGTCGCCGCCATGCACGGTGACATTTTCTATCCGACTTTCCTCCTGCGGATGATCACGCCCACGGACATCGCGATGACGTGGGGCTTCATCATTCATATTTTCCTCTGCGGCCTTTTCACGTACGGATTCCTTCGCGCGCTCGGCTACAGCTTCTACGGCGCGCTCGTCGGCGGAATCGCCTACATGATGAGCGGACAGATCGCATCGTACGTCTCGCCTGGCCACGACGGGAAGCTGTTCGTGAGCGCGCTCTTTCCATTGGCGCTCTGGATGCTCTTCCTCGGATTCCGGCAAGGGAAGAACTGGAGCTGGGGTGCGTTCGCCCTGATCATCGGCCTCTGCGTCCTCAGTCCCCATCCACAGCTATTGCAATACACCCTTCTCACAGCGGGAGCGTNNGCGTTCGCCACGCTCGATGGGGTCAAGCTCCCGCGCGATGTCTCAATCAAGCGACTGGGGGCCGCGCTGCTTTCTGTGGTCGTCGGGCTCGCGATCGGCGCAGTACAATATCTGCCGGTCCGTGAATACGTGGCCTGGTCGCCGCGGGCGGGGGGATTCGGTGACTATGCCACCGCGACTTCGTACGCCTGGCCGCCGGACGAGCTGCTGAATGCATACCTCCCGCAGTTCTCGGGAATGCTCGACAAGTACTCGGGGCCAAACCTGATTCACCTTCACAGCGATTACGTCGGAGTCGTTGTTCTCATTCTGGCCGGCGCCGCTTTCATCGGGCTGCGTGGTGATCCGCGCCGAAAGCACATCGTGTTCTGGTCGGTCGCGCTCCTCGTCACCTTGCTCTGGTCGCTCGGTGGCGCGACCCCGTTCTATAGAATTCCGTACGCGTTGGTTCCCGGCACGAAGTACTTCCGCGCCCCAGCGACGATCTTCTTCGTCGGAACGCTCGCGATTGCTTTGCTCGTTGCCACAGGGACCGAGCGCTTTCTCCAGCTTCGTGTCTCGCGAAGATATCTCATCGGCTGGACGATCGGGGGGCTGGTGATCGCGCTGCTAGCATCAGCCGGCGTGCTCTCCAGTATCGCCGAATCGTTCGCCGACGAACGACTCGTCGACCGGGTCGCGGCAAACCACTCAGCCCTCATTCTTGGCGCGTGGCGGTCGCTGGCTTTCATCCTGCTTGTGTTGGGACTCTGGTTCGCCCTGACGCGCGGAAAGGTCTCGATCAAGGCGGCGGCATTGGCCCTCGTCGCCCTCACCGCAGTCGATCTCTGGACGGTCGAGCATATGTACTGGATGTTCATGCCGCCTGGAAAGGTGATTTACGCCAGCGACGCGACGGTCGATGCTCTCGCGAAGGAGCCCCAGCCGGGTCGCGTTTTCGCGTTCCAAATGCGGCAGGTCCCGCAGCGAGACGTGTTTCTGAGTGGCGATGCATTGATGACGCACAGGATCCGGCTTGCCCACGGATATCACGGCAATGAGCTCGGACGTTACGACGTGCTCATTGGAGAGAACTCCGGCCTCGACCAGCTCCTCAATCCCAACGTTCTCCAGCTGACGAACACGCAGTACTTGCTGACCAACATTCCCGAGCTGCCGTTCATTCAGGGTACGACCCTCATGAATGGGCCGGTCCTCAACGCATCCGGGGACACCGTCTACCTCTTTCGCCTTGCCAAGCCAAATCCGTATTCATGGGTGACGCCGGTCGCGGTGAAGGCGCCCGACGATCAGGTGCTCGCGACGATTCTCAATCCGCGATTCGAGCTCACACGCGCCGCTCTGTTCGACACCTCGGCCAACGTCACGGTCACGCAGGGGGTGCAATCCCTCCCCCCAGCGCTAGCTATCACGACCACCGTGCGGCACTACGAACCCGGCAACGTACAGATCGATTTGAGCGCGCCCGCCCCTCAGGGGTCTTCACTCGTCGTCTCGGAGAATTATTATCCGGGGTGGATCGCCTCCGTTGACGGAAAGCCCGCACGAATCGGCCGAGCAGACTACACGATGATCGGCGTCGAGTTGCCGGCCGGCGCTCGCAGCGTCGCGCTGACTTTCACAAGCCCGACGTACGAGAAGGGCAAAGCGATCACGTGGATTGCGATAGCACTGGGATTCCTGATGCTCGGCGCCGGTGTCTGGCGCGACCGGAGACGCCTTGCCTGATCGTGCGCTTGTCATCGTCCCGACCTACAACGAGCGTTTCAATATTGCACGACTGATCCCGGCGATTCTGGCCCAGGATCCGTCCCTCGAAGTGCTGGTTGTCGACGACGGGTCGCCCGATGGAACGGGGGATATCGTCGATGGCATCGCCGCCAACAACACACGGGTTCATGTGATCCATCGGGCGTCGAAGCTCGGGCTCGGAACCGCCTACATCGCCGGCTTTCGCTGGGCGCTAGAGCGAAAGTATGATCTCGTATTCGAGATGGATGCCGACTTTTCCCACAATCCCGAACGGCTGCCCGAGTTCCTCGCCGCGATCAAGGAGTCGGACGTCGTGCTGGGATCACGGTATCAGGACGGCCACGTCAACGTTGTAAATTGGCCGATGAGCAGGCTGTTTCTCAGCTACGGCGCGAACATCTACGCGCGGGCCGTGACCGGACTGCCGATCTTTGATACCACTGGTGGCTTCAAGTGCTTCCGCCGGAATGTACTTGAGTCGATCGATCTAAACTCCGTTAAATCGAATGGTTACGCGTTCCAGATCGAGATGTCTTATCGCGTCTGGAAGCGCGGCTTCAGCCTGGTCGAGATCCCCATCATCTTCGTGGATCGCGCCGAGGGCGTGAGCAAGATGTCGAAGAAGATCGTACGCGAAGCGATCTGGATGGTCTGGCGTCTGCGCTGGTGGAGCCTGATCGGGAGGATCTAATGGTGGCTCGCCCAGAGGGCCAGCACTTCTACAAGATGACAGGATCGGGAAACGACTTCGTCGTTTTCGACTCGACGGGGAGCGCGGCCGCGCGCCTCGAGAACGAGCAAGCGATCAGGTCACTTGCGGCCCGCGGCACCGGCGTCGGGGCCGACGGAGTCGTCTTCCTCGAGAAGTCAGGAGAGGGCGACGTCCGGATGCGCTACTATAACAGCGATGGTTCCGAGGCGGCGCTCTGCGGCAACGCGAGCCTCTGTAGCACGCGTCTCGCCGTGGAGCTGGGCCTGGCACAGGCCGGCGGATTCCTTCTTCACACAGCGGCCGGATCACTCCGGGCAAGGATCCGCGACAACCTGCCCGAGGTCGACCTGGAACCGGTCACGGACGTCCGGTCAGACGCCAAAGAGCTTGGTCTCAAACCAGGTGAGCGACGACTCGGCTACGCGAGGGTCGGGGTACCTCATGTAGTGGTTGAGATCCCGGATGTCGAGTCTGCTGACGTCACGGGGCGAGGCTCCGAGCTTCGGCATCATCGGTCTCTCATCGATGGAGCCAACGTGAACTTCGTCTCCAGGAGGGCTGACGGCGAGTTCACTTATCGGACCTTCGAGCGAGGTGTTGAGGGGGAGACGCTGGCGTGCGGCACGGGTGCTGTCGCCACGGCAATCATGCTTTCCGATTGGGGCGATTCGGGAGGGGAAACCACCCTCTGGACTCGATCCTCGCTCCCATTGACCGTGAGTATCAGGCGGGCTGGAGCCTCCTGGCTGCCGTCGCTCCGCGGCGAAGGCCGGATCGTTTTTGAGGGTTGGATTCGCGACATCGACTGACAGACTGTCGCGGCACGGTCGAGCTACTGTTCGCTACAGTTCTGCTGAAGTGCTTTCTCGGGTGGAGTCTCTAACGCACCAATCGGCTTAGTCTTGGACGGTGGAGGAGTGGACAGTATCAACTTCTCCACAATTAAAGGGGTGATGTGGTTTACATAATCTATCTTATACGCATATCTCCACAGTGACAGGATTGAGGCCGTTGAATGGTGGTATTTGCATGTAATCCCTGCTGGGTTCGGGCGCACAAAAAAGGCCGCGGCATTCCGCGGCCCCTTGAGCATCCGGGTCTGACTCGGACTAGATCTTCACCGGCTTTGCCGCGAGCTCGCCAAGTCTTACGCGCGCCTCAGCGGCCGTCGGTGCGGTCTCGTCCTTGACCAGCTCGGTCCAGATCGCCTTGGCTTCTTCCGTCTTTCCGACTGCCATATAGTCGCGAGCGGCCGAGGCCAGGTATTCGGACTTGTCGACTNNACCTCGAGAACGTGGACTGACGCCTTGAAGTCAGCTGAAGCCTTTGCCTCCGCCGCCTTCAGGACGTCCACCCCCTCCTTGAACTTCTTCTGATCGTAGAAGGTCTGCGCCAGCGTGAGGGCCGCCTGGGTCCCGGCACTCGTTCCTTCGTACCGGCTGACGACCTTCTGGAGGTCAGAGACCGCCAAGGGTAGGTTCCCCGCCGCTGCCGACTGCCGAGCCTGAAAGTATGCCGCCTCAGCCCGCTGAGCCTTGATGG
>PKVB01000129.1 GCA_003131365.1 Gemmatimonadota bacterium | reverse complement strand
CCACAGGTCGTTGATCGACCAGAGCGTCGGATCGAAGGTATAGGATGCGAGCTGGTGTCCGTCCGCTCCGTAGTTCGGCGTGGCGAAAGCGTCGTCCGAGGCAACGTCGGACTCGTACCAGATCCAGAAGTACACCCACTGTGACTGCGAGTATACCGAGTTGACAGCCGAGACCGCGTCGGCGGCCGACCGGTGGAAGTTCTCGGGTGCGAGTACATCGGTTGGCTTGGGCTCGAGGAACTGATTGCAGCCCGCGACCGATAGCGCGGTGAGACAGCTTAGAATCGCGGTCTTCCGGCGCAATGCTTTGAGAGGATTATTGGTATGCATAGGATTCGCGTGACTCCGTCGCGCTAGAAGGCGGTAGTAAAGCCGAAGATGAACTGTCGTGTCTGGGGATACGTGCCGAAATCGATGCCCTGAGCGAGGACGCTGGTGGCATACTCACTCACCTCCGGATCATACCCGGTGTACTTCGTTTTGGTGAAGAAGTTCTGCGCGCTCAGATAGATCTCCGCGTTCTGAAGATGGCCGGCCCGCGTCGATTGGAGCAGCGATGACGGCAGGCGGTAACCGAGGCGGATGCTCTTGCCACGAATGTACGAGCCATCCTCGACGAACAGTGTAGATGGTCGTGTGTCGTAAGTGTTGCCGATTTTCGGGATCGGTATGCCGTTGGCCCCTCCGCTTTGTGCGGGCAGCACGTCGGTGAGCTGGTTGCTGTTCCCGGCATCATTGGTGAGCAGTGCTCGCGTGATGTTGTAGATCTTGTTTCCCTGCGAGAACTGGATGAAGACCGAGAGGCCGAAGTTCCGGAATGTGAAATCGTTGGTGAAGCCACCCGTGTATGTGGGCTCCGCGCTGCCGATGATTTGCTGGTCCGCGGTCGAGATCACGCCATCGCCGTTGAGATCCGCGTACGTCGGCTGCCCGTTCGACATGCCGCTGTAGACGTAACCGTAAAACGAGTTGATCGGCTGTCCCACCTTGAGAATGGTGGGGTTCTGATTGGCCCCCGCGCCGACGCCGACTGGCCCCACGATCTGCGAGTCCGCCCCGATGTTGAGCACCTTGTTCCGGTTCCAGGCGATGTTGAACCCGGAGGTCCACCCGAGCGCCCCAGTGGTGTTCACTGTGTTGAGAGAAAGCTCGACGCCGCGATTGCGGACGCTGCCGATATTCTGAAGCTGCGAGCTATAGCCGAGGTTGGCAGGGACGGCAACCTCGAGGAGAAGATCCCGGGTTGTCTTGTTGTAGACATCGCCGGTCAGCAGCAGTCGGCTTCGCAGCAGGGCGAGGTCGAGTCCGATGTTGCCCTGACTGGTGCTCTCCCATTTGAGATTGGGATTGGCGAGTGTGCTCGGGCTGTAGCCGATGACCTTGACGCCGTTGAACAGGTAAGTGGAGCTGCCCAGCGTCGCGAGCGCTCGGTAGTTACCGATGTCCTGGTTTCCGGTTTTTCCAATACTCGCGCGCAGCTTTAGATCGTCGAACCATCCAAGTCGCTTCACGAACGACTCGTCCGACAAGCGCCAGGCGATTGCAGCGGATGGGAAGTAACCGTACTGGTTACCGGAGCCGAATTTTGAGGACCCATCGACGCGTTCGGTGACGGTGAAGAGGAACCGGTCGACGAGGTTCCAGTTCGCGCGGGCGAAGTAGGAGGCGAGCGATGAATGTGGCGCCCCCGTCCAGACCCCGATGAATGTTCCAGCGGTGTTGAGTCCGTTCTGCGCGAGCGCGTCGGTGACGAAGTTCTGCCCCGTGCCCGACACATTATCGGAGTTGGTGCGCTGGAGGGTCACGCCGCCGAGCAGATCCACTGCGTGCAGCATGCCGATCTGTCCCGGCCTGAAATNNAAATGCAGCGTGTTCTCACTGAGCCACGTCGTCACCGCAAGCGAGCCGCGACTTCCATAGCCGCCGGTGGTCACGCCTGGGTAGGTCGTCGATGGAGAATAGAAGTCCTGCATCGAGGACAGGTAGTCGGCTCCGAATGACGACCTGAATGTCAATTGGGGAAGCAGGTCATACTCGCCGAAGACATTGCCGACGAAGCGGTTTTGTTGCTCCTGATTGGTGATCAGCGTGGCCGCGCCGACAGGATTCGAGAAGATTCGACCGGTAGCAGGGTTGTCCCCGATGAAGAACTCGCTGCCGGACCCGAGCACGCCGAGCGTTGGCGGAGCGGTCAGTGCGTTGAGCAGGACGGACGAAACTTCCTGGCCACCGCCACCATTCGGCATCAGGTTCGATTGTGAGCGACTCAAGGTGAAGCGATTACCGACCCGGAACCGGCTGCTGATGTCCTGATCGAGGTTGAGCCGCACGGAGCCGCGATTGAGATTGGTGTTCAGAACGACACCGTCCTGACGGAGCAGGTTCCCCGAGACATAGTAGTGCGTGTCGTTGTCACCGCCTGAGATCGACGCCTCGACGTTGGTGAGCGGAGCAGAGCGGAAGATTGCGTCCTGCCAGTTGGTGTTAGGAAGCGCGGCGATCTCTGCCGCCGTATATAGCGGAGGCTGACCGCCGTTCACGCGGGCGGCGTTGGCATAATCGGCGAACTGCTGCGCATTGAGAAGCGAGAGCCGATGCCGCACTGCCTGCATGCCATGGTAGGCATTGAGCGTGACTGTGTTCTCTCCCGAGCGCCCACGCTTGGTGGTAATCAGGATGACGCCGTTCGAGGCGCGTGCACCGTAGATCGCCGTCGCCGATGCATCCTTCAGTATGTCGATGGATTCGATGTCGGATGGATTCAGCGCGGCGAGGGGATTCATACCGCTCACACCCTGAGTCTCGAGCGTAAAGGTGTTCGTGCCGTCGGCACTGGCTGCGATAGGAACCCCATCGATGACGTACAGCGGATCGTTGCCTGCCGCGATGGAGTTGCCGCCGCGAATCCTTACCGCGGCGCTCGTACCGGGTTGGCCGCTGCCGGTGGTCACCTGAACGCCGGCCACTCTCCCTTGCAGTGCCTGCTCCACGGACGCCACCGGTATGCTTTGAATCTGATCTGAAGTTACTGACCCAACAGCACCGGTGAGATCGCGACGGCGCTGTGTCCCATAGCCGATGGTGACCACTTCGCTAAGACTGACCGCCAACACACGAAGCGAGAAGTTAGCAGTCACCGTCTGGCTGGTCGTCACCACAACCGCGGCGCTGTCGCGTGAAAACCCAATGCGCTGGACGTAGACTGTATGCGGACCCTCCGGCACGCCGGTGATCGAATAGGTGCCATCGGCGCCGGTCGAGGCGCGGAGGCGCGTGCCGCTCACCGAGATCGTCGCGTCACTCACCGGCTCCGTGGTCCCGGCTATCGTGACGCGGCCGGTGATGTTGCCGCTGACGTCGTCAGGAACCGCCGCCGACGTCGCAGGAACGAGCGCCATGTGTCCGTCGGTCGAGACCCACAACTCGACGTTGACGTCCCGGAGCAATTCATAAAAGGCGCTCAGGACGCTGCCGTTGCGCACGTCGATTGAGACGACGCGGTCGAGAGGTACGACTGCCCTGCTGTACGAGAGCGGCGCTCCGGCGCGAGACGCGATCTGCTGGAGCGCGTGCTCGAGGGTCACGTCTCGAAGCCGCAGAGTGATCGCCTGGCGCAACAGGACAGGTGCGTCGCTCTCGTCGATGGCCGAGGCGAAACGAACGATGTAGGTGGTTTGCCGCGTGACGAACGCCTGCTGGGCTACCGCGATGGAGCTAACGGTGAGCAGGGTGATCGCCATGAGCGACCGTGCGATGGTCGTACGAATTAGAGACTGCATGTAGCTTCCTCCCGAATGCTGGGGCGATTGATCGCGATGATCATGACGCAACGTGGTTAGGGGCATTGGTGTTATCGCGCGCGGTGAGCCGCGGCGGGTGAGAGAGAGGATGGCGTCAGCCCGCCGATCCTCTCCAGGGTGACGCGCTCGCCGGCTCGCCGAACGCGGAGACCGAGCGTGGCTGCGACGAGATCGATCGAAGAGCGAAACGAGACGTCCGTCAGCACTCCTGTGAATGGCAGCGTCCCGAGTCTTGGATCGGCGAGCTGCACGTCGGCGTCGTGCCAGCGCCGCAGCTCGGCGATCACGGTGGCGAGTGGCGCGTCGTGGAACACGAGGCGGCCATCGAGCCACGCGAGAAGTGCGTCGACGGCGACGCCGTGCGTGAGGCTCGAGGTGCCGTCGATTCCGAGGCGACCGACATCGCCTGCATCGAGACGGCCGACGCCGCTCATGGCGACCGCTCCGCTGCGGACCACGACCTGCACGGCCCGATCCTCAGCATAGCTCCGCACTGCAAAGTCGGTCCCAACGTCGCGCGCAATCGCCGTCCCCGCGTAAACGATGAACGGGCGGCTCTCGTCGTGCTTCACCTCGAAGTATCCCTGACCTTCGAGGTACACGGAGCGTTCCTTTTCGCCGTAGTCGGCAGCGACACGTATATGACTCGCTGGTGCGAGACGAATGCGTGTTCCATCGGAGAGCCGGAGCTCGGCGCGCTCTCGATTGGCAGTTGAGAAAGATTCCTCGGGCGGCCGGGACTCCGCCGGGGCCATGTCCTTATGCGCCACACGGAATGCAGCGACGATGACGAGGCCGGCGGCTACCGTCGTGTACATGATTCGGCGCCAGCCCGAGGCATTCCGGCGCGACGGAAGAAGCGCGAAGAGATGGCGCGGTTTCGTGCCCGTGACTTGCCGGGCCTTCGGGGAGCCGCCGGGAACAGGAAGCGAATCACCCTCGGTTTCGCGCAGACGGCCTCGCAACCGCGTCCAGGATTCCCGGGCGTCAGGGGGAGCGGGACGTAACCGCTCGTCTTCCAGTTCCGCTAGAAATGATGCTAGCGCCGTGGCGAGATCGGGGCGCGCCATGAGATAGCGACGCACGATAGCGTCCTCCGCCTCGGAGCACTCGTGCGCCAGATAGCGATCGAGCAGCTCGGCGTCGATGCCGTCGCCCGGTATCCGATCAGACACGGTTGCGGACGGGCAGACTGCGATCTCGAACATGTTCCACACATGTACGTACCGCGAGCGGCCGCAGCGTTACACCTCGCTACGAACGCGAGCTAGTGGCGGGCGTGCTCGAGCAGGGGGACGAGATCGGCGCGGGCGCGGCTCAGCAGCGTCCGGACCGCTTCCGGAGTGGTGCCGAGCACACGCGCGATCTCGAGCGATGACATGTCATGTTTCCAGCGAAGCATCATGGCGATGCGCCGCCGTTCGGGAAGCTCGGCGATCGCGTGGACGACTGCCTGGTCGATTTCCTCGGCCTCGAGCGCGAGCTGCGGGTCCATCGGAGGCGTGCCCATCGTCGTGGCGTCGACCCTGGCGCTTCCAGACGTTTGACCGATCGCGACCGAAGCTGGACTACCGCCTTCCCACGCGCCCCCTCCTGGCGCGCGCGCATTCGAGCCGGTCGTTCGCGTGACCACTCGCTCATGCCGAAGGTAATTCAGCGCCAGATGGCGAACCGACGCGTACAGCCACGCTCGCACACGCGTGTTGACTTCCCATGTCGCGCGTGTTCCCCAGACGGCGAGAAACACGTCCTGGACCAGCTCCTCTGCTACGTCCCGCGAGCGAACGTGAGCATAAGCGAAGCGCCACAGCTCGTCGTGGTGAGCCAGATAAAGCAACTCGAATGCGGCCTCGTCTCCGCTGCGAATACGCGGGACGAGATTCGATTCTTCATCGTCTACTGGGGCGGAAGCCTTAATCACAGCCGGGCCATCCGAAAGGCTAGAAGAGAGAACTTGGGGGGTGGTTTGCGAACATAGTGTTGGGAATCGGAATACGCCACCTCGCCCCCGTCGCGAGTTCAGCACTCCCAGCCAGGCGGCTGTCATTGTACCACCAGCCGAGGGGGGTTCAGAAAATGATCGGCCCCCAGGCGAACAACTTCCACGGGTCTGCCTTCAAGGACGCCGGCTCCGTTCCTTCCACGAAGTACTCGGTGTAACGGCGCTCCGGAGGAGTCTGATCCGTCGCGAGCTCACCGGTCGCGCGATCCACGTCGCCAAAGATCACGCCGAGTGGTGGAATCCACTGCTCGACGGCACGTGACGTGAGAATCTCCGGTTTCGCGGCGTAATAGCGGGCGACCATCTTGCCCCACACCGGAGCGGCGAGCGATCCACCGGCCGCGCCGGCCGTGATCGACGTCGGCTTGTCGAAGCCGAGCCAGACTCCGGCAACGAGATCGGGGGTGAGCCCGATGAACCACACATCGGAGTTGTCGTTGGTCGTTCCGGTTTTTCCAGCGACCGGAATCGATGCCGGAAGATAGCGTCGGATGCTTGCGGCGGTGCCGCGCTCGACGACGTCGCGCATCATGTCACGGACGACGTATGTAACCCGAGGGTCCAGAGCCGGAGCGAGAGCCTTCACCTCGCGACTCATCACGATTTTTCGGTTCCTGTCTTCGACGCGGTAAATGAAGCGGGGCTCTACGGGCGTGCCCAGATTCGCGAAGGTCGTATAGGCCGCGACCAGGTCCAGCGGCTGCACGACTGACGCGCCGATCGCGCTCGACGGATACGGAGCGATCTTCGAGCTCAGCCCCATCCTGTGCGCGAGATTCGAGATCGAATCCATTCCGAGCCTTTGACCGAGCTGGACGGCGACCCCGTTGCGCGACTTCGCGAGCGCGTCGCGCAGAGTGAGCGGACCCAGAAACTGGCCATCGGAATTCTCGGGGCTGTAAACGGTGCCGTTTGGAAGGTTGATCGCGAGAGCCGTGTCCTGGAAGATCGTGTTGGGCGCAATGCTGTCGGCTATGGCGAGCGCGTACACGATTGGCTTGAACGACGATCCCGGCTGTCTCATTCCATCAACGGCGCGATCGAAATGCGAGTCGCCGTAATCGCGCCCGCCGACGAGCGCGCGGACATCCCCGGAAGTTGGATCGAGCGCGACTACCATTCCCTGCAGATAATCGGTTGTCGTGCGTACCCCCGTCCGTGACTCCGCCCCCGGGACGAATTTGGGATGCGCGTAATCGGGCTGTGATTCTATCGCGGCCGTCTCTTCGAGCAGTGCGCTCATTGCGGCGTTCTGAAGGATGGGATCGAGGCTCGTGTAAATCCGATAGCCGCCTTGCGCGACGGGAATCCCCGCGCGCGTGGCCTGGACGCGAACGACATCGACGAACCAGGGTGAGTACGCGGAATACCCGGCATTGGGGAAGGTCACGAGCGGCGCCGCCTTCGCCGCTGTCGCCTGCGCGGACGTGATGTAGCCCTGATCATTCATCAGCGACAGCACGACGTTGCGCCGCTGCCGCACGCGATCGGGATACCTGAGCGGATCGTAGAGCGCCGGCCCCTTGGGCATCGCCGCCAGCGCAGCGGCCTCCGCCAGCGAGAGCTTCGACGCGCTCTTGCCGAAATAGTGTCGCGCCGCGCTTTCCACTCCGTACCAACCGTGTCCGAATCCAATCTGGTTCAGATATCCTTCGAGTATCTGATCCTTGGTGTAGTGCTTCTCCATCTCGCGCGCGGCCGACTGCTCCGCGAGCTTCCGGCCCAGACTTCTGTCGGTACGGTCGATGAGCGTGGGATGCATGTTGCCCACGAGCTGCTGGGTGATGGTGCTCGCCCCGCGACGCTCTCCGAAGATGTTGTCCTTGAGAGCGCCGGCGATGCCGACGACGTCAACTCCGTCGTGCTGGTAGAAGCGGTGATCCTCCACGGCGACGAACGCCTGCGGCAGATATTTCGGCAGCGATTTGATCGCTACGCTGGTGCGGATCTCCTTGCCGATCTCGCCGATGAGCGAGCCATCCCGGGCCAGGACGAGCGAGGCCTGGGGCATCGGGACGATCGTCCAGGGCTCCGTGTCGTTGGCCCCGGTCTGCTGCGCGCCGACGAGCGCTGGCATAACGACAAGCGCGGCCAAGACGAGGGCGCGCAACGGTTGATTGTACCTCTGCGCTATGGCAACTTCAGAAGGATGGATCGATCTATTCATCTCGTCGTCGTTCAGTTCAAGCCGCGAAAGGGCGAGTACGCCACCAACCTCGCCCGTCTGGCCGGCATTTTTTCGCAAATCGACTCGCTCGACCCCCGTCCCGATGTCGCGGTCTTTGCGGAGACAGCCCTCACCGGGTATTTCGTCGAAGGGGGTGTCCGCGACGTCGCCACGACAGCCGGCGCTTTCGCCCGGGATCTTCAGGCGCAGTACGCCTCCGCAGTTACTACACCGCGGCCACTCGATGTGTGCATTGGGTTCTACGAGGTGTGGAACAACGCCTTCTATAATAGCGCGCTCTATGTGACGCTGGGAGGCGACCAGCCGGTGATCCGCCACGTCCACCGCAAGCTGTTTCTGCCGACTTATGGGATGTTCGACGAGGAAAGATTCGTCGATCGCGGATTCGAGGTGCGGGCGTTCGACACGCCATGGGGCCGGGCCGCCATGCTGATCTGTGAAGATGCCTGGCACAGCCTTACGGGGACCGTCGCCGCGCTGGATGGGGCCACGATGGTTTTCGTTGTCTCCGCGTCGCCGGCACGTGGCATCTGGCCGCGCGAGGACGAGGGTCCGGTTCCAGCCAATCTGAAACGGTGGGAGCGACTCGCATGTGACATGGCCGAAGAGCACGGCGTGTTCGTGGCGCTGGTGAATCTCGTCGGCACCGAAGGCGGAAAAACGTTCGCCGGCGGGTCAATAATCTGTGGACCGCACGGAGATGTCCGCGCGCGTGCACCGCTATGGGACGAGACGATCATGACGATCTCGCTCGATCCGCAGGATCTGACGCGTGCCCGGTCCGACGCGCCGCTGCTTACCGACCTTCAGACGATGATGCCGCACCTCATGCGAACGGTCGATCGAATTCAGGCGGGTGAGCGGCTGGAATTGAGCTACGACGACGAGCCGACAGATGGAGGACCGCTAACTCCGGCGAGCCGAAGCGCGGGTGCAGACCGCGTCGCGGCGACCAAGCGGCCGGCAAAGAGCTCGAAGCGCGGCGCGGACAAGGCTGAAGCGAGTCGCAATGGCACCGAACCAATCGCCGTGATGCGCGCACCCGAATCTCGATCGGGGCCGCCGCCACTCGAGATCGATCCTGAGCTGACCGCGGGGTGGCTCGTCTCCTTTCTGCGAGAGGAATTCGAGCGCCGAGGATTCGAGAAAGCTGTGGTCGGCCTCTCGGGCGGAGTCGACTCGGCCGTGACCGCCTATCTGTCCGCGCAGGCGCTTGGAAAAGAGAACGTAGTGGCCGTCCGCATGCCCTATCGGAGCTCCAATCCGGATTCCCTCGCCCACGCGCAGCTCGTGATCGATGAGCTCGGCATCCAGCCGCGCACAATCGACATCTCGCCGGCCGTGGACGGCTATCTCGCGAGCGAGCCGGATGCCGACCCCGCGCGTCGAGGAAACGTGATGGCGCGGGAGCGGATGATCGTACTGTTCGACCAGTCGGCGAAATATCACGCGCTCCCGGTCGGTACCGGCAACAAGACCGAGAGACTGCTCGGCTACTTCACCTGGCACGCCGATGATTCGCCGCCAATCAATCCGCTCGGCGATCTCTTCAAGACACAGGTGTGGGAGCTCGCGAAATTCCTCGGCGTTCCCGAGGTGATCGTGAGCAAGCCCGCGTCCGCTGACCTGATCGCTGGCCAGACCGACGAAGGTGATTTTGGAATCAGCTACGCCAAGGCGGACAAGATTCTGAATTGGCTGGTGAGCGGATACAGCCCTTCATCGCTGGTGGCACGCGGTTTCGATCCGGACATGGTCGAGCTCGTTCGGAAGCGCCTGGCCGGAACGCACTGGAAGCGAAAGCTTCCGACTGTGGCGCTCCTAAGCCTCACGGGAATCGGAGAATCCTACCTCAGGCCCGTGGACTACTGATCGCTAGTGCGCCTGGCAGGACGATCCGCTCAAAGCGACTTTCGGCGGCAGTCTGAATTCACAGGTCGACACGATCTGATATCTCGAGTTGAATTCACGCTCGGCGGCGGCAACCGCGTCGAGCTTCCGGAACAGCGCGGTGGAATCGGTCGTGCGGGAGCAATAGACCAGATAGTAGCGGGGCCCTCCACATGCTCTCGAGCCGACAGGAGCCGTGCGGCAGTCCCAGGCTGACGAGCATCCGTCGGTTTGGACGAGCGCCTTCGCTTCATTCTCGAGCGCGACTATCTGCGCCCAGTCGGCTTTCTGGTCGCCGGTGAGCACGATCTTGTCTCCATCGGGCCCGGACGGAGCCCCGGCAGTCTGCTGCGCGCAAGCGGCCAGAACCATGACCACCGCGAAAAGGCGAAAACCTCTGGTCACCACCCGCGCCTCCTGGTTGCCTGGACTCTGACGATAGGCAGAAAGCCGGCCAGGCGCAAAGGGCCAAACCGATAGCCGCTGCGGCGCGTTACCTGCTATTTTTTGGGGGGACAGCTCGACCCCGTCCGCCGGAGAAACATGGCCACCAGAACCATCCCCGATCGCAAATCCACAGGGTCACCAAGCGTCCGTCTCTCGCCTGAACAGCTCGTTGCAGCCTATCGCAACATGCTGCTGTCGCGCCGGTTGGACGACAAGGAAGTCCAGCTCAAGGGGCAGAACAAGATCTTCTTCCAGATCTCTGGAGCGGGTCACGAGGCCATTCTCACCGCGGCCGGAATGGTTCTCAAGCCGACTTACGATTGGTTCTACCTGTACTATCGCGATCGCGCTCTCTGCCTCGAGCTCGGCGTCACGCCGGCCGAAATGCTGTATGAGGCTGTGGGCGCGGCGGTTGATCCGGCCTCGGGCGGACGCCAGATGCCGAGCCATTGGGGACACAAGGCGTACAACATCGTGTCGGTTTCCTCACCGACCGGGACGCAGTTCCTCCAGGGCGTTGGCTCCGCGGAGGCCTCACTCCGCGCCAAGCTGCTCAACATCTCGGAAGGGTTCCAGAAAGACGAGGTCGTCCTTGTCACCACCGGCGAGGGCACTACGAGTGAAGGGGAGTTCTGGGAATCCCTGAACACCGCGTCGAACCTCAAGCTCCCCGTCGTCTACCTGGTCGAAGACAACGGTTATGCCATCTCGGTTCCGGTCGAAGTGAACACAACCGGCGGCAACATCTCCAGGCTTGTTCGCTCCTTTCCGGACTTCTTCATTGAAGAGGTGGACGGGTGCGATCTGCTCGCCAGCTACGATACCATGCAGCGCGCGGTCGATTACGCGAGGGAGCGAAAGGGTCCGGCGCTCGTGCACGCGCGGGTCATCCGTCCGTACTCCCATTCATTGTCGGATGACGAGAAGATGTACCGCCCGCCGGCCGAACGCGACGCGGATGCCGCACGCGATCCGGTGACGCAATTCCCGAAGTGGCTTCTCAGCGAAGGGCACGCGACGGAAAGCGAGCTCAAGCAAATACAGGAAGAGGTGGATACGATCGTTCTCGCGGCAACGGACGACGCCCTTGCTCAGTCGCAGCCAGGACCGGAGACGGTCTACTTCGGCGTTTATTCACCAGACATCGATCCGACCGGCGAGCAGTTCGACACAGAGGATGATCCCCAATTCTCGGGGGACCCGACGACGATGGTCGATCTGCTCAACGCCTGCATGAAGGACGAGATGCGGCGCGACAAGAAGATTCTCGTCTTCGGCCAGGACGTCGCCGATGTCTCGCGCGAGGAGCATATCGGCAAGGTCAAAGGAAAGGGCGGAGTGTTCAAGGTTACGTGGGGGCTCCAGAAGGAATTCGGCGGAGCGCGCGTCTACAACTCCCCGCTGGCGGAAGCGAACATTGTCGGCCGAGCTATCGGGCTGGCGCTGCGCGGATTCAAGCCGGTGGTGGAGATTCAGTTCTTCGANNCTCGCGACGATGCGCTGGCGGTCGAACAATAACTTCTCCGCTCCAGTCGTCGTGAGGACGACATACGGTGGATACATCCGCGGCGCAGTCTATCACTCGCAGACGGGGGCTTCGATCTTCGCGCATTGTCCGGGCCTGCGTGTCGTCTGCCCCTCCACGGCCCTGGACGCCAACGGGCTCCTGCGCACGGCGATCAGATGTGATGACCCGGTGCTCTTCCTCGAGCACAAGCATCTCTATCGTCAGACGTACAACAAGTCGGCCCATCCCGGGCCCAACTTCATGATTCCATTCGGTAAAGCGAAGGTGGTGCGCGAAGGAACCGACGTCACCGTCGTCACGTACGGCGCGACGGTTCGGCGCGCGATCACGGCGGCGAATGCGGTTGCCGATACCGGAATCTCGGTCGAGGTGGTCGATCTCCGCACGTTGAGCCCATGGGACAGGGAAACTGTATTTGAATCGGTGAAGAAAACGTCGCGCGTGATCGTGGCCTACGAGGACTCTCTCTCCTGGGGTTTCGGGGCCGAGATCTCGGCGGCGATCGCGGACGAGTGCTTCGCGTGGCTGGACGCGCCGGTGAAGCGCGTCGCGTCAGCGGACACCTTCGTCGGATACGCGCCGAGCCTCGAGGATGCGATTCTTCCGCAGGTGGATGACTTCAAGCAGGCGTACGAAGAGATTATGAAGTTCTGACCGGCGCTGTTGCAAATAACAAAAGGCGGGCTCGTTGTGAGCCCGCCTTTTCATTTGATATGTGCGAGCTACCTGGGCGGAATTGCGCCGCCCTGAGCGCCACCCTGAGCTCCCGCCATGCCCGGAAGGGTCACCGGCGTGTAAGTGGAAGGAATCTCGAACAGCTTTGGATTTGCATCCACCCATTGAACGGACGTGACTTCGGCCTGTGTATTGGTAACGCGCGTCTGGCCCTGCGAGATCATCGTCGATGAGATGGAAGCGCGGAGCGGTGTGTTGTTCGGAAGCTTTGCCTGCATCGCCTTCATCTTGTCGGCGAATTCCTTGTTGGAGCTTCCGAACATGGCAGCCATGTCGCTGCCGCTGAGGCTGGCGAAGGGATTGACTACACCCTTGATGTCGTTGGCGTAGTAGTAATCGGATGTGCTGGAAATCTTCACGACCTGCTCCTGACCCATCGCGTTGATGGTCATCGTCATGGCGGAGCCAATGCGGTAGTGGGAGGTCGGGTGGCCGAGTATCGTCGGACCCGCGCCGAGGTTGTCGACCTTCGCCTCCGTTCCAGAGAAGCCCATCTTCACACCTGACCGTTGCGCCTGCGCGAGCATGTCGGCGGGGCGAACGCGAACGTAGTGGGTGGCCTTGGAATCGAGATACGTGACCGTCTTTCCGGTGTCGGAAAGGATCATGGTGACCTCACCACCGGGACCGCCAAGCGGACTGACCTGGGCACCCGGTCCCTTCATCGTCAGATCCATGCGCATCTTATCGGCCGATCCAACGGCGTGGCCTTGAATGATTCCAGTATCTGGCACTCCCGAGGTGGTCACCATGGTGCGGAAATCCATAGCCAGGTTCTTCGGGGCGATGGGGGCGATGGGGACGACGACTGGGGCAGGTGCAGTGACAGGAGCGGGAGCGGTCTGGGCAGTGATGTAAGACAGCGGAGCGAGCACGAATGCGGCGCTCACGAGGCGCAAAACGAATCTCATGCTGAAATTCCCGATTTTGTGTGTGAGACGGAGGGCAGGTACGAAAAAAGACGTTCGGTTCTCACTAAGCGTAACCCGGAGGCGTCGTTTAGTGCCTCGTGCGCCGGGAGAGGCCGTTTAGTGCCCTGTGCGCGGCCATTTCACCGAGGCCACGATGCTCGTCCCGAGGACCACCCCGACCACTCCAAGCGCCGCGACGATCGGAATATGGATAAAGGCCTCGAGGAGCATCTTCGCTCCGATGAAGACGAGGACGACCGACAGTCCGAGCTTCAGGTACACGAACTTGTCCACCACGTTCGCGAGGAGGAAATAAAGCGCCCTCAAGCCCAGCACCGCGCAGATGTTCGAGGTGTAGACGATGAAGGGATCGCGTGTGACGGCGAAGATTGCGGGGATCGAGTCGGTGGCGAAGATGATGTCCGTCGTGTCGACGATGACGAGCACGATGAAAAGCGGGGTCGCGAAGTATCTCCTTTTGCCCGTCGCATCGGGCTCATGCACGAAGAACTTGTCGCCCCGGTAATCCGGCGTGACCGGAACCAGCTTGCGCGCCAGACGGAGAATCGGGTCGCGCGCCGGGTTATACGTCGTACCGTCCTTCTGCAGCGCCATTCTGAGCCCGGTGAATACGAGAAACGCGCCGAAGATATAGAGTGTCCACGCGAACCGAGTGACCAGCGCCGATCCGGCGACGATCATGACGCCACGCAGTAGCAGCGCGCCGATGATTCCCCAGAACAGCACGCGGTGCTGGTACTTCTCCGGAACGCTGAAGTAGGAGAAGATCAGCACGAACACGAAGATGTTGTCTACGGAGAGCGCGTACTCGATGAGGTATCCGGTCAGGAACTCCAGTCCGGACTCCCGACCCATGGCGAGATAGATGGCGAACGCGAAGCAAAGGGAGAGCGCGACCCAGACTCCGCTCCAAATCGCTGCTTCCTTGAGAGAGACCTTCTCCGATTTGCGATGAAGTACGCCGAGGTCCAGCCCGAGAATCCCGAGGACTATGACGTTGAATCCGACCCAGCCCCAGACACTGTTCACGACCCGGATGTCCGGGCGGAACGGACGCGCAATCTAGCGACGCTCAAGCGCGTCGCGAACGTCGAGAAGGATCTCGAAGTAGAGCTGTTCCCTCCGGTAGGCAAAGTCGAGCGTCGCCATCTGGCTCTGATCGCCCGTGGCTTTCGCGCGCTCGAATGCTTCGCGGTACATCTCGTCGAGGTTGTCCAGAATCGTGCTGCGCGTGCGTGACATTGACTTGCTCTCCGGGCTCAAGGCGCCGCGATTGTCGATCGACGTGAGACCGGCCAGACGCTCGAGCGCCGTCTCCGGATCCTCGTTCTCGAAAATCAGTTTTTTCGCAGCTCCAAGCGCGAGCCTGCGTGGATTGAAAGGCGATGGTGGCATTACTACGACGGGTGCTCGATGTGGTGAAAGTTAAGGCAGGAGCTAGAGCCGGTGAAAGACCGCCTCATCAACTGGTTTCCCCTGCTTCAGGTGTTCGACGACGATTCGCTCAAGTAAGGCTGGTGTAACCTCGGAATACCAGATGCCCTCGGGATATACCACAACGATCGGTCCGTTGCTGCACACGCCCAGGCACGGGGTCTCACCGCGCTTTACGCGCTGCGGCCCAAAGAGAAGATCCTCGCGCTGGAGCAGGTCGGCCAGCAGCGAGTAAAGCTGGCGTCCGCGACGGTTGGGCGAGCAGAAATCGCCTGTGCATACGAGCACGTGATGCGAGTACGGCTCCATTTCCGCCTGCTTTCGGTCACCCATTCAGAAAAGATACACATGCTTACGCGCGCGCATACTTGCCCCGGCGTGGATTCCCCCTGATTATGCTAGAGGAACTCCTTTTTTCAGGAGCGGACCATGGGGGCAACAATCACAAGCAATGCATCGGCCGTCGATCCCGGCATCGCCGGCAAGGGTTACGTGCACCCTGAAGTTCTCGTGAGCACGAACTGGCTCGCGGAGCATCTCGACGACCCGAGCGTTAGAATCATCGAGAGCGACGAAGACGTTCTGCTTTACGATACCGGACACATCCCGGGGGCGCAGAAAGTGGACTGGCATCAGGATCTCAATGATCCGGTGCTTCGCGACTATGTGTCTTCGGAGCAATTCGAGAAGCTTTTACGCGAAAAGGGAATCGACGAGCATACGACCGTCGTGTTTTACGGCGACAAAAACAACTGGTGGGCCGCGTACGCCTTCTGGGTGTTCCAGCTATTCGGGTTCACCAACGCGAAGCTGCTGGACGGCGGACGAATCAAGTGGGAGCAGGAGGGCCGTCCGTTCAACACCGAGGTTCCGCGCCTTCACACAACCAGCTACAAGGCGCCGAGGCGGTCGGATGAGAAAATTCGCGCCTTTTTCCAGCAGGTACGCGAACATTCGTCGGCTGGCAAACCTTTAATCGACGTACGCTCACCCGAGGAGTACACCGGGCAGCGCACGCACATGCCCGATTACCCGCAGGAAGGAACCCTGAGGGGCGGTCACATCAAGGGAGCGCGCAGCATTCCATGGGCGCGCGCCGCGAATCCGGATGGAAGCTTCAAGGATGCGACCTCTCTGCGCGCCATCTACGAGCAGGAAAAAGGTCTGAAGAAAGGCGACGACATTGTGGCGTACTGCCGGATCGGCGAGCGATCGTCCCACACCTGGTTCGTGCTCACCTACCTCCTCGGCTACGACCGTGTGAGAAACTATGACGGCAGCTGGACGGAGTGGGGGAACGCGGTTCGCGCTCCGATCGAGAAAGGACCCGAGAAGTGACAGCCCCGGCCGCGCCGCCGGCCACGAAACCGCCGTCACGCGTTCACGTTCGGTGGGCAGGCGAGCAGCGCTTCGAAGCAGGACGTGCGAATGCGCCGACGGCGGTCATCGATGGTCATGGAAAGACAGGGCAGAGTCCGCCGGAGGCTTTGCTCAGCGCGCTCGCGTCGTGCGTGTCAGTGGACGTCGTCGAAATTCTGGCGAAGCGGCGCACTCCAGTGGAGTCGCTCGATATCGACGTCGTCGGGGAACGCGTCGATACGACTCCGCGCCGATACAAGTCCATCACGCTGAACTTCCACATCAAGGGAAAGGGAATCGAGAAGGAACAGGCGTTGCGCGCGATCGAGCTGGCGGCGACCAAGTACTGTTCCGTCCGAGATTCTCTGAGGAGCGATATCTCGGTTGCCTGGACGGTAGAGATTGGGGCGGAGTAGAAGCACAACTTAGAACTGCAGTCTGAAGCTACTGCCGCCTCCCGCCCGTTCAGTTTGCAGTTTTGGTTACGAGCGCCGCTTCCTCGCCTTGGACGCTGCCGAGTACGGCGCCCACTTTTTTTCCGTGTCCTCAATCTCCTCGCGCAACCGAAGGTAGCTGTCGTAGCGCTCGGCGCTGATCGAGCCTGCGGCCACCGCGGTCCGCACCCCGCAACCGGGCTCGACCCGGTGCGTGCAGTCCCCGAACTTGCACTCCGCGATATGCGGACGAAACTCGCGAAAGCATTCGTCGAGATGCTCGGACGCGAGGCCCCACATTCCGACCTCGCGCAGACCGGCGGTATCCACGACGTAGCCGGCGTCCGGCAATGGATGCAGCAACGCCCCGACAGTCGTGTGCCTGCCCTTGCCCACCGACTCGCTGATCTCGCCGACGCGAAGATCCAGCCCCGGGTACATCGCGTTCATCAGTGAGGACTTGCCCACTCCAGAAGGTCCGGTGAGCACCGACGTCTTCCCAGCCAGCGCGGCGTGGAGCTCGTCCAGTCCGACGCGCTGCTTGACGCTGGTGAAGTGTACGGGATAGCCAGCCGCTACGTAGTCGGAGAACGCACGCTCTGTTTCTTCCCTATTCACAAGCTCGATCTTGTTGATGACGATCCGCGACTGGAGTGAATTCCCTTCCGCGATCACCAGAAACCGGTCGAGCATTCTGCGGTGCGGCTCCGGCTTCGCCGCCGAGAAGACGACGACGACCTGGTCGACGTTGGCGGCGACAATGCGCTCCCCCTGCCCTTCACCCGGCTCGCGCCGAGCGAGCTTTGAATGCCGCGGGAGAATCTCCGCGATCGCCCAGTGCTCACCTCGCTCGTCTATCTCGAGAATCACGCGATCACCGACGGCGAGTTTTCTGTCCTGCTTACGCTCCTGCTTGAGCCTTCCGCGAAGCGAGGCTTCGTGCGTCTCCCCCGAGTCGGCGCGGACATGCCATATCCCGCCTGTCCCCTGGAGCACGACGCCCTCCTTGCGCGTCAACTGGTACCCTCTTGGCGCATCGAATCCCACCAGGGCAGCAGCTTCGCCCGGTTCTCCGTGATCAGTTGATCCAGGCGTAGCTTCACTTCATTGAGCAACATTGCGCCCACTATTTTGCGCGCGTCGTCCTCGGTTGTCGCGAAGGCGAGAAATTCGGTCTCCAGATGTCCGCTGGCGACCGGATCTCCGTGGCCCCACCGCACGAACAGCAGATAGGCGGCGAATGTNNCGCTCGTGTCGGTCACGATCTCCACACTGTACGAAGCACCGTCGCTTCCCTCGAATGCTGCCGGACGGTCATGGACGCCCATGTATCCGCCGATCGTATTCGGATCGCCTTTCGATGGATCCGGGGGAAGGAATCTGCCCATCGTCAGCGGCGGCGTCTGCCGACCATCTCCTTGAACACGCTTCCGGTGAGGAACGCGACGTTGGCGGGCCGTTCGGCGAGACGCCTCATGAGATACGGATACCATTGCGTTCCGAAAGGCACATACACTCGCAGGCGGTAGCCTTCGCGCACCAGCTGGTCCTGAAGGTCACGACGCACTCCGTAGAGCATCTGGAACTCGTACCGATCGGGCGCGATGTCGTTGGCCTTGGCAAACCGCTTCGCCTCTCTGATGATCGCTTCGTCGTGCGTGGCGATACCGGGGTAGTTCCCGTTCAGCATCAGCTCGTGCATACAGCGAATGTAATTCGCGTCGACGTCCTTCTTGTCAGGATAGGCGACTGTTTCAGGCTCCTTGTACGCTCCCTTGCAGAGGCGGACGCGCGCCTTGAGCAGAATGGCGCGCTCGACGTCGGCGAATGTGCGGAACAGATAGCTCTGCAGCACGATCCCGACATTCTGGGGATACGCCGGATAGAGTCGCTGCTCGAACAGATCGAGCGTGCGTTGGGTGTATTCGCTCGACTCCATGTCGATGCGCACGAACGAGCTGTAATCACGCGCGCGCTGCAGGATCGTGTGCACGATCACAACGCAGAGGTCCTCGGAGATGTCGAGTCCCATTGCGGTGAGCTTGACGGAAACGTTGGCATCTGCTTTTCGCTCGTGGATGCGAT
>PKVB01000166.1 GCA_003131365.1 Gemmatimonadota bacterium | reverse complement strand
CTGCCTTGTATCTACGATCTGATTGATTCTTCATTTGGAATTTGGGTGCGTCAGCTCGATCTGCCTAGGGTGCTTTAGTCTGGACACCGAGCGTTAGCCGGGGCGGCGCACTAATCGTTGTCGAGAGCCCGTACAGTTGCGTGGGGTGCGAGACCCCGCATAATGCAAGGCTGGGCCGCTGACGACATGTTTTGCGATTCGAGGGAGAGACTTTATGGAGACGCCGCGGTTTGTCGGGATCGATGTTGCGAAGGGAGAGCTAGTGGTGGCTGCTCTTCCTGGGGAAGAGAGATGGACCGTTGAGAACGATGAGCAGGGGATCCGGACACTGGTGGAGCGATTGATGCGCGAGACAGTGGCGCTAATTGTTCTCGAGGCCACTGGAGGATACGAGCTCCGAGCTGTGAGCGCTTTGGCAAATGCCTCGTTGCCAGTGGTGGTGGTAAATCCTCGCCAAGTTCGTGACTTCGCTCGCAGCACAGGTCAACTCGCCAAGACGGACAGGATCGATGCTCGTATGCTCGCTCTCTTTGGTGAGCGAGTGCGACCCGAGGTTCGAGTTCTGGCGGACGAGGACCAGCAAGCGCTCGATGCTCTGCTTACAAGGCGTCGCCAGCTCATAGAGATGCTCTCAGCCGAGCGTAATCGGCTCGGTCAGACCCTGGGCTCGAAGACAAAGCTGGTGAAGAAGAGTCTCAAGTCTCACATCAGCTATCTGGAGCGAGAGCTCAGAGTGAGCGATACCGAGCTCGCCGACATGATTCGCTCGAGTGCGTTGTGGCGCGAGAGGGACGATCTCCTGCAGAGCGTTCCCGGAGTAGGGCGCGTGGTCTCACTCACACTCTTGGCCGAGCTGCCTGAGCTTGGTCGGCTCAATCGGAAGGAGATCGCCAAGCTAGTCGGTGTCGCACCGCTCGCTCACGACTCAGGTACGATGCGTGGGAAGCGCATGGTCTATGGCGGCCGAGCCAGTGTTAGAGCCGCGCTTTACATGGGAGCCCTGGTCGCCACCAAGTACAATCCAGTGATCCGCGCTCTATACCAGCGGCTGCTCGGAGCAGGGAAGGCAAAGAAACTGGCGCTCGTCGCGTGCATGCGGAAGCTCTTAACGATCCTCAACGCGATGGCGAAAAACAACGAGCGGTGGCGAGCAGAAACCAGACTCACCACCGCTTGACTTTCAAGACAGTTGCTAACTCCTGGACTTGCACCGATATATCGTCCGATATAGCTTTGGGCGTAAAGATATATCGCCAGTACTATCACGGGCGCTAGCTGGCGTCTGACTGGCTCGATAAGTCCAATTTGGGCGGGGGTAATTCAATGAGCGGGAGAAATTGCGGGCCGAGGTTCGCGTGGGCGTTTGGGATGCGTCCGGAGAACTTTGGGTTTGATGCGGGCACCTTCTGGGGTGGTCGCGGCAAGTCGCGTGGCGGTCCGTTCGGCGGCGGGAGGATGTTCGATCAGGGGCATCTCAAGTTCGTGATCCTTCGTCTGCTCGACGAGAAGCCGCGTCACGGTTACGAGATCATCAAGGAGATCGAGGAGCGTTTCGGTGGCATGTACTCGCCGAGCCCCGGAACCGTTTATCCAACGCTGACGATGCTCGAGGACCTGGGGTACGCGCGGGCGAGACCGGAGGAGAGCGGGAAGAAGATCTACGAGATCACCGACGAAGGGCGGAAGCATCTCGCCGAGAACCAGCCGTTGATCGATGACATTTTCTCACGGATCGCGGATTTTGCGCAAAGCATCTTCGGAGAACCGATGATGGAAGTACACCGCGGTTTCAAGAATGTCGGCGCCGCGATCTATGCATCGAAGAGCGCGTCGAGAACTCCGGAGCAGATCAGAAAGATCAAGGAGATCCTCGACCGCGCGGCGAGCGAAATCGAAGCGGTGTGAGACCCTGTCAAGCGTAAACAATAGCTCTCGAAAAACCAGGAAGCCCGCAAGAATGTTTGCGGGCTTCCTCGCACTATGGGCTGCGCGTGAGCAGAAGCGCGTGAACTCTCACGGCTCCATTCGACGAATTCACCTTGTGGGTGGCGAGCTGTGTGGGGTCGAGCGCTGCGATCGCTCGCAGCCATTCGTCCGCGAGAAGCTCGGAATGCAATAGCGAGTCGAGCTCCCGCTCGACAGCGGCGCACTGCTGCGTCGTCGCAATCTTACGGGCGCGGGCGGCGATCGTCGAGCGGGCCGATCGCAGGTGAGGCGGGGCGTTCTGGATCGCCGAATCGATGCGACTGGTGATCTGTTTCCGCCGAACAAAATTCGATGGTCCAACACCAGCCGCCGCGGATGCTCTCTCGTGCGTGCACCATGTCTCTATCGCCCAAACGGCGTGCTCGGCGTCAGCGGTGTCGGTTGGGATCTCGTTGATGCCGACGCCCAGGCAAATTGCGATTTGCGCGTCAATGTCAGTCGACACCTGATTCGCAATACCAACCAGGAGCTGCGGTCCATCGATTGACGAAGTGGGAACGTGATCCGCCTCCTTCACCGAAATCGCCGCGACGAAGCCCGAGCTGGAAGCATCCACCGTAGCGACGATCGCGTCGTAGCTATCCGCGCCGTCATCTGCAATCCAGGTCTGGAGAATGGACCGGAGGCGCTCGGTCTTCGCAGGTAGGCTTTCGACGAACGAGTCGGTGGCTGATGCTGCGTTCGCAACAGGGAACGGCCCTGCCAACGGATCCGGCTGGCTCGTGCCGACCGAGCTTCGGGCGATGGTCCATTTGCGCTGGACGATCATCTCGGTATCCAGCACGGCAGACGCGCTTCGGGGCGGACGCAGAACATGTACGTCGACCCGTTCGTGACGCGATCCCATTCGCGCAACCCGCCCCACACGCTGCTCCATTCGCGCGAGCGTCCACGGGATGTCCAGATGAACGACTACGTCGGCGTCCTGCAGATTCACTCCCTCACTCAGCAGGTCTGTCGTCAGCAGCAAGTCGATCGCCTCGGCAGGACCCGGCGGCGGGAAATGACTCGCGTGTGGAGCGAAACGACCGATTGCCTCCGCACGCGTCAGCGCGCCCCCGGCGACTCTCGCGCCGTGGGAGGTGAGCATCGCGACGCGGCCCGCTGCGGCCAATCGGCGGAATAGCATGGACACCGTCTCGGAGTACTGAGCAAAAGCGACGATCTTTGAACCCGAGCGCGATTCCCTGATGTCCGCCACGATTCTCGCTCGCTCCTCGTCGAGCGCAGCACCGGAAGAAAATCGCGCGCGAAACTCTCCCAACGCGCGGAGATGCGCGCGAACCGCATCGAGCAGCTCAGCATGGTTAGCAGCGGGCGCGGAGAGCAGCTCCGGAAATCCCAGCTGCAAAGCGCCTTCGCCATAAGTCCAGGTCTCCAGCTCTCGCGCGGTAGGATACGTCCCGGCTTCCAGTGATGCGCTGAGCGCGGTCGCCCGGGCGATCCGCCGGCGAACCGCTTCGTGCAGGGCGGCTTCACTCGACGCCCACTGATGGGCCAGGCCTCGACCGATGAGGACGCCACCGAGCCCGCCGTCGCGAACGGGAATGGGCGGCGGAAGGTTCATCAAGTCCTCGACCACTCCCGGATTGTCGGAAAACTGGTGATGCGTCGGTGCCGACACCGCTGGAATGGTGAGCGTCCCCTCCAGTCGACGATGCTCGCGGCGCACGACGCAGAGCGCGAGCTCTGCGGATGTCATCGAGCGTGCCCGCGATCCGAGAAACAGCGCAAGCAGCGACACGAGATCGGCGCGTCGATTGTGAATCGGCGTCGCGCTGAGGAGCAGCAGACGGGCGCCTCGAGCAAGCGATGCGAGCGCGAAGTATCTGTTGGTCGCGGGATTTCTCACGTGGTGGGCTTCGTCCACGACGATCAGGTCGTAGTGCTCCCGCTTCGTCCCCGCGCGACGGTGGCTGCGCAAGTCATCCGCATCCGCGCGGCTCAACGACTCGAAAGTGACTATCTCGGCGACAGTCCCCGTTGCTGTGAGCGCATCGCGCCACATTGGGGTCAGAGCCGCGGGGACGACGACCAGGCGGCGCGCGTATTCCTGCGCTATCGCCGTTGCAACATAGGTCTTACCCATGCCCACATCGTCGCAGAGCAGCGCTCCCCCGAACTGTTCCAGGGCTGCCCGCAGGCGAGCCGCCGCCGAAATCTGGTGCGGCTGGAGGGAGATGGATCCCACCGTTGCCTGCGACGGCGATTCGGCCAGGATCAATCGCGCAATCCGCGACCGCACGACAGCGGCGGATTCTAATCGCAGTCGACCGTCCATGAGAGCAGAGGCTGCACGTCGGCGAGACTCAGCTGATAAGCATCCAACACCGTGCTGAGAATCTCATCGTCGGCGGGGATGTCGCCGTGCATGGCCCGGTAACCCAGTGGGGAGAGCAGCGCGCGGGCATGATTCCAGTCTTCGGGAATCGGAAGAAGCGACAGGGTCCAGCCGAGGTACCTCCGATAGCCGCCTCGCGCGGGCTCGGCGATTGAATTGAGCCACGCTGTAGCCAGCGAGCTATTGAGGAGAGTTGCGAGCGCGTAGGCATCGCCGCTTGTGGCGCAGCGCGCGACATAGCAGCTGTTGAGGGCGACAAACGGCTCTCCCGCCTCAAGGACGGTCGCGCGGGGAGTCAATCCGAAGTCTGCCCAGACAACACGCGGCCTCTCGTGCCCCGCGCTCTCGGTGCGGAACACCGACCACCAGGGGAATCGGCCGTGGAGATCGCTCCGTGCGCTCAACACGTCATGAAAGCGAAGCAGCCACCGGCGTGCGAGGAGCGGCAGCTCACGTCGAGGTCGATCGTGCTGATCGTGAGGCCACACCAGGTATTCTCGAGGCCCCGTTAGAGCCCATTTGTCCAGCGTCTCGCCGCGAATGAGTGGGCGAAGCATGTCGCGCTCGATCAGGCCAGTTCGGCCGCCGGCAGATATGCATGCAACGTCGCCGTCGATCGAATCGACGCGCACGATGTAGGCGCTGTTGCATCCAGTCTTAACGCCCAGAAGCGGGCGGCCGAATTCGCTTTGAAAGAAGGGAACGCCTGCGCGCGCGATTCGATCGAACGCTCTGCGCGCGCGCGGCGGGATCAACACCCACGGGCTGCCACGTGTGTTGTCGACGGGCAACAGCTCGCGAGAACAGTTCCACTGGATTGTGCCCTGTGTCGTACGAACTGCTACGCTCACCGTCGGCCGCAAATCATCAGAGCGGTCCATGCGCCGGCGAGCAACCAGCAGCGATGGATAAACCGCGGCGTCGAACTGCGAATGCGATTCAGCCAGATCTTCGAGCACGACGATGTCCGTGTAGTCGCCGAGGAATTGGCGAACTCCACCGCCCGCCAACGAACACCACAATTTGGTTGGAAGTAGCAGCGCGACCGTGCCGCCGGGCCGGAGCAGCTCACACGACCGCTCGACGAAGAGCGCGGCCATGTCGATCTGGGCGGCGAAGCCGCGCCCCGCACCGGCGAACGTCGCGCCGCTCTCCCAGGCAGCGTTTCGGTATACCGCGAAATCCCTTCTCAGCCGCTCCCGCGATGTCTCGGCAATATGATGGACGCGCACCCACGGCGGATTGCCGATGACCACATCGAATCCTCCCGCGGCGGCCACATCGGAGAAGTGTGCGGCAAAAGAGAAGGGAAGCGCGGCTCCCGCGCGTAAGGCCTTTGCTCGCTGGGTGATCTCTCTGAGATTGGACCTAATGCCGGCGAGACGGAGTCGGGTGTCTGCATTCGGAGCGTGACGATCACCGAACAGATCCCTGGTGCGCAGCGCGGTTAGAATCTCCTTGCGTTCGGTGCTCAGCCTGACGCGCCTGTGCTTCAGCACATCGAGAGCGGCCGAGCGTTCCAGGCGGTCGAGGGCCAGAGCAAGGGTACGCTTTCGCTGTCCCACCGCCCTCATGTAACGAGCGCGCACGCGTACGATCTTGCTTCCGCTGAGTGGAACGCCTCGATCATCGAATGCTCCTCCCGCGAGTGAATCACCGACGCGAATGTGGCGGTCGAGGTTTGGGAGCGGCGCGATGCGCATGGGGTCGGCATTGTCGCTTTCGATCACGATCGAGAGCCAGAGACGCAGCTCGCAGAGCCAGACGGCCATCGGATTGAGATCCACGCCAAAGATCGAAGACGTCAGGACGCGCCGCCGGATGTCGGCGATAGAGCCGGCCTCACCCTGCTCTTTCCTGAGCGTAGCGATCCGCTCGAGCGCGTGGACGAGAAATGCACCGGAACCGCACGCCGGATCCAGGACTTTGATTCGGCGAAGGGCGTCTATCCTATCGCCGGTGTCGGGGAGCGACGCGAGGGCGTGCCTGGTGACATCCTCCACCAGATCCTGGGGCGTGTAGAACGCACCGCTCGTTTTTCGGTCGGGAGCAGCCATGAGAGCCTCGAACGTCTTGCCGAGGATCTCGGGATCGATCGACGCCTCGGACCAATCGGCCGAGTCTTCGCGTCCGGTGAACCGGTAATGAGAGAGAAGGGAGCCGTAAGCGTTGCCGAACGATTCGTCAGTGAATACGCTGGTACGTCGCTGTTTCTCGAGATGCGAACGGGCGAAGAGTCCACCGTTGAGAAACGGAATTCGCCCGAACTGCTTCGCTCGCGCCGAGCGGGCGCGGACAGCCGTGTTCAGAGTTCCGAAGAAGAGGGGTTCCAATACTTTCTTCTGATATCCTCCGCCTTCGACGAGGCAGCGCGAATATCCATTGCTCAGAAAGCCGAAGTCACCATTGAGCCATCCTCTGGTTTCGAGAAATGAGAGAAAGATGAGTCGCGAGATGTAGAGCAATGCGAGCTCGCCACGCTCCGTCTGGCTTGCCCGACCGCTAAGGGATTCGGCGAGCTCCGAGACGACGCGTTGAAGAGCGCTGAAGAATCGGTTCGTGATTGCCTCGCGACCGAGAACATCCAGCCATCGCGAGTGGGTGACCAGATCCGAGTCGCCTACCACAGCCGAGAGTGCACACAAAGTCTCGGCATCGCTTTTGTAGAGCTTGTCGACCAGACACACGAGTGAGTCGACACGAATCCGCGCGCGTGCCGAGGACCAGCACGCGATTGCGAGCTCGCCAGGGTCTGGCCTGAGCGCGCAGACGATCCAAAGGAACTGTGGAGCGTTAGTCGAAAGCGCCTTTGCCGTCGATCCAAGCGTCTGCCTGAGGTCGGAAGCGCGGTCAAGCTCCAGGACGAGACCGCGGAGACAATCGGCTCCGAGCGCGATCCCGGCGGAGCGGATATTGGTGGGGAGTCCGAGCGTCGTCCGAGCCTGTCTGTCGAGTGGCAGTGGGAGTCCGCTGAACCCGAGCTCCGATAGAATCGAGCTCGCTCCCTCTACTGCGCGCGCACGGCGCAGAAGTCCAAGGGCACGCTCGAGACTTTGCACGCATCGAGCGTAACCGGAGGCCGGAAGCTGCTTAACATCATTTGGTGGCTACGCAACGCGAATCGCTGCTGTAGAGTGCGAACTTGCCTATCGCTTAGTGGAAGCGGCGGCCACGAGCGGAGCCAAGAGGATCAATCCCAGCGCTGCGAGCGCGATGAGGCCTGGCTGTCACCAAGCGGAGTACCATTGAGGAGCAAGCCGACTCAACCGAGTTGGACCCGCTTCAAGACCGAAAACAAGAACGGCCAGGCCCAGGATACCGGCCAGCTTACTGAGGAACGCTGCTAATGGCGGAAATGCAATTGGTGCACGCCTCTGCACCGATGTCCCGAGCGCTGGATCGATCCCTAACTCGTGCTGCCAGGAGGGTTACAACGAAACGCTACTCGATGGCGCTCAGCCAAAGCGAAATTATCGGAGCGGCCGGTGAACGAAGGCCAGGCCCACTGCGGCCATTGCACCCAGCACGACTATGCTTGGTTCCACCCTTGTCGAATGCCACTGTGGTGCAATGGCCGCCATCCAATCCGGACCCATATACGCGACAACGGCAAGAATGATAAATCCCAGAAGCTTGGGCAGCTCGTNNCTCGTCGAGCGTTCCAAGAAAACCGATCACTCCGCCAACGCAGATGTAGACCACGAATAGCTGCCACGACATCGGGAAAATGATGGCAGATACAATGGCCACGGCCACCAGAGCGATAAGAAATCTGTGTCGTCGTGTACTGACAGGCCCTGACAGCTCGTCCTGACTATTCAAAGGGGTCATATGCCGCGATTCATCCTCGACGTCTTTGTGAGGTCCAACTGCCCCTACTGGCCTGGAGACACTCCATTGCAGTGATGATCCCAGAACCACTTCGCCAGTGCTTCGGCATGGGCGATTGCGGGCTCTGTGAGGATCTCTTTGATAGTGCTATCTCGTTTGACCGAATCGGCCGTCGGTGAGGAATATCTCACCGGTACAATCGCGCTTATGCCGGCACGTTTCGGGTGAAACCGGACTACAACGGTGTAGACTCTGAGCGCAGTATCCGAAACCGTCCACGGCGCAACAAGGTATATCAATCGAGGTGTCCCAACCGAATCGAAAAAAACGCTGCTAACCCGCTGGCCGAACGGATCGGTCCCGTCGCGGAATTCAAACTGGAAGGGAGCCGAGTCTATTGCAACTTCCGATATCGGACGACACAACAGGAGAGTCGGCGTGGGAACGCCCAAGGGGTCGAACGTAGCGGCCTCTTGGGCGGACCCCAGCACCGGAAGGAACGTTGCACACGTCAAGAAAATGACTAGCGGCGTACGCCAGATTCTTAAAGTCATGTCCAGCGAGAAGCGCCTCTTCAGGGCGACACACATGGCGGCTTGGTCATCGGAGTTTATTGGACCCATTCACAAACATCCACCTCCACCGAGACCCAGCCTCCTCCGTTAATGCTAATCTGAGAATTGGGCACGGGCGCACAAACCCACTGGCTTCCGATAGTCCCGGGCGCAGGAATGTGGTAGATCGGGGCCGTGACAAGTTGTCTGGAGCTACAACTATGTGAGTTCCAGAAAAAAGACATGATATTCACCTGTGAGCTGCTTACCAGGACTCCCATGAGCTTTGAATCCAGCGCGGCTCCCGCCGCTGTGCCCTCTGGGAAAACATACCCCAAATAAATGCTCCCCACTTCGAGGGCCCCGGCGAGCAGACTTTCGTCGAGTACCCTAGTTCGTTTTGAAGTGTAATTCAGTTTCGCAACGGCAGCCGCTGTGACGATGTCAGTGCAAGGATCGCCCTGTAATGCGTCTTGAGCGACCAGAGAGGACATTGTGCCGCTTTCAGAGAAGTTCAGTGTGAGGGTTCCCGTAACTTGCGATGAACTCATGAAAGGAGTCTGAATACCGTTGCCCCCATCTAATGAACCACTCAGGGTTTGAGCGCCCTTCTTGGGCAACGAATAAGGCGTGATGCACTTCGGGTGACAACCGATATCGCTATATAGCAGTTTACCTAGGCTATCCGCGACGGGATCAGTTGCGATGATATTCTCAAATACAGCGTACATCTTGCTGGTCTGATTGACAGTTAAATCCATCCTCTCACCGGTGGAAAACTGAACTGTCCGCGCTAAAACATCGAGGGTGTAACTCCTTCCATTGTCTCTGCTATAGATCGTCAGCCGCGACGGCGCTGAAATTACTACTGGCCTTATGTTCGGAGCCTTCAACGCAGTGGTCTCCGGTGGACCCAGATCGGCCTTACATGCCGCGAGGCCAATCACCAGGATACAGAGGAGTAGAAACTGATTACTTCGCGCTCTTAGTGACGACATACTTCGCTCCTGAACGAGGGTGGGTGACTTCACGCAGTCGACCCTACTCAGTCGGTGTCAGAAATGCGTCAGATCTTCTCAGCACAGGATCGCGCCTTCGTCAGATTCGATTGAGCACGGACAGCGCGCATGGGACCGACGTAGTGCTGGACCCGAGAACAAAAAGGGCGTTTGCATACCACGAACTGTCGGTTTCGTGTCACCTGTCAGAGAAGCGTCAGAAGGCGAGGACCCGCGACGGACTTCTCGAACGTTGGGCGATGGTTGCCGGCTAGTGCGATTGAGATAACCGTGAGATCGGTCGTTCAGGTCCTACGGCTCAAACGCTTTCTTTTCAGACAGCAGCCGGGTAGTGAATCGCTGCCCTTCGCTGATGCGCTCGATCTCGATCGCGGTGGATTCGACGATCTGCTCGACGCGCGCCACTCGCGCCATTAGCTCCGGATCCCTGCCCGAGCTCAGCGTCTCTCTCTGACCTCTGCTCTTTCCAAAGAAATGGGCACCGGCAAAGGCGCCCGCGAGCACACCAACGCCCGAGAGGACTCCGATCAGCGCGATGAAGATTCCAATGTCACCGGGCCCCATTCGATTCTCCTGTGAGATTGGTTGGGGGGGGATTCCATGCAGTACGGGGCCAGCGCCGCGCGAGTTCCAGATGCCGGCGCCGGTGTTACTGCGAGATGTAAGTCCGCCCCTTCCAGCTGACACGCCGTCCGCGGATTACCGCGGTCAGGAAGATGTAAAGGAGCACGAGGGAACCGAGCGGATACGCCAGTGCGTAGAGCGGATTCTCCCGTATCGTGACATAGACCACGATCCACCAACCCAGCGTCGCCGCCACCGAGATCGCCGCCCACAGGAGCAGGGTGCCGCCCGTCGCGAATCCGGTCGCCGCCAGGACCAGTGCCAGCAAAGGCACGAGCTCCATCAAGGGCGGCATCAACAGGAAGAGCGGAAAGAGCGTCCGGCCAACCTTTCCGAACGGCACCGAGTCGAGCCCGCCGGCGAAGACGTTCTTCTGCCAGCCTCCGATTATCTCACGCAGCGAGGCGTACATGCGAGTCGATAGCTGGTTGACGCCGAGCACCAGCACGACTCTCTTGCGCGCCGCGAAGAAGGTCTGCGCCAGCATCATGTCCTCCGCCACCGACGTGCGCACGCTCGCGTGCCCGCCGATCGCGTTGTAGCTGTCGTGCGTGACGAAGATGCATTGGCCGTTGGCGATCTTGTCGCGCACGTTGGTCGCCTGTGTAACGGACTCCGTGCCGCCGTAGCGCATCGCGAGAATCGTGAAGATCTGCGGCTGGATCACCTTCTCCCAGAATCCGCCGAGCTCCTGGCGACCGGCGACGGAGAAGAGCTGGGCCCTGGTGCGGCGCATGGCGTTCATCGAGCGCGTCACCAGATCGGGGCTGTGCAGCGTGTCGGCGTCGGTGAACTGGAGGACACTGCCGCGCGCGACTCTCGCGCCGGTCGCGCACGCCCACTGTTTGCCGAACCAGCCATCGGGCAGCGGCGGCGATTTTATGAAGCGCGCGCGCGGATCACGTTGGGCCGCCTCGCGCGCGATCTGCGCCGTTCCATCCGTCGAGCTGTCGTCGACGACGATGAGCTCGAGATTGGGGTACGTCGTCAAGAGAATCGAGGTCACGCAGCGGGCGATGTTGTGCGCCTCGTTGCGCGCTGGAACGATCACCGACACGAGCGGCGGATTCTCGAGAGCGACGTCGCTCTCCTCGTCGAGCGAGTGCGAGTGGCGCAGCCGGAGATACGTCACGACCGGTGGAATGATCCACGGCAGCGACCAGAGGAAGGCAGCGGGATATTGCATCAATAAAAAACGGGGCGCCGCGCGACCGCGACGCCCCGCTCGATAGGGGAGAGTTAACGACCTCCGCCGCCTCCGCCTCCGGGCGGACGGCCACCGCCACCGCCTCCTCCCATCCCGCCACCACCACCGCCTGGCGCACCGCCACCACCGGGCTTACCTCCGCCACCACCACCTTGTCCACCGCCGCCGGGTGGGCGTCCACCACCACCGCCGCCCTGGCCTCCACCACCCTGGCCGCCGCCACCACCGCCGGGCTTGCCGCCACCGCCGCCGCCGCCGGGCTTACCACCACCACCGCCGCCTTGTCCGCCACCGGGGCCACCACCGCCACCGCCCTTCGCACCGAACTTCTCTTCCGTACCAGCCATTCTTGTACCCTCCGGAGTGTTTGTTCCTGGCAGCGAAAAAAGCAATGCATGTGCCATATTAGAACATGCAATCAGCAAACTCACTGCGTAATTCGCGCCACAAATATTGAATTCGTGCCAGTAAAACATTTTCGTCGAGTGAAACCACTCGAGTCGGGCGCGCGCATCGCGCTCATTGCTCCAGCCGGTCCGCTGCAAAAACCTGAAGAGCTTGCGCGAGCGCAGGAAAACGCGCGCACCTTCGGTTGGGAGCCGATCGTCGCGCTTCATGCGAGAGATCGGACCGGGTATCTGGCGGGCCACGACCGCGACAGGCTGAACGACATCAACGTCGCGTTACGGGATCCCAACATCGACGGGATCTGGTGCCTGCGCGGCGGCTACGGAATGATCCGCATCCTGGCGGATATCGATTACGATGCGCTGTCGCGCACACCCAAAGCGATCATCGGATACTCCGACATCACGGCACTCCACGCCGCGGTGCAGCGAAAGTGCAGACTCGTCACTTACCACGGACCAACAGCGCGGGAGCCGCTCAGCGAGCTGGCGCGCGATTCGTTTGAGCGCGCCGTCGTCAAGCAAACCGATTCCTGCGGCACGGCGCCGAAGGCGCGCGAGATCAATGCTGGCACCGCCGAGGGGAGATTGGTCGGCGGCAATCTCGCCGTCCTCGCCTCACTCTGCGGCACGCCGTTCATTCCGGATCTGAGCGACGGCATTCTCATCCTCGAGGACATCAACGAGCCCGTCTACCGCATTGATCGGATGCTGCAGCAGCTCAGGCTCTCCGGCGCGTTGACCGGATGCAAGGCGATCGTGTTCGGCGAATGCGTCAAATGCTCCGACGACGCCGGCGGTGGCGGCCGCGGGTTCGACGAAGTGCTCGGCGAGACCGCGCACGCACTCGGCGTCCCGTGCATGGCTGGGATTCCGGTCGGGCACATTGACGCGCAGTGGACGATTCCGCTCGGCGCCACGGCGACGCTCGATACGAAGACACGGACGCTTGCCGTAACATCCTACCCATCCTGACTCCCACATGGCTCCCAAGACCGCACAGGAATTGATCGACGAAGCGAAGCAGCAGATCAAGGAGGTGACACCGGAACAGGTGCGCGACATGCAGGCGCGCAACGAGCGCGTCGTTTACCTCGACGTGAGAGAGCCGAATGAATGGAATCTCGGACGGCTGCCGCACGCGATTCACCTGCCGCGCGGACATCTCGAGGCGAAGGTGGAGGGCATCATCGACCGGAAGCAACGGGTCGTGATCTACTGCGCGCGTGGAAACCGCTCGGCGCTCGCCGCGCTCACGATGAAGCAGATGGGATACGAAGACGTCGCGTCGATGGCGCGCGGAATTCAGGGATGGGCCGACATCAATGGTGAGATCGAGGGATGACCAGCGCGGCCGTGATAAAACCCGAGACGTTCGAGATCCCGTGCCGGGATGGGCTTTCCATCCGCGGCGACGCCTATCCAGCGGAGGAATCCCTTGGTTCCGTCATCATCTGTCACGGCTTCAAGGGATTCGCGCACTGGGCGTTCTTCCCGTACCTAGCGCGCACGCTGGCGGAGGACGGACTCACCGCGATCACGTTCGATTTCTCGGGGAGCGGGATCGGCGCCGATCGCGAGTCGTTCGCGCAGGCCGAGGCGTTCGCAGCCAACACGTTCTCGCGGGAGCTGGAGGATCTCGAGCTTATCGAGGAGTACGCGCGCAGGAAGAGGTGGATCAATGGGAAATTCGGCATCTTCGGCCATTCGCGCGGCGGCGGAGTAGCGATTCTCTACGCGGCAGCGGAGGCGGCGAACGTGAATTCGCTCGTCACCTGGGCCGCGATCTCCTATCCGAATCGCTGGTCCCCGGAGGATGTGATCACGTGGCGGAAGCGCGGCCACACGGAGATCACCAATTCGTGCACCGGTCAGGTGATGCGCCTCGAGACGGACTTGCTGGATGATGTCGAGCTGAACGGAAAGACGAAGCTCAACATCCAGAACGCGGCGGGGAAGATCAGAGCGCCGTGGCTGATCATTCATGGTACCGGCGACGAGACGGTGCCCAGCACGGAGGCCGAGCATCTTCACTCGTTGTCGAAGGGAATGAGCACTCTTCGACTGATCGAGGGAGCGAATCATGGCTTCAGCGCAACGCATCCGCTTGCCGAAGTCCCACCGGTTCTGGAGAAGGTCGTGCTGGAGACGGCAAAGTTCTTCGTCCGGAACGCGATCCCGAAGTGACGTGAGAGAAGGTGGCGAAGAGAGATTTGCGCATCTCCTCGGCCAGCCGAGCGTCACAAGAATCCGCTCGGCGCTCGCTTCTCACAATCCTGTCACGGCCGAGGAGGAAGAGGGAGTGCGCAAGGCGGCAGTCGCGCTGATCTTTCGCCTCGGGAAAGGTGACGCACTCGAGGTGCTATTCATCAAGCGGGCGGACTATGAAGGAGATCCCTGGAGTGGCCAGATCGCCTTTCCCGGCGGACGAGTGGAAGCGGGCGATGCGTCGCTCGCTGAGACAGCGATCAGGGAGACGCGCGATNNAGGAAACGGGGATCGATCTGGCGCGCGAAGGCATGATCATCGGGACTCTCGACGATCTGCGCCCGCAGTCAATCAGGCTTCCAGCGATCGTCGTCCGCCCTTACCTGGCGCTACTTGATCGTGACGAGCCTCTCCGTCTCAGCAACGAGGTCGCGTTGGCATTCTGGCTCCCTTTCGCCGCGCTCGCGCGTACCGAATCCTGGCATGAGGACACCGTATTCGCTCGTGGAATTCAGATCAACGCCCGCGTTTTTCGTCACGAACAGCACATCATTTGGGGAATGACCGAGCGAATACTCGCCCAGCTTCTGGCATTGCTTGCCTGATCCGTCCGGCTCAATCCTTTGCGGGCTCCGCGGCAAGGCCGGGCGGCAGTCCCGCCGGCGGCTGTTTGAGCTGAAGGATCGGCGCATCGTGGATGATCTGTCCGCCGAGGAAGGATGTGTACGCCACGATGCCAGCGGCGGCCAAGGCCCCGACAAATACGCCAGCACGCATCCAACCGGGAATCAGATCGGCGGGCCGCTTAAGAGATCGCCACCACGAGTATGCCGCGAACGCACCGGCGATGAGAATCACCCACAGTGCGATGGTAGCGAATTGGTCGTGAGCCTCGATCGTGCCCGGGTGAATGTACCACGGGTCGTTCAGAGCGTGATCGGCCTTGTTCCCTGTAAAGAAAACGGGATAGACGGAGGCTCCAGCCGCCGTGAGCGCGCCCATCGCCGTGAGCCAAAGGCCCCTCCGTCCGAGCAACAGCGCCAGAATGCTCACAGCGAGCGCGGAGATACTGAGCACGACCGGAAAGTGATTGATGAGGAGATGAGTGTAGGGCCAGGACAGCATGGTGTCGTGCTCTCGTCAATGCGGTGGAATTCGCGCGGCGACTCTCACTGAAAGTTACAGACGACCGGAAACAGTTGCTGTCGGTCAACGCGCGAACGGCGTCTCTTGCGGGGTGAATATGACCAAAACGAAGTGCGAACTACTATCGGAGTGAATATCGCCAAAACGAAGTGCGAACTGCCAATTGCGGTAAAAGTTAGGGCATACTAACTTATTTCATAGTTTCACAATAATTCCGGAGTCAACCTTTGGCGACGCAGCTCGACCAGACACCTCGCCGGCCGAAACACGAGCCGCCGATTCCGCCACCGCCCGGGTGGCGACGGGCACGCACCACTCCCTCGCTGGTCGAGGTTTATCGAACCGTCCCCGTCGCCGGCAAGGGCTGGTGGCGCAAGATCCTTGCATTCGCCGGACCGGGATACCTCGTGGCTGTCGGTTACATGGATCCGGGCAACTGGGCGACCGATCTCGCCGGTGGCGCCCGATTCGGGTACACGCTCCTCAGCGTGATTCTCGCCTCGAACCTGATGGCGATCCTGCTCCAGGGACTCGCATCGAAGCTCGGCATCGTCACCGGACGTGATCTCGCGCAGGCGTGCCGGGACCACTACTCCAAGCCGGTTGGTTTCCTGCTCTGGATAGGCTGCGAGATAGCGATCTCGGCGTGCGATCTCGCGGAGGTAATCGGAACCGCGATCGCACTCAACCTGCTCTTCGGCATTCCAATCGCTTACGGAGTCATCATCACTTCGCTGGACGTGCTGCTCGTCCTGTACCTGCAGAACAAGGGATTCAGGCTGCTCGAGGCGCTGGTCATCGCGCTCATCGCAACCATCGGCGCGTGTTTCCTGTTCGAGATCATTCTCTCACAGCCGCCGTTCGGCGACGTAATGCGCGGGTTCATTCCGTCGACAGAGGTCGTCAAGAATCCCTCGATGCTCTACATCGGCATTGGGATACTCGGCGCCACTGTCATGCCGCACAATCTCTATCTGCATTCGTCAATCGTGCAGACGCGGCAATACGAGGAGACTCCTGCGGGGAAGCGTGAAGCGGTTCGCTTCGCGTTCATAGACTCGACGATCGCGCTCTCCTTCGCGCTCTTCATCAACGCCGCCATCCTCATCATCGCCGCGGCAACGTTCCACACTTCCGGTCACGCCGAAGTCGGCGAGATCCAGGACGCCTACAAACTGCTGACCCCGCTGCTCGGCGCCGGCGCCAGTGCCGTGTTCGCGCTGGCGCTTCTCGCCTCGGGACAGAACTCGACCCTCACCGGCACGCTCGCCGGCCAGATCGTGATGGAGGGATTCCTGCACATCAGGCTCCGTCCGTGGGTGCGCCGGCTCATCACTCGGGGAATCGCGATCGTTCCGGCAGCGATAGTCGCGATCATGTACGGCCAGAGCGGCACCGCCAAGCTGCTCGTGTTCAGTCAGGTGATCCTCAGCATGCAGCTCTCGTTCGCGGTGTTCCCACTGGTCAAGTTCACCTCGGACCGGGTGAAGATGGGCGAGTTCGTGAACCCGGTCTGGCTCAAGGGGCTCGCGTACTTTGTTGCGTTAGTGATCGCCGGTCTCAACATTTGGCTGCTGTTGCAATTCTTCCGTGGACCGGTGAGCTGATGTACGAGCGTATACTCGTGCCCGTCGAGCACACTCCGTACGACGAAGTGATCCTGGCGCACGTTCGGAAGCTGGCGCGCACGTGCAACAACGCCTCGATCGTGCTGATCCATGTGGCCGACGGCTGGGCGGCTCGCAGCATCAACGAGCTCGACCTCCGCGAGTCGGAGGAGATGAAGAGCGACCGCGAGTACATCGAGGCGATCGCCGATTCTTTCGAGAAGGAAGGATTCGACGTCGACGCAATTCTCGCGGGCGGTGATCCGGCGAAGGAGATTGCGGACTGCGCGAAGCGCGAGAACTGTGACCTCATCGCGATGGCGACGCATGGACACCGCGGACTCTCCGACGTCATTCGCGGCAGCGTGGCGAGCGAGCTCCGTCACATCACGATGGTGCCGGTGCTGATGGTGCGCGCGAATCCCGGCTTGAGCCCCCCGACACCGCGGCCGGCAACATGAGCGCCGCGCGCGAGGAATCGAGAGTGCCGGGGCGGGAGCCGCTCACCGCGCCGGTCGAGGACTACCTCAAGGCGATCTACGCCATTGGCAGGGGCAGCGGTGCGGCCGCGACCAATGAGATCGCGCAGCGTCTGGCGCTCGCACCTGCATCGGTAAGTGGAATGGTTCGTCGCCTCGCTGACCAGGGATTGCTGGCCTATGAGCGCTATCACGGCGTGAAACTCACGGAGAGCGGCCGCCGCGCCGCGCTCCGCACGTTGCGGCGTCATCGCGTGATCGAAGCTTATCTGGCCGAGGCGCTTGGGTATCCGTGGGATCGAGTGCATGAGGAGGCGGAGAGGCTCGAGCACGCGGCGTCCGACGAGCTGGTGGACCGCATGGCGGCGACGATCGGCGAGCCGGAAGTCGATCCACACGGCGCGCCGATTCCCACGAAGGATGGCTCGGTAGATGAGACCGAGTACACCTCGCTGGCGGATCTCGCCGTAGGAGCATCCGGAGTCGTCGTTCGGGTTGCGGACGAGGATCCGGAGATGCTGAGATATCTTGGTGAGCTGTCGATCCTGCCGGGGAAGCGGATCACGGTCAGGTCACGCGCGCCTTATGATGGACCGATCACGCTCGGTTCGGGACGACAGGAGATCTCGATCGGGCCCGCACTGGCGTCGCACGTGCTCGTCGCTCCGCTTGCAGACAGGGCTGGTAAGCGCGGCTAACTTTCGGGCGTGTTGCTCGCCGCCCTGCTCGCGTCACTCCTTGTACAAGGCTCCGCCTCGGTAAGTCGCGCGCCCGCGCCCGTAGCGGCGATGGACCGACGTACCATCGCGATCGACGAGGCATTCGCGGCGCGAGCGCACCTCAAGATCGGCGACCTCATTTCGGTCTCTTCGCGTCCCGGAACGATTGGTGACACGGTAACCGTCGGCGCTATCGTGCGGCGTGGAGCAGACCCGTCCGAAGTTGCGCGCGGGGATCTGCGGGTCAGGATGCATCTCGATCAGCTGCAGACAATTGCCGGGTACGGCGATCGGGTCGATCGATTCGCGATCGCGACGACGCCAGCGGCTGACATTTCTCGCCTGATCGATCGCATCAATCGCGTCGCTTTCGGCTTCAAGGCTTATCGGTCGCGCGACATTGCCGTCGAGACATCGCGCACTTTTCAGGTGGTGAGCCGCTTCCACCGCGCGATTGGGATCATCACCATCGTCGCGAGCTCGGTGTTTCTGCTTTGCATCATGGTACTGAAAGTCGAGGAGCGGAGAAGGGATATCGCGGCGCTGCGGTTGATGGGAATTTCCCGCGCGACGGTGGTACGCGCGATCGTGATAGAGGCCGCCGTGATCGCGGTACTCGGGAGCGCTCTGGGTGTGGTGCTCGGATGGGCGGTGTCTCTGTTCGTGAACTGGCACTATCAGGCGCTCTATCGGACGCCGCTCGAGTTCTCGATGGTCACACCGGCGACCGTGGTTTTCGCCGTGTCGCTCTCTCTTGCACTAGGGATCGCGGCAGGCGTGGTGGCGTCGCTTCGGCTCGTGCGCACGCCGCCACTCGCACTCTTCGGGCGCTGAGTGAGAGCGGCGCTCGCGCTGGCATCGTTGATCAGGCATCGCGCCCGCACGGTGCTCGCGGTGCTGGGGGTCGCTGTCGCTGCCGCGATGCTGCTCGACATGGTGATGCTGGCGACGGGAATGCGCGAATCCTTTCGCGAGCTGCTGCTCTCACGGGGCTTCGAGATCAGGCTCGCCCCTAAGGGGACGCTGCCGTTCGACACCGACGCGACGATTCCGGGGGTCGGCGCAATAATAGCGACGCTGCGAGCCAATCCCGACATTCGGGAGATCAGTCCTGTGCTGGGCGCATCGATTCACATTCTGACCGGGAATCGCGATGTGAGTGGATCGGCCCTCGGGATCGATCCGAGTGTCCAGGGCGACTACGAGCTGCTGTCGGGCCGCGACGTGACGACGCCAGACGCCATTGTCGTCAACGACCACCTGTTGAGACAGCTCGGCGCCCGTGTTGGAGATACGCTGAGCGTGGCGACTGGCTACGACCCGCAGACGCGCACCTACTCCGGTCAACGGAAACTCGTCGTGACGGGCCGGGTGAAATTCATTTACGGGGCGAACGATCAGTCGTCGTCGGCAGTGCGGCGGGAGACGCTCGAAGCGATGGGCGGACAAGCGGGAGACCGCGCATCGCTGTTCATGGTTCGGGTGCGCAAAGGCGCGAACGCGGAGCAGGTTCGCGACTGGATCGACAAGCAGCTCCCCAACGTGACCGCGATCTCCATCGCGACCGCCATCGCGCAGGTAGATGAACGACTCAGCTACTTCCGCCAGCTGGCGCTGATACTGGGCGCCGTCAGTCTGTTCGTGGGATTCCTGCTGGTGACCACTCTGGTGACGGTCTCGGTGAATGAGCGCGCGGGAGAGATCGCGGTGATGCGCGCGATTGGCGTGTCGCGATCGCACGTGGTCGAGCAGATCGTGCTGGAGGGTGTCGCGATCAGCTTCGCCGGAGCCGTGCTTGGCCTGGCGCTCGGGCTCGTAACGGCGCGCTATCTCAACGCGATTCTGTCCGCTTTTCCGGGGCTGCCGATGGCGATCGACTTCTTTCTCTTTCAGCCCAGGGCCGCGTGGTCGGCGCTCGGGCTTCTGATCGCCAGCGGAATTGGCGCCGGTATTTATCCTGCCTGGCGTGCGGCGTCGCTGCCGATTGCGGAATCGCTGCGGCGAGAGGCGATCGCGTGACCGTGCGCGCGGGCGTTGAATCTCCGATCGTATCGCTCCAGGATGTTCGCCGCGATTATGCGCTGGGCGCCGAGCGTGTGCACGCGCTTCAGGGAGTGACGCTGGATGTCGAGCGTGGGGATTATGTGGCGATCGTCGGTCCTTCGGGCTGCGGAAAATCGACGCTGCTCAATCTTATCGGCGTGATCGACCAGCCGACGTCTGGCACGGTTGCGATCGCGGGCAGGCGTGTGGACGCGATGAGCGATCGCGAGGCGACGCAGTTCCGGCTGCGGAACATCGGCTTCGTATTTCAGCGCTTCTATCTGTTGCCGATTCTATCCGCGCTCGAAAACGTGGCGCTCCCGATGGCGGAGGCGAAAGTATCGAAAGGAGTGAGAACCGAGAGGGCGGCAGAGCTGCTCAAGTACGNNCAGCGCGTCGCGATCGCCCGCGCACTGGCGAATGGGCCGACGCTGCTTCTGGCGGACGAGCCGACCGGTGAGCTGGATGCCCGGACGGGGGCTGAGATCATCTCGCTTTTTCAGCGACTCAATGCGGATGGCACCACGATCGTGGTGGTTACCCACGACGAAGATCTGGCGAGTGCCGCGCGTTGGAAGGTCCACATGCGCGACGGCAGGGTGGTGGACGCGTGATCGTTCAGCTCGCGCTCCGCAACATTACGTATCGCCCGTGGCGCTCCCTGTTGCTCTTTTTCGGCTTCGGAGTGGGCGTCGCAGTGATGATCGTGCTGCTCTCGATCGGCGAAGCAATGCTGTCGCAAGCGCGAAACGAAAAGCTGGTGGGGGGCGGGACAATCACCGTGCTCCCGGAAGGGCTCGATGTCGAAGTGATGAAGACGGGAGGCATCGGCGGCCTCTTCTTCTCCATCGACCACGCTTCCTTTCTCTATCGGCAGGTGTTGGCGTCGCCGAGATACAACGGCGAGATCACGGCGGTAGCGCCTCAAATAGAGGGCAGACTGCTCTACGTGCGGACCGCCGACGGCCAGGAATTCCCGGTTCACGCGAGCGGGGACATTCCGGCTGCGACGAAAGCGGTTGGTGCCGCGCCGGAAGTCGTGGCCGGAAGATGGGAGAATGACGCCAGCGACCGGCGCTGGGTCGCGCCGACGGCGTTCGAATTGAGAAATGAGATCGACCACTTCCATCTGCCCTCGGACAGCGTTGCAAACAGAGAGACGTGGGCGGAATGGCACTACTTCAACGTGCTGTCTCCGGACAAAAGGCGGTGGGCGTTCATCTCGTTCATCGTCGGTGGGGATGTCACGAGCACAAACTGGGGTGGCCAGATCGGGATCACTTTGCGAGAGCAGGACGGAGCGACGCGGCGCTTCGCCACCACTCTCGATCGGTCGCGGGTTCGATTCTCCACGACGGACGCGAATCTCGTGTTCGGAGACTCGCACGTCATCGTACTGCCTGATGGCGACTATGAGGTGCGCGCCGCGGCTCGGGAGGAGAGCGGTGCGCGAGGCAAAATTTCGGTCGCGCTTCGAACGCATCCGGCGCCATACGCGTATTTCCCGGGCGTCGCCATGGGCTCGGGCGGCTTTGTCTCGGGCTACACCGTTCCCGCACTCCGCGCGAGCGCGACGGGATCTATCTGTGTCGACGGCAAGTGCGAGCAGCTCAACGACGCGCAGTCGTACCACGACCACAATTGGGGTGTCTGGCGTGGAGTCACCTGGGACTGGGGCGCAGCGCGCGCGGGGCAGTACACGTTCCTGTACGGCCGCGTGTATCCGGGTGACAGCTCGGCATCAATTCCCCCGGTGCTGGTCTATGTCGTGGACTCGCTCGGATTCCGCGCCGTCTTCCGTCCAAAAATGATTTCGTACGTGGATGGCCGGACCGCAAGGACGAAGTCAGGGCTGCTGTGGGTTCCGTCGCGCGCGAGCTTCGAGGATGTGCGCGGTGACGACACGCTGCGGGTCGAAATAACCGTCGAAGATGCGATTGCCACGGATACGAGGCCGCGCCGCGACGCAAAGGATGGCAAAGGTGAGGCGGAGCGCGGCGATCCGCTCGGCAGCGAGAAAGCGCGGCCGTATTTTATCCAGATGAAGGGGACCGCACGAATATCCGGCCGGCTCGACGGCCAACCGCTCTCCGGAACGGGCACGGGGTTCTTCGAGACGTATCGTTGAAAGAACACCGAGCCAGAAGCGCACGATGGAATTCGCCCGCACTCGTTGTGACTTGAAATGACCGATACACATTCCTTCGTTCACCTGTTGCTGGTCATCGCGGCCGTGCTGCTGACGACGCGGGCGCTGTCGGTGCTGGCCGAGAGGTTCGGTCAGCCGGCCATCCTTGGCGAGCTCGTCGGCGGCGTGTTGCTGGGCGCCTCGGTGCTCGGGATTCTGGATCCCGCCGATCTCGCAATCCATACGCTGGCGCAGCTGGGACTCCTGATCCTGCTCTTCGAGATCGGGCTGGCGACCGATTTGCGCGCGCTGACGAGAGAAGGGGGGACCGCGGCCGTCATCGCAATCGTGGGCGTCGTCCTTCCATTCGTCATCGGCTACGCCGCGCTGTCCGCGATGGGCATTGGGCGGCTCGCCGCGATAGTCTGTGCGGCATCCCTCACCGCGACCTCGATCAGCGTGTCGACGCGCGTGCTCGCCGAGCTGGGGTTTCTACAGACGCAAGAAGGCAGGGTCGTGCTGGGGGCGGCGGTGCTCGACGACATCATCGGGCTGGTGATTCTTTCCGTGATAGGAAGTTTCGCGGCCGGTGTCGCGATAACGGCGACAGGCGTAGTGCGCACGAGCGCGGTCGCCTTTGGATTTGTGGCCATCGCTATCATCGTTGGAAGCTTCGTCGTCCCGCCGTTGTTCCATGCGGCGAAGCGGCTGCGTTCACCGACGACCATCGCGATCATGGGTCTCGCGTTTGCTTTCTCCCTCGCGGCTCTGGCCGGACTCCTCGGCTCAGCGATCATTGTTGGCGGTTTCGTCGCGGGCGTCCTGTTGAACCGCATTGACCAGCGCGACGATGTCCAGAGATCCGCGGGAGCAATGGGCAGTCTCCTCACGCCCATATTCTTCGCCTCTGTCGGCGCCTCCGTCGACCTGCGCGCGCTGGCGCAGCCCCGGACCTTGCTGATCACGCTGGTTCTGCTGGTGACAGGCGCGGTCGGGAAGGTCATCGCCGCGTACGTTCCAGTCTGGTTCAAGGGAAACAAGGCACTCGTCGGCGCGGCCATGCTTCCGAGAGGCGAAGTCGAGCTCATTGTGGCCCAGACCGGGCTGGCGATTGGCGCGCTCGACACGTCACTTTTTGGTGCGATCACGCTGATGGTGCTGCTCACGACGCTACTTTCGCCGCCGCTCATTCAGGGCATCGCCAAGCGTGACCCTCGCGCCCTGGAGCTGAGACCCAGAAAAGCGGCAGGTTAGCTTCGATCCGGCTTGACATCCGGAGGCCGCGGCTTCCGATTGAACGCCATGTCCGCGGAAATCCATATCGGCACGCAGGGCTGGAACTACGACGCCTGGGTGGGACCCTTCTACCCGAATGGCACGCGGCCGTCCGAATTCCTCACTGTCTACGCGCGGGCGTTCGATTCGGTGGAAGTGGACTCGACGTTCTATGCATCACCGGCGGCTACGACGATCCGGAGTTGGGTCGACCGTACGCCGAAGCGATTCCTCTTCTCGCTCAAGCTCCCGCAGGAGATCACGCACGAGCAGAGGCTCCGCGACGTCACCGGCGCCTCCCAGCTTTTCTTCGAGCGCGTGCGCGAGCTGGGCGACAAGCTCGGCCCCGTCCTCGTACAGATGGGACCGGACTTTCAGCCGGGCGAGCTTCCGGCCCTGGTCGATTTCATCGGACGGGTTCCGAGGGATCTTCGCATCGCGATCGAGTTCAGGCACCGGGGATGGATCAGCGAGGGAGTGCTGGCGCTGCTCAAGGAGCACAACATTGCGCTCGTGTTATCCGATGGCCGCTGGATTCCCCGCAAGCTGATGCTCAGTCTCGCCGCGCGCCCCACCGCCGATTTCGCGTACATCAGATGGATGGGCCCGAACCGCGATCTTGTCGACTACACGCGTGTGCAGGTCGATCGATCTCGCGAAGTCGATCTGTGGTCCGACGCGATCCAGGATCTGTCCGAGAAAGTGTCACAGGTTTACGGGTACGTGGCCAATACGTTTTCAGGACACAGCCCCGCGACAGCGCGGGACCTTCAAGAGCGCTTGGGACTCACGCCGGTCGACCCTGATCTGCTCGGCGAGCAGATGTCTCTGTTCTGAGAATGCGGCGATTCGGAGATCTACTACTTGGTCTTGGCCTCGTCGTCGCACCCGGGCTCCCGTCGAGCGGGTGACAGGACCCCGACGAATCTGGAAACCAGACGCGAGAGCGGGTATCTCGCGATATTTCGCCCGTGACTCCTCGCAAATGGATCCTCAGCGTTCTCGCGATCTCGATCGCGATCGCCTGCATCTCACTCGGCTGCTGGCAAATCCGGCGGCTGTGGGCGCGTCAGAAAGCCAACGACATCGTCGCCGCCAGACGGTTCGCCCCCGAGGTCGAGCTCGACTCGCTCCCCCGCGATACCGCCGCCGCGCATTTCCGCAGAGTGCACGTCAGAGGGATCTACGATCACGCGCAGGAGATCATCTATACGCTGCGGGGGCGCAACGGATCACCGGGCGTCAACATCCTGACGCCGCTGCTGCGCGCCAGAAAGGATACGGCTGTGCTTGTCAACCGCGGCTGGGTTTATTCGGCAGATGGCACGACGATCGATACACAGCCATGGAAAGAGGCCGATACCCTCAACGGGCATGGCTTTGTGGAGACTTTTCCTACCCAGGGTCCGTTTCCCCCGCCCAATCCGGCGCGGCCGAGGTCGTTCCGCCGCCTCGACCGCTCAGCACTCTCGAAGGATTTCTCGTATCCAATCGCGAACTATTACGTCGTTCTCACCGATTCAGCGACGTCGCCGAGTGCTCCGCCGCGCGTTGAAGAGGCGCCGCTCGATGAGGGTCCGCACCGCAACTATGCCATCCAGTGGTTTTCGTTTGCGGCCATTTCTATTGTAGGATTGGGTATCTTCATAAGACGCACATGAGTGAAACATTGACAGGCGTAGCAACCGAGAAGGAAGCGCGGGACGTTGCAGAGTCCGCGCGCGAGACCGAGTGGACACACCCGAGCTTCGTGCGCGAGCTCTTCCTTGGGCGATTCCGTCTCGACCTGATTCACCCGCATCCGCCCTCCGACGTAGCGGAAGAAGCGCGAGCCAAGCCGTTCATGGACAAGCTGCGCGCGTTCATGGAGCGGGTGGATGCAGACGAGATTGACCGGACGGGTGAGATCCCCGAGCCAGTTGTGCAGGAGCTGCGCGACATGGGCGCCTTCGGCATCAANNCATCCGCGCGATCGAGTTGGTGACCTCCAAAGACGGATCGATTACAGCGCTCCTTTCCGCCCATCAGTCGATCGGAGTTCCGCAGCCGCTAAAGCTGTTCGGCACGGAAGAACAAAAGCGCAAATACTTTCCGCGACTCGCCAAGGGCGCGATCTCGGCGTTTGCATTGACCGAAGTCGACGCGGGATCTGATCCCGCCAACATGCGCTGCACCGCAACGCCAACCGCGGATGGAAAGCACTTCATCATCAATGGCGAGAAACTCTGGTGCACGAATGGAACGCGCGCCGAACTGTTCGTGGTGATGGCGCAGACGCCGGAGAAGGTGATTGGCGGCAAGGCGCGTAAACAGATCACTGCTTTCATCGTTGAGTCTTCTATGCCCGGCGTTGAGGTAGTGCATCGACTGCGCTTCATGGGACTCAAGGCGCTCGAGAACGGCGTCATCCGCTTCACCAACGTGAAAGTCCCGCGCGAGAACATCCTGTGGGAAGAGGGAAAGGGATTGAAGCTCGCGCTCGTCACGCTCAACACGGGACGTCTCACGATTCCGGCCGGCTGCGCGGGCGCGGGAAAGCAGATGGTCTCGATCACCCGCAAGTGGGCGAACGAGCGCGTGCAATGGGGTCAGCCGATCGGAAAGCACGAAGCCGTCGCGCAGAAGATCGCGCGCATGACGGCTTACACTTTCGCGATGGAAGCGGTAGCCGAGCTTTCGGCCGCGCTCTACGAGCAGGGTGGCTACGACATTCGGCTCGAGGCGGCGATCGCGAAGCTCTTCAACACCGAAGCCGGCTGGAAAATCGTCGACGACACCGTGCAGATCCGGGGTGGACGCGGGTACGAGACAGCCGAGTCACTAGCCTCTCGCGGAGAGCCGGCGATACCCGTAGAGAGGGCGATGCGCGACTACCGCATCAATCTCATTTTCGAGGGATCGTCGGAGATCATGCGGCTTTTCATCGCCAGAGAGGCGGTCGACTATCACTTCAAGCTCGCGTTCAACATCGTCAACCCCGAGTCGTCGTTCAGGGAAAAACTCTCGGCAATGGCGAGCGCGACGCCGTTCTACCTGGCCTGGTATCCGTCGCGCTGGCTGAACGCCTCGAGGTTGAGACGCTACAGCGAGTTCGGCAAGCTTGCCCGCCACGTGCGGTACATCGAGCGGACGACGCGTCATCTCGGGCGCTCGATCTTCCACGCAATGGTGAAGTTCGGTCCCAAGCTCGAGAAACGGCAGATGGTGTTGTTCCGCACGGTGGACATCGGAGCGGAGCTGTACGCGATGTCGGCCGCGTGCTCGAGAGCGCAGATGCTGTCGAAGCAGGGACGGCCGGAAGCCGTCACGCTCGCCGACGCGTTCTGCATTGAAGCGCGCGACAGGATCAAGGCGCACTTTGATGCGCTCTTCGGCCCCAATGATCCCGCGCTGTACAAGCTCGCGATGGAAGTTCTGCGCGGTGAGCACGTCTGGCTCGAGCAGGGAATCGTGTCGAGCTTCTCGAGCGTAGACAAAACAAAGCGACGCCCCACTGGTGGGGGCGCCGCTCCGGGCGCCAAACCGACTTCAGACTCGACGACCGCGAAGGTGGGCGCTACCAAGTAGCGCCCACCAACAAGGCATCTCTACGCAGCAGCCGGCGTCGCGCTGGGTTTGGCGGTGTAGCCGATCGCCAGCATGACGACGCCGAGCAGGCAGTGGAGCCAGATGTCGGATCCACCAAGCGGAACGAGACCGAATCCGCTCGGCGAGAGGAATCCGAGGATCGTGAGCACGATGTAGATGACTCCTGCCACGGTGAAGAACTGCTTCGAGCCTCCCCAGCTTCGTGAAGCGGTGAGTCCCCAGGCTCCGAACAGCAGGTGCACGATGTTGTGCAGCAGGTTGACAGGGAAGATGCCGAGCGCTTTCGCGGCGAGCGCGGGATCGGTCGGCTGCATCGCCATGCCGCCCTTCGCGAGGAACCCGACGAGTGCTACTAGGATGAACACAACGCCGAAAACCGCCGCCAGCTTTTGAATAGTGCTATTCATGCTGCGCATCTCCTGTGGTTGGATTGCGCGTCGGAAGCCCGCCCCGCGCGCGTCACAAACGTAGGCACGCCTAGTGGTTTATGCTACAACGCATCTGCGCCGTCTGTTTGCGCGCGCGCTTCCGGCATCATCGCGCGTGTCGGGGCTGTGCACGTTCTGAGATTTTCGCGAGGTCGGTCGGCGAGGATGTCCTCTTCGGGAGCTCTCGCCTGCTGCTTCGCCTGGCGGCTCGCTGCACCGCGCCGCNNGGCGCTGGCTGCGGCCGCTCCCGCCGAGGACATCCTCGCCTCCCTCCCAGTCGTGATCTGTGGTCGCGGCGCCACGGTCTCCAACGCGGAGATCATGTGAGCGCGCGCACTCTCCTGGGCGCGGTCGCGTGTGTCTGAGAACGGGTCGCGGACTTACTTCACGGCGCGCGAACGATTGGTGGCGCAGGACCAACACCTGCTGTGATATCTCACGGGAAGTCGGAGGAAGTCCTCGCAGGCGACGACCCACGAGCGGCAATCGGTGCGCCGACGCCGGCCAAAGAGCGACTGATGCCTGGTTTCGCGGAGATCGTTCGGACAATCAACGAGCGAGAGCCCGGAGCCGAAGAGGACTTCCTCCGACTGACCGACGCGCCGAGATCAATAAGCTAAAGAAGGGTTCCGCTGAGAATCAGAAGCGCGACGTAGAAGTAAATCGAGAGACCAGTAACGTCCACGAGCGTCGCGACGAAGGGAGCTGACGCGCTCGCGGGGTCGAAGCCGAGGCGCTGAAGAACGAACGGCAGCATGGAGCCGGCGAGGGAGCCGAAGGTCACGACACCGACCAGCGCCACGCCGATCGTCAGCGCGAGCAGATTCGGATGCGGATAGTGCGCGATGCCGAGCTGCTGCCAGATCAGAATACGGGCGATTCCCATCAGGCCGAGAATGGCGCCGAGCATCAGTCCCGACGGCAGCTCTCTCAGCAGGATCTTCCACCAATCGCGCAACTTGATTTCGCCCAGCGCCAGCGAGCGGATGATGAGCGACGTCGCCTGCGAGCCGGAATTGCCGCCGGAGCTGATGATGAGCGGCACGAACAGCGCGAGGACGACCGCTTTCTCCAGCTCTCCCTGAAAGTGGCCCATCGCCGTCGTTGTCAGCATCTCGCTCAGAAAGAGCGCGGCGAGCCAGGGCGCGCGCTTCCCGATCATCGAGAAGAATCCGATCTGCGTGTAGGGCATGTCGAGCGCTTCCATTCCTCCGAAGCGCTGCACGTCTTCCGTGTGCTCCTCGACGAGGGCGTCGATGACGTCGTCGACGGTGACGACGCCCTGAATCACGCCGTTCTCGTCCACGACGGGAACCGCGACGAGATCGTACTCGCGCACCAGTCGCGCGACCTCTTCACGGTCGGCGGTGATCGGGACGGTCTGGACCTCCTCCCACGCGATGTCCGACACCTTCGCGCCTTCCGGCGCCGCGAGCAGCTCGCGCAGCGACATCACGCCCTGCACGCGTCCGGCGGAATCGGTCGTATAAATGGTGTTCATCGCTTCGCGCCGCTCCGATCTCGCGATGCGGCGCACGGCGGCTAGCGCTTCATCAACCGGCGTGTCCTGCGAGACGGAGACGAACTCCGTCGTCATCAATCCGCCGGCGGAATCCGGACGGTAGGCGAGGAGCTTCTCCGTCTCGGCGCGCTCAGCCGCCGGAATCTCGGAGAGGATCCCCTCGGTGGTCTCTTCCTCGAGACCTTCCAGCGTGTCGGCGCGATCGTCCGGAGTCATCTCCGTGACGAGCTCGGCCGCCTGGCGCACGCTCATCGTCTCGAGGACTTCGGTGCGGAGATCCTCGTTCAGGTACTCGAGTACATCCGCGGCGCGCTCTACTGGGAGTGCAGAAAGGAACGGCGCGACCATCTCGCGCGGCAGCGCCTGCGCGACGTCCGCCAGATCCTTGGCGTGCAGCTCATCCGTCTCGGCGGCAATCGCGTCGGGATTCTCCTCGAGCATGACGAGGATGTCCGGCGCGAGCAGAGCGCCGACAGTGACTTCTTCGCCCTCTTCCACTGGCGGAGTGTAGGCGGGGGTCATCATGGCACGATTGGGAGAGTGCGCCCGTCGATCTTGATATCCTTTACGTCGTAACCCGCGACTTTGATCGCGTCCCGGATTTCTTCGGGCGTCACGGTGCCGTCGTGCTCGATCACGGCCCGGCCGATGGAGACGTCGGCCCTATGGATGCCCTCGACTCCCGCCAGGGAAGTGAACACCGCGCGGACGCAGTGCGCGCAAGTCATGCCGGAGATGGAAGCCGTGGTTATCATCGGGGCATAATATAGTAGTGCCCGCTATGCCCATGGCCCTCCGAGTTTTGTTTTTTAACGCGGGCTTAGCGGAGGGCCAGCGGCAACTGAACGTGATCCGAGAT
>PKVB01000100.1 GCA_003131365.1 Gemmatimonadota bacterium | reverse complement strand
GCGAAGATGCGCGCCACCGCCTCGCCGATCTTGTTATTGGGTGTACTCGCGCCGGCCGTGATCCCCACGCGCAACCCGCCGCCGGTGCGAAGCCAGCCCGCCGTCTCGATTTCCTCCGAACTGCCCGGCCGCACGTGGCGCACCGAGCCGGCTTCGACGTCGATGCAACTCGCGTCGGACACGTGGAACGTCGGCACGCGTTCGTCGCACAGCGCCGCGAGGGAGATCGTGTTGCTCGAGTTGTAGCCGCCGATCACGAGCATCACGTCGAGCGGCTCGAGCAGGAGGTCGTTCACCGCGTCCTGGCGGTCCTGGGTGGCGCTGCAGATGGTGTCGAAGGTGCGAAAATTCTCGGCGCGATAGGCATCGCCCCTGGCCCTCGCCATCGCCAGCCCGGCGGCATCGCCGATCGCCAGCGACTCACGCGCGAGCATCGTGGTCTGGTTGGCGACGCCGATCCGCGCGAGGTGCCGGTCGGGGTCGAAGTGCGGACTCGCCTGCACGCGGTACTTCTCGAGGAACATGTCACGGGAGAGCCCCTTCCCCTCGATGTAGTCACAGACGTCGCGCCCCTGCTCCATGTTGCGCACCACGAGGTACGTGCCGCCCGCGTACTTCGCGACCTGCGACGCCGTGGCGCGCGTCTCCTCATGGTAGTACTTGCCGTGGATGAGCGACGTGAACCCGTCGCGCGCGTAGCTCTCGACGCGCTTCCACACGTTGAGCACCGACCCGCACGTCGTGTCGACCATCACGCATCCGATTTGCCTGAGGGTCTCGAAATCCGTGATCGTCACCCCGAAGGCTGGAAGGATGACCACATCTTCCGTCTTCACCCCCGAGAAATCGATGCGGCCATTGTCGGGCATGAGGAACGTGATCCCCATCCCCTGGAGTTTCGAGTTCACGTGCGGGTTATGGATGATCTCGCCAGCCAGGTAGATGGTACGATCGGGGAACTTCTTTCTGGCCTGGTATGCGTAGTCGACCGCGCGCTCTACCCCATAGCAGAAGCCGAATTCCTTCGCTAAACGGATGGTTACATCCCCCGCAGTCAGGGTATATTCCCGGTCCTTGAGCAGGTCTACCAGGTGGCCAGTATAGTCCGAGGCCAGTTCGGACTGGATCTCGGATTTCAACCCGAATCCTTTCCGAAAGTACGTGGCACCCCCGGTTCCGTTTGGGGTGTTGGCCTGCATATTCCCTGTGGTGGGAGCGGCGGTCCCGCCCGGACCCTGCCCCTTCACCGACGTATCAGACATACCTTGAATCTAGCAGTGACCAACCGTTAATGCGCTTCGATAAACGACGATGACCGAGTCATTCGGAGCGTACCCCACAGAACAGACAGTGGCGCCCATCGGAAGCGCGCCATTCATACCAGCCATCACGCGGCCGCCAGGCCTGAGTCGACCTGCACCCATCGTCAAAGGCGATACCATAGGTGTGGTGGCTCCATCGTACGCCCCGCAGCACGGGTGGCTCCTTCGTGGAGCCAAAGCGATGGAGGATGCCGGCTACAAAGTCATCCTCTGCGACGAGGTCGACCGGTTCCGCCGCTTCCAGCAACGCGAAGATGAGCGGCGCGCTGAAAATCTGATGCGGATCTGGCTCAACCCCGATGTGAAAGCGGTGATCGCCGCGACCGGTGGTTACGGGGCCGTGAGACTCCTTCCCTTTCTGGACCCCGATGTTTTCCGCCGGAATCCCAAGTCTTTCGTGGGATACTCGGACATCACGGCGCTGCATCTCTGGCTGATGCGTCGAGCGCAGTTGCGTGTCTTCCACGGCCCGACCCTCGACGATCTTTTCCCGGGCGGGAACGACCCCACGGTCCTCTCCCTTCTGACCGCTCTCTCCACGCCGCGCCCCGAGTCGGAGATCGGACGTGGAATCGCGCGCGCGGTGCGCCCGGGCACAGCCGTGGGCCGGCTCACCGGGGGAAATCTGTCTCTGGTACAGCAGACCATCGGCACTCCCTACGAGATTGATACCCGGGACGCCATTCTCTTCCTCGAGGAGACGCGCGATCCCATGTCAGTCGTGGACGAGCGCCTACTCCANNCGCAGCTGGATTGCTCCGTCATGTCCGTGGCATCGTCTTCGGCCAACTCTCGCTCGATCGATCGGAAGAGGATGAGTTCGAGGATTTCCTCCTCGATCTCGTGTCCGATCTCGAGGTGCCAGTTCTCATGGATTTCCCCTCCGGACACGAGGTCCCGAATCTCACACTTCCCCTCGGAACCGAGGTGGAGCTGGTCGCCGACGAAACGACTGGCTGGCTTTGCTATCGGGAGGATGCGCTCGCTTTTCCCGAGGAGAGGCCGAGACTCAGTCTCGTCTAACGGCAAAAGAACGGGCGGGAGGCACGAGAGGCACAGAGGTTAGTACTCAGTTCAAGACGCCCGGACTTGTCTTTGCGCGGAGGAGCAGCGCGTTAGAGTCCGCCCGCTTTGACTGTCGCATCGACAGCGCTGCACCAGACGTGAAGGAGCATCAGGTGAACTTCCTGGATAAAAGCGCCCTCCTCGCTCGGCACGGCGACCACATGATCGGCGTCGGCACCAGTCAGCCCCTGCTTCCCGCATAGCGCGATTGTAACCGCGCCCTTGTCCTTCGCGGCCTTGAGACCGCGCAGCACGTTTTCGGAACGGCCGCTCGTCGTGATTCCGACGACTGCATCACCCATCGTCGCCAGAGCCTCGACCTGTCGCTCGAACAGAGCGCCATATCCAAAATCGTTGGCGATGCAGGTGACGACGCCCGAGTCGGCAACCAGCGAGATGGCCGGCAGCGGCCTCCGCGTCTCCTTGAAACGGCCAATCAGCTCTTCGACGAGATGGCTGGCCTGGGTCGCGCTGCCTCCGTTCCCGAAGGCAAGAATTTTTCCGCCGCGGCCGAGGGAGGAGATGATGGCTTCCGCGGCGGCGTCCGATGCTGGCTGAAGCGAAGCGATGCACGCATCGATGACTTTCCGATGCTCGCTGAAATGCATGGCGAAGTGTTGTGCTGGCATGCGCGGATTATACGAGTGAGAGCAGTCGGCGCCAGTGCGCGTCCACTATCGCCCGCGACGGCGGCGCCTGGGGTCCGAGCTTCTGCCGGGACCGCGTGCACGTCCGCCCTCGTTGGAGCCACCGCGTCCCCGTCCGGAAGGGCGTGGTCCCCCGCGAGGTCCGTGTCGCGCACCATGTCGGTGATCGCCACCTCTTTGATGCCGCCGAAACTCGCCCGCAATCCGCCGCACCTCACTCTCGGCGTGCGACAACATGCTGCGATCGTCCTGAGTTTCCTCCACTTCGTCTGGCGACCACGGCTGCGCAAGGCGTTCCTGGAGGTCCTCGAGCGTGTCGGCGCGCACGGCACCGCGCTGACCGCGGAGCACAACGAATCGCACCGGGCGATCCAGGGCCGGAACTTCCGCCGCCGTAAGCGTGCGCGCGACCTTTTCCGGGAGACGAAGTCTGGCCACGCCGCGACGCTCGCCATCGCGCTCCTCCACATCGTAGTCGATCTCGACATCGCGGTCACGAATCGTCACCTGATTGGGCAAACGATCGAGGCGCTCCCGGACCTCGAAAGGAACGAACTTTTCCCTGTCCACACCGAGCCTGGCAGATTGGAAATCATCCGTGGAGCTGACCTGAGCCAGCTGGTCTTCGTACAGCGCGGTGAGCTCGGGCAAGCCAAGACGCTTTGTCTCTCCGCCGGAGCGCTTATATGCTTCACGGATCTCTTCGATCGCTTCGCGGTTCTTCTTCACCGCGAAATGCTTCGCTTCGCCGCGCGCAAGCGCTTGCGCGAGCACGTGTCGCGCCTCCTTCGCCAACTCGTGTGGAAACTCTTCCACCGTCTCCATCTCACTCTCGAGCTCGAGGCCGAAATAGTCGAGCGATCGTTTCAGCATGAGTGGACCGTGCTTTCGCCGCGGATCGTAGACTACTTCGACCCTGCCGCGGGTCGCGTAACGATGGATCAGCTCCATCGGGATCTGCGTCCCTTCGATCGCCGCGCGGGGAATGCCGGAGCGATCGGCAAAGTATCGGAGGTCCCCCGCAATCGCACCCCAGCTCCCGGCCACGCTCGTCTTGGAGACCCGTGCCTCGGTCCCGTCCGCCGTGTGCTCGTTGATGACGAGATCGAAGGGCATGTACTGCGCGAGCAGCTCAGCGAACTTCCGATAGGTGTGATCGCGCGCATTCACCATTTTCGCCGGCAGCTCCATGCCGAGGGCTCGATAGATGCTCGCGGTCGCGAGTGCCGCGTCTTCGATCGCCTTCACCAGCACACCGCGCTGCTCTGCCCAGCCCTCGATGCTCTCGTCGAAGAGGTGTCTTGGAAGCCCATATACCTCGCCGATGTACCCGCAATGTGCAAATGCCTCGGCGTAGAGATTGTAGGCGGTGAGATGATCGCTGCCCGGCACAATCACACCGGAGAGATCGCGTTCCTCGCGCGTCATTCGGTGCAATGACTCGATCGAGCTCATCACGGCCAGGTAAGGAACGAGATCGTCATCGGCGTTCACCAGCAGCTCCGCCCACGGGCGATCCACCGGCATTGCCTCGACGGATTTTCCGTAGCGCGAAAGCCGTCCGTTCTCTATGATGCCCCGCTGCTCGAGAAGCGATATGGCTTTGCGATAGGCGACGCGATCGAGCGGAACGGGAAGCTCCAGCTCGTCGGCGGCAACGCCGAGATCCGCGCAGGTCATCGCGACGCGCTCCGAGTCCCCCGCCAGCTGGAACTCGGGGGCCGTCGGCCTCAGCGACGAGAAATGAATGTCGCGATCGGAGAGTATGAAGACCCTTCCGCCCGCGACGCGGCCGTGTACTCGACCGGCCATCTGCAGGATCTCGTTGGCGCCGAGGTGGAGCCTGGTAAGGACGTTCTTGCCGCGCTCGATGACGTTGCTGAAGCGAGTGTCGTCGATGACCACAGTGTCGAGGCCCTGAACGTTGAGAGCGCTCTGCCCCGCCGCCGTCATCGCCAGGAAATACGGTTTCTTCTCTTCGCCTTCGAGAAATGGGCGAATTACTCTGATCGGCTCGCCACCGTGATAGAACGCGCTGTTGATCCGGGGAAAACGTTCTCCCACCGTTTCCGCCGCCTCTTCGACTCCCGCCCGGGTGGGGAGGAACATCCCGACTCCGCGCTTTTCCTTCACCACCGCCTGCAGGAACCGGTCGTCGAGAAATGTCCGCGGATCCTTCCGCACGATCTTCACGTCAGCCGCTTTCGAGGGATCGAACGCCGACGTCTCCAGCACCGCCGCGGCATTGAGGTAACGCGCGTAGAACGTTGGATCCACGGTCGCGGAGAGCCAGATGAACCGGCACCCCACTCTCTTACCGAGAGCCAGACACAGCTCCAGCTCCGCGGACGTCTGATGGATCTCGTCGACCACCAGGGTGTCCGTAGGAAGTATGTCTCCGTCCTGGAACCATCGTCGTGCGATCCCTGTCGTGACCACGATCACGTTCCAGGTCGGCGTCTCGGGCGTCGCTTCGCGCTCGCGATTCACTACCCCGGTTTTCAGAACGTCGGTGCCGAGGATCGTCTCTGCGATCGGGCGGATGGAGAGTGTTTTACCGGTGCCCGTGCCGGCCACGATCCCGAATCCCTTCCCCGCTGCCGCCAGCTGGCGAATCTCCTCGCCGTGCTGCTTCTCGAGGATCGTCGGGATGCGCAGGCCGAGCGCGAGCTCGATTGTCTCGCAGGCGGCCCGCGTGGGCGCGATGACGATGAGGCGGCCTGTCGGCGGCTCAGCCGCTACGTACGCCTCGCGGTCCGGAGGGAGGTATCTGTCGGTGACGGTGCGCTGCATTCACCGTGGAAGTTGCACACATCGCACCGGATGCGAAACGGCCCCGCAAGACCGAAGTCTCACGGGGCCGTCGCTATGACTGAAAAGCTTAATTATTGTGCTTGTAGTTCTTATCGTCTCGCCTCTGTTGCTGTCTGTCTTGCTTCTGCTGCCTGTCCTGCGCCTTCTGCCACTGCTTGTCGTTCTGGTTGGCGCTGCGGGAATTCAGGANNGAGATCACCAGGTTGCCGTTCGCATCGCGCGTGCGGCGCTCGTAGATCGAGTTGTTGTCCCGACCCTGGCCCACCTGATACCAGCCGCCGTCTACGCGATTACCGTTGTCGTTGCAGTTCACGTTGTTGCCGCTGCGACCGAAAATGATGTCGCCGACGGTGTTGGTGCTCTGGTTGTAACTGCAATTGGTGTTGCGATTGTTGGTATTGTTGACATTGCCGATCGTGTTCGTGCTGATGATCGACATGTTGCCACGCGAATCGCGCCGCGCACGCTGAACTACGATGTTGCCGTTACGGTCCTGAGTGCGGCGCTCATAAATCGTGTTGCCGCTGCCATCGCGACCGACCATGCGCCACGATCCATCGGCGTTTACTGAGGCGCTGCTGGTTGGTAACGGGCGGCTGCCCAGGATCTGAGCATCGAGTGTCGCTGTGGAAGCGAGGCCCGCGAGTGCCAGTGTGATTACGAATACCTTCATTTTGATATCCTCCGAGTAATTAGATCGACGAGCTCGTCGGCGGGACTAGACTTGCTCTTGTCGTTTTTTCCTTTTTTCGTCTTCGGCGCATCATCTCCGAAGAGAACCCTGCCATTGGCCGGACGATTTCTCACTGCCGACGCGCAATCAGTTGGCGCCGGCTGACGCGCTGCCGGTACATCGTTGATCCAAATGCGGCACATCCCGGTCGGCGGAAAGAACCCGGGCGGCACTATCTGCTGACGCAACTGCGATTGCTGGACCGCAGGCGTCTGTGGCTTTGCCGGAACCGGTCGTTGCGCTTCTGCCGCGCTCGCCGAGACAATAAGTCCCAGGATGGCGGGCATCGCGAACCGCAAAAAAGACCCGAGTGAGTTGGTGCCGAAACGGTGAATCATGCCGTATAGGGGTGCACGTGCGGTGCCATACCCTGTGAATTGGGGTAAGTCATTATAGAATATGCAGTTACCTACACCTGGCCGACTCAATCGAAGCCCCCGGTGTCCCCTCAAAGGGACGAGACAGCGAGAGATTGATACACATTTGGTTCGGCCATCAAAACCACCCTTTTTTGGGAGCAATAAAACCCCTCTCCCCGCCTGGCTAGTCCCCGAAAGAAATGCCGGTTGCGCGTGCCGTCAATACCGTGTCGTGGTCGATCTCGACGCGCTTGGGCACTTTGAGCACATCGGCGAGCGGAATGGTCACGATGTGCGGCGACTGAAGCGCGATCATGTGGTCCCATTTCTCGTCGGCGACCGCGCGCACCGCCGCTCCGCCAAATCTCACCGCCAGCAATCGGTCGTAGCCCGTCGGCTGGCCGCCGCGCTGCAGGTGTCCAAGAACCAGTGAGCGCGTCTCTTTCTTGGTGCGCGTCTCGATCTCGTCGGCGAGCCGCTCGGCGACGCCGCCGATCCTGACCGCCTGACCCGGCATGGACTTGCCACGGATCGCAGGAGTTTCACCCTTGGGGAACGCTCCTTCCGCGATCACGACGATCGAGAAGTGCCTGCCCGAGCGGTCGCGCGTTGCGATCTTCTCGCAAACTTTTTCGATGTCGTAGGGGATTTCAGGGATGAGAATCACGTCGGCCGTACCGGCGAGCCCGGCATGCAGCGCGATGAATCCAGCGTTGCGGCCCATCACCTCGAGAACGATGACGCGGTCGTGGCTCTCGGCCGTGGTGTGCAGCTTGTCGATCGCTTCCAGAGCCGTGTTGACCGCGGTGTCGAATCCGAAAGTCGTAATCGTACCGGCCACATCGTTGTCGATGGTCTTGGGAACGCAGACAATCTTCATTCCAAGCTGGCAAAGCTGGTGGGCGATGCTCATCGATCCGTCCCCGCCGATGGAGATTACGGCGTCGATGCCCAGCTTCCGCGAGTTTTCGATCAGCTCTCCGGACCGGTCCTTGTCGACAAATGTCCCGTCGGGTTGCGCGATCGGATAGCTGAATGGATTCCCGCGATTGGTGGTGCGGAGGATCGTCCCACCCAGGTGCGCGATGCCCCGCACCGTCGCGGCAGTCATCGGAATGACTTCTTCTTCGCCGAGCAGCCCGGCGTAGCCCTTCTTGATGCCGAGCACTTCCCAGCCGCGGTTCACCGCCGAAAGCACGGCGGAGCGTATTACCGCGTTGAGCCCGGGAGCGTCGCCTCCACCGGTGGACAACGCGATTCTCATGATTTCACGATTTCTCTTCTATGAGTGATAGGACTTCACCCGGCTTGGCGTGCCGTCCTGTCTTGGATTTCTCGTAGACTGGAATTCGCTCTGCGATGATCTCGAACCTGCCGCCTCTCGACGGAATCATCTGCAGCTCCGCGTCGGGAAAGCGCTGACGAATCTCAGCCGCCAAACTGGCAGCTCGTGGTTGGTAGTTTCAAACTACGCAGTACTCAATGCTGATCTTCATTGGTCCCGTGGTGGACGTTGAGCTCTATTGAGCCGTCGGTGCGTACTGGTGGACTAGCTGAAGCGCTTCCGGCGTCCCGACGGCTTTCAGCGCATTGATTGCCGACGTGCGGATCACGTTCTGCCAGACCTCCGACGCCATCATCTGCTTGGCGAGCGGAAGCGCCGCATTCTTCTCGAGGAGGATGTCCGACGCGAGGGCCGCACCGCGGACGAAGAGGCTCTGATCCATGCGCGCGATTTCACGGAGGCGGATGTTCATGTCTCTGGCGGTAGTTCCGCTCAGCGTCAGCCGACCTATTGCGGTCACGGCTTCCTGGCGGACACGACTATCAGGATCGCGAGTCGCGGCCATGAGTGCAGTGGTGACGCTCCGCATTGGCGCGACCGTGGCCCGGGTAGGATCGCTTCCCCAGACACCGATCGCATCTACCGCGCGAGCACGCACCGCCCAGAATTTGTCGTTGCGCGTCGAGCCGATCAGCGCGTTGAGCGCCGCCTGGTCACCCGGCCGCTGCGCCAGTACGTCGACCGCTTCGATTCTGCCGAGCACGTCGTCGTCGTATACGAGCTGGTAGCGCAGCATCGCGGTGGAACGCGGGAAATCGGTGAGATCGAGAATCCAGTTTCCCTTGTCCCAGCGAATCGAGCGGGGTGGAGCCTTGAGATTCGTCCCGGCTTCTCCGGTTCCATTCCGAACCGGCACCACGAAGCGAACGATGCCGCTGTCGGTGCGGACCTCGACATCGGCGTCGACATCGAAGAATCCGGTGAGGCTGTCGCGAGGCTGTGTCTCTTTCGCGGTGATCACCAGCCGGCCGGCGGCGCGATCATACAGTGACGAGACCTGAAACACCGGAAAGCCGGCGCCATACACCCATTGGTCGAAGAATGCCTTGTAATCCTTGCCGGTCGTTTCCTCGAACGCCTTGCGCAGATCGTCGGTGACGACGTTGCCGTAGGCGTGCGCCGCGGTGTAGTGGTTCATCGCTTTCCAGAACAGATCGTCGCCGAGCTGGTGACGAAGCATCTGAAGAATGGTCGCGCCCTTCGGATAGATGTGACCGCTGAAGAACACCTCGATGGGATCGTTGACCCACTTGTTCCATACAATCGGCCGTCTGGTGCGGCGGTCCGCATCGATCGTCTGCTCCTGGGCGCCGAGGCGGTCGAGAGCGCCTTCGTCGACGCCGAGATCCTCCTCGCGAAAGACCTGCTCCATGAACGTCGCGAATCCCTCGTTGAGCCAGACATCTCCCCAGTCGCTTGTTGTCAGGAGATCTCCGTACCATTGGTGCCCGAGCTCGTGGGCCATGAGACCCGCGGAGTTGGCCTGCGGCTCCGACCATGCAGGGTGGAGAATCTCGGCGTCGTTCTGCGATGTCGCGGTGACATTCTCCATTCCGCCGTACTGGAATTCAGGAATGACGATCTGATCGTACTTGGACCACGGATACGGAACGCCGGTCTTGCGGGAGAACAGATCGACGGCCTGCGGAGTCTTGGCGAATCCGCGCCAGGCGGCGTCGACCGAATCGGGGTACGTCCAGTAACCGATGGGCACGTTGCGCCACGCCTTGTCCTGGAGCACGGTGTAGTTGCCGACGACCGTCGTCATCAGGTACGTCGATGCGGGCTTGTCGAGGACCCAGTGCCATTCGATGCTGTCGCCTACCGCGCGCGATCCGGCGAGGCGGCCGTTCGAGAGAGCGCGCTCGCCCTTGGCGGTCCAGATGTAAAACTCCCAGGTCGTCTTGTCGTTCGGGAAATCGTAGGTAGGAACCCAGTAGTGATTGTCCTCGGTCTCACCTTGAGTCCAGACGATGTGCTTGGCGGGCCTGAAGTAGGCGCCCTTTGAGCGATTGGCCCCATCGTATTCGATGGTAATGGCTGTCGTTTGCCCCGAGGCCAGGCGCGTCGCGAGGTGCACCGTGAGTGCGCGTCCATCATAATCGTATTTCAGCGCTGTGGCGCCGGTGGCGACGGATTTGAATGTCATGTCGCCGGCATCGATGACGACATTCGAGAGTGGCGCGGCGCCCCGGAGTCCGGCGATTGTCAGCGTCGTCGTTCCAACCACCGCCTGACGCGGCCAGTCGAAGCGGACGATCGTCACTTGATGCTGAAGATCGTATTTCCGCACTCGCTCCGGATGCGTGACCCCATCGGGCGGCGGGCCCCAGACGATCAGAGGCGTCTCCTGAAAGGGTGGAACACGATCCACGGACCGGCTCGTGTCCATCTGAAACGGAGGAAGAACGGGCTGCGGATTGGGCCGCGGGATCGCGGTCGAAGGAATTGTCGACGGGGTCGTTGACGGCGATGCGCAAGCGACGGTGAGCGCGCTTGCAGCGGCGCCCATGAGGAATAGTCCTTTCATTTTACGCTGGAACAGGATGAATACGTTCGGGAGATTCGGACCAGCTGCGTAGCATGTTTTCATCATATGCTATCTAACCAGTTAACCCGGCGAAAGGATAGGCACCGATGCGACGCGCGTTCACCATCGTCGAGCTCACCATCACGATCTGCGTTCTGGGCGTACTGTCCGCCATCGCCGTGCCATGGGCCGGCGAATTGCTCGACAGGGTCCACGTTCGCGGCGCGGTTGTGGAGATCGAATCGACTTTCAGCGGCGCCCGACACATAGCGATCGCGCGGTCCGCGCAGGCGACGGTCGATATCGACACCGCGACTCAGACGCTCTACGTCAGTGTTGGAGCCGACACGCTTCGAAAGCGTAGGGTCGGAGCGGATCATGGAGTTCAGCTCTCGGCGAGTCGTGTGCGGATGTCCTACTCGGCGACTGGCATGGGATACGGCGCCGCGAACCTCAGCGTCTTCGTGCGACGGAACGCGTCCGTCGATACCGTTTTTGTGTCGCGACTGGGTCGCCTTCGGCATTGATCGATACCGGCGGCGCGATGTCCACGGGATCCTGCTCGGTTGCAACAGGAACAGCCACATCCGAGGTGGTCCCGAAATCGTAGCCGGGAACCGAGATGCGTGGAATCTGCTGCCCGATCATGCGCTCGATGGTGCGCACCATGGCGATCTCGTCGGGCGACATGAAGGTGTAGGCATCGCCGGTCGCCGCGGCTCGGCCAGTGCGGCCGATGCGGTGCACGTAATCTTCCGGCTGCTGGGGCACATCGTAGTTGATGACGTGGCTGATGCCACTTACATCGAGCCCCCGCTGGGCAATGTCCGTTGCCACCAATACCCGGATCTTGCCTGACTTGAAATCCTCGAGGGCGCGCGTGCGCTCACCCTGCGATTTATCGGCGTGCATCGCCGTCGCGGCGATTCCCTGATCCTCGAGGTGCCTGACGACGCGGTCGGCGCCGTGCTTGGTACGTGTGAAGATGAGAACCGAGTCCATGTTCGCTTCCTTCAGCAGCTCGACGAGCAGCGTGCTCTTTCGATCGCGCGGGACCGGGTAGACGGCGTGCGTCACCGTGCTGGCCGCTTCGGAGCGGCGTCCGACCTGCACGACCACTGGTTTCCGCAGATACCTCCGCGCCAGGGCTTCGACCTCAGGCGGCATCGTCGCGCTGAAGAGAAGCGTCTGCCGGTAGGGCGGGATCTCGGCCACGATCCGATTGAGCTGGGGTGCGAATCCCATGTCAAGCATGCGATCGGCCTCGTCCAGAACCAGGACTTCGAGATCGTCAAAAGAGACGTTCTGGCGCTCCATGTGATCGAGCAGCCGACCAGGTGTCGCGACCACGACATCCACCCCATTCAGCAGCGCCTTGGATTGGGGCTCGATTCCAACACCGCCGAAGATCGGGACGACGCGCAGATCGGTGTACTTGCCGTACTTCCGGAAGCTCTCCTCCACCTGTGCGGCGAGCTCTCTGGTCGGAGTCAGGATCAGAACACGAACACGGTGAACCGGGTCCCCGTTCTCGGCAGTGAGCGGAGTGTTGATCAGATTGTGAACGATCGGCAGGGTGAAACCCGCGGTCTTTCCGGTTCCTGTCTGGGCGAGACCGATCAGGTCCCGGCCTGCCAGAGCCAGTGGAATCGCCTGTTGCTGGATCGGCGTGGGATAGGTGTATCCGGCGTCGCGAACCGCGTGGAGCACTTCGGGGGCGAGGTCGAGGTCGTCAAAAGAGAGTCCCGCCTCGAGATTTTCTTCAATCATCTTCGTGTAATATACCCAGGGTGGCAAACGGCAACTGCAACTGAACAAGAGGTCAGCTTGAGCGTTGCAGCTGGTAGCTCTTAGCCTCACTACGTCGGGATGTTGCTACCGCGTGTCGGGGCACAATCAACTGCCTTTACCATCACGCCTCCAATAGCGTCCCGACGTTTTGAAGCTGATAGCTGACACCTTTCAGACTCTAGCTGACCTCTCGTTCAGTTGCAGTCGTTGTTATTGAGTTAGACATCCGCACGGCGAAGTAAAGCGATCAACGCCTCGTTCACCTCGTCCGGTGTCTCCTCCGTGATGATGTGCCCCGCGTCGGAAATCCCGCGCAGCACAATCTGGGGAAGGAGCCGGGTGAAGATCCCCATCCCATCGTCTGGCATCATGTGATCCCGGCTACCCCACAGGGCGACGGCCGGAAGGTTGACCGCGACGAGCTGCCGGTGAGCCGCCGCGTTCCAGTCGTAGCTGTGTAGCAGCTCGCGCATCGCGACAGAGAATTCCGGGAACTGCGATGGGGCGAGGTATTCCTCGACATCGCGTTCTGTAAAATGTCCGCGTTTTCCGTAAACCCGCATCAGCGCGAGCTTCACGATCACTCTCGGATTTATCTGGCGAATTATCGGCGTAAGCACGGCCGGGGTTAAAAAGCGGTACAGCCCCATCAGCGGTAGACCTCTGAGCCCGACGGGAGAAAGCAGGCCGAGACATTGGGCTCGCTCGGGGTATCGCACCGCGAAGTGGTAGATGAGCGATCCGCCAAGCGAATGCCCGGCGAGCGCGGGACGCTCGAGCCCCAGCGCGTCGAGGATGTCGCGCAGGTGCTCTACCAGCGACTCGACAGTGTACTCATCGCTCGCGAGCGGTTTGTCGGACAACCCGTGTCCTTTGAGGTCCACGGCGATCGCGCGAAATCCCGCCTCGGACAGCGCCGGCATGTTGCGGTGAAACGTGTAGGCGCTGCAACCCAACCCGTGAACGAGCACCACCGGGGGCGAAGCCGGATCACCCCGCTCGACCACGCGAATCTTTGTTCCCGAGCGAAGACG
>PKVB01000082.1 GCA_003131365.1 Gemmatimonadota bacterium | reverse complement strand
GACACGATCTACACGAAACAGGTCGTGGCGGAGCCCGGGTTGTGGGACAAAATCACGAGCGTGGCAAGCGGCGTCATGACCATCACCGTGATCATCCTCACAGTGGCGCTGGTGCCGGCCGCCTGGAATTTCAGGAAAAGCTACAAGAAAGTCAGCGACATGCTGGACAAGATCTACGGGGACATCAATCCGTTGATGCGGCATGCGAGCGCGATCGCGGACAACGTCGACTACATCTCGACCTCGCTCCGCGTAGACATACAGCAGGTGAGCCAGACGGTGGCCGCTGTAAATCAGCGATTGCAGCAGGCCGCGAGCGCGGCGGAAGACCGGATCAATCAGCTCAATGCGTTGTTGGAGGTCGTGCAGGAAGAGGCCGAGTCGGCCTTCGTAAGGACTGCGTCGACAATTCGCGGCGTGCAAACGGGAATCAATCAGGCATTTGACGAGGAGGACTGGAACGATGGGGACTACGACGAAGACAGAGCCGATGGTGGCGAGAAACCGCGCCCGCGCGTCCGGCCCAGAAGTGGAGCTGGACGATGAGCGCGAGCAACAATACGACCTGCTGACAGCGGCGATCATCGGCGCGGCGGTCGGCGCCGGGATTACGCTGCTTTTGAGGCGGGGGCCCTCTGGCCGCCGGCCAGTCGGACCGTTGGTTCGCTACGCTGGGCGTGGCGCCGCCCTCGCCGGATTGGCCGGAATGGAGGGCGCCAAATGGGCCGGAAGCCGCGGGCTTGACGGCGCGAGATGGGCGGGCGATCGCGCAATGGAAGGCGCGCGCTGGGCAGGGCCGCGTGCAAAGCGCGGATTCCGTACAGCCGTGGACCGTGGCGAGGAGCTCGTCGACCGGATTCCCGTCGACGACATGGTCGAGCAGGTGCGTGACTACGTCGATACCGCGCGCGACGCGATCAACAACGTCGTGAAGGAANNGCGTAAGCGCATCGGGATCTAGGTCGCTCGGAATGGTGCGCGCATCACCGCGCGCAGCACTGGCCTGGCGAATCGCGCTGGCCGTGCTGCTGGCGCTGGTGCTATCGCCAGCTGTCGCGCACGCCTGGACTCCAGGAACGCACATTTTCCTGGGAGAGGCGGTCATGCGCTCGCTCGCGCTTCTTCCCTCCAGCATCGCCGAGCTGCTGTCGGCGTTTCCATACNNACACGAGCATGGCGAAGAAATACGCCGCCGCGGGCCGCCATTGCCATTCGTGGAACGTCGGATTCGAGATCCATGACAACGCCGAGTCGGATGCGCTTCGCGCGTTCGGGCTCGGCTACCTGGCGCACCTCGCCGCCGATTCGGTCGCGCACAATTACTTCGTGCCGCACCAGCTCACGATCACATCGTCCACCGCGGCGCTTGGCCACAGTTATTGGGAGAGCCGCTTCGATACGCACATCGGCGAGCGCTTCAGCCGGACCGCAAGGCAGCTGATCCTCCGCGACCACTCGCACTCAGACGAGCATCTCGATCGAATTCTGAGCCCGACGATCTTCAGCACTCCCACCAACAGGAGAATCTTTCGCGGGATGGTCTACGTCGCCGACACTGAATCGTGGCAACGGATCTTCCATTTGGTGGAGGAAAAGAGCCGTTGGGATCTGAGCGACGACGAGGTTGGCACCTACATGGTGAGAGCATTCGACTTCATCGTCGATCTGTTGACGCGTCTGGACCGGGCCGAGCCCTTTCTGCTGGACCCGGCCGGAACAATCCCTTTGCGCGAAGCGAAGAAAATTCGACGCGCGGCGCTCCGCCGAGGGGGCGAGGAGCACGTGTTCGAGCAGGCACAGCATCACTTTGGCTTGCCGCGCTCGGTGCTGCGCTACGCGATGGGCCTGCCCGAGCCTCTTTACCCGCCGCGCGCCGACAACAACTGATTCACGCGCTTCGGGTCAGCGCGGCCCTTCGATTTTTTCATCACGAAGCCGACCAATACCCCCTGGAGTTTTTTCTCGCCCGCGAGGTAGCGCGCGGCCTCTTCCGGGTGCTCTCGCAGAACTTCGTCCACCCACGTCGCGATCGCATCTTCATCGCCGACCTGGAGTAGCCCTTCGTCCGCCGCAACTTGCGCCGGCTGCTTGCCGGTTTCCACCATCAGCGCGAAGACGCGCTTTGCCGCGGTGTGACTTAGGGTGCCGTCGCGTACGAGATTGAGAAGCTGCGCCAGATCCGCCGGCCTGACGCGGAAGTGCGTGATATCTCCGCTGGAGGCGCGAAGCACGGCCAGCACTTCGCCCATCACCCAGTTGTATGCCGCCTTTCCGTCGCCTGAAACACGAGCGACCGCTTCGAAGTATTCGGCAAGCGCCGGGGTTGCCGTCAACTGCTCGACCTCGACGAGGGAGATGCCGAACTCCTGCACCAGGCGCTTCTTTCGCGCATCGGGGAGCTCCGGAAGGTGGCTGCGTGCATCGCCTATCCACTTCTCATCCACCTTGAGAGGAAGAAGATCGGGTTCGGGAAAATACCGATAGTCGTGGCTTCCTTCCTTGGTTCTGCTCGGTCGAACAGTCTCGCGCGCACCGTCCCAAAGCAGCGTCTGCTGCTCGACTCTCCCGCCCGAATCCAGCAGCGCGCACTGTCTCTCGAACTCGGCTTCCAGTGCGCGCTCGACCGCTGAGAACGAATTCATGTTCTTGACCTCGGTCTTGGTTCCGAGCTTGGTCTGTCCCGGCGGGCGCACGCTGATGTTCGCGTCGACGCGGAGACTTCCCTCCTCCATGCTCACGTCGCTGACATCGAGATACTGGAGGATCTGTTTCACCGTCCGGAGATAGGCTCCGGCGTCGGCCGATGTGCGAAGATCGGGCTCGCTCACGATCTCGATGAGCGGAACGCCCGCTCGATTGAGATCGATCGCCGTCGCGCCAGGATAGCGATCGTGGATGGACTTGCCGGCGTCCTCCTCCATATGGAGGCGCGTTATGCCGATCTGGAGGTCAGCGCCCGCGTCGTCCTTGCCGATGGCGACCGAGCCTCCAGTCGCGAGAGGCTGATCGAACTGAGATATCTGGTAGCCCTTCGGCAGATCCGGATAGAAGTAATTCTTGCGCGCGAATATCGAGACCGGATTGACTTTGCATCCGAGCCCAAGCGCTGCCCTCGTCGCCAGCTCGACTGCCCGCTCGTTCAGAACAGGCAACGCACCAGGGAGGGCCAGACAAACGGGACAGGTGTTGACGTTGGGCGGTGCGCCGAAATCCGTTGAGCAGCCGCAGAACGCTTTCGTCCGCGTCTTGAGCTGGACGTGCACCTCGAGCCCGACGACCATCTCGTAACGTTCGCGGCTCACTGGTGCGCCTCGGCACCGAGGGACGCCTCGAGCGCGTAAGCCACGCGGAACATCGTGTACTCGTCGAAGTGCGCGGTGATGATCTGTCCGCCCACCGGCAGGCGCCGCACCCTGCCGATCGGAACTGAAATCGCCGGCACTCCAGCGAGATTCGCCGTCACCGTGAAGATGTCATTGAGGTACATCTCGTAGGGATCGCTGATCGCGCCGACGTGAAACGCGGTGGTCGGCGTGGTCGGAGTGAAGATCGCGTTCACGCCACTGCTGAACACCGAGCGGAAATCATCGCCGATGAGGGTCCGTACTGCCTGGGCCTTCTTGTAGTACGCGTCATAGTAGCCGGCGGAAAGAACGTACGTGCCGAGAAGCACTCGACGTGTGACCTCCGGCCCGAATCCCTGCGATCGCGTGGCTTCATACATCGCCTTCAGTCCGTTGCCGGGATCGACGCGCAGTCCGTACCGCACGCCGTCGAATCGCGCGAGGTTGGACGATGCTTCCGCCGGCGCGAGGATGTAGTACACAGGAATCGCGAGCGGTGAGCGTGGCAGCGAGATGTCCCGAATCGTCGCGCCCATCGAGCGGAAGCGATCGAGAGAGCGGTCGCACAAATCTCTGATGCTCGCGTCCAGCGAATCGGGGAAATATTCCTTCGGCCTCCCGATGACTACTCCCGCGAGCGTTGACGTGCTCGGAGGCGGAGGGATGGGCACCGAAGTCCGTCCGATGCGAATCGCTTCTATCGCCGCCGCTTCGGGGCCGCGCTTGTCGGGCGCAGGCCCGCCGAGGGCGGACAGCCGATAGATGGGAACGTCCGCTTCGGAGCTGGTCGAATCCATCTTGTCGAAGCCGGCAATGGTCTCGAGACCAAGCGCAGCGTCATCCACCGTCCGGCCCAGCACGCCGATCTGGTCGAGCGACGATGCGAAAGCCACCAGCCCGTAACGGCTCACTCGACCATAGGTCGGCTTCACGCCAACTACCCCGCAGAAAGCGGCTGGTTGGCGGACGGACCCACCCGTCTCGGATCCAAGCGCAATTGGCGTGATGCCCGCGGCCACCGCGGCCGCCGAACCACCCGACGATCCGCCCGGAACACAGCGCACATCGTGCGGATTCCGTGTCGGGCCATAAGCGCTGTTCTCGGTCGATGACCCCATCGCGAATTCGTCCATGTTCGTCTTCGCGACTATCAGCGCCCCGTTCGCGCGGAGCCTCGTGATGGCGGTCGCCTCGAATGGGCTGACGTATCCCGCGAGAATCTTCGAGCCACAGGTGGTGGGGAGGCCGAGCGATGCGATGTTGTCCTTGATCGCAACGGGAACGCCCGCCAGGACCCCGGCGTCGGTCGCGCTGTCGAGGCGCTTCTGAATCGCGTCGGCCTCTTCCAGGGTCGCCTGCTCGTCCGAGTGAAGATAGATGTTGAGCCCGTCGGGCCCGGCGCCGATTTCGCGCGCGCGCGCGAAGGACGCCCGAATCATGTCGGACGGCGATGCCTCTCTGGCGCGGACGCTCGACGCGATCGCGGCCGCGCCGAGCTTCACGAAGCTCTCCACGCTCAAGCGCCGCTCTCGGCGGGATCCTCGTGCGTGGCAAGACGCGGAACGATGAAGAAGCCATCGCGCATGGCTGGCGCGAACGACTCGAGCGTCCGCTCCATCAATGGCGACACGCGCACGTCCGGCCGGAGCGGCGTCCCTTCGGCGCCGATTCCAGCGGTCGGCGGGACTGACGCCGTATCCACCGCCGACAGGACCTCCATGTGAGCGAGAATCGCGCTCAGCTCTTTCGTCAGCGCGTCGGCGCGCGCGCCGTCGACGCCAAGACGAGCCAGATCGGCGATGTGCAGCACATCCTCACGTGTGACGGCCACTATTCCTGCCCGCGCTCGAGGGTTGTGTAAGCAAGCTTGATGGTTTTGCGTCCTACGGCTTCGTCGTCAAAATCGATGATGGCTTTCACTTCGCGACCCACACCCGACAGCTCGGCGATCGATCCGTCGCCGAACAGCTTGTGTTTTACCCGCTCTCCCTTCACGTAGCGAGGCTCGTCCTGCGAGCGCTCGGCTTCGGTGATGGGATCGACTCTGCGCCAGGAAGGAACGTCATGAGTCCGGCGAGATTGATACGCGCCCTTGAAGCCGATGTCGCGACCGGCCGCCCCGCGCCCCATTGAGGTCACCCGGAGCGTCTTCCTTTGATCGAGATTGGCGCCGGCGATCTCGCGCAGAAATCTCGACTGGATTGACGGCAGAAGCTCACCGTTCCGCCGCCGCATCTCCGTGTGCGAGAGGTAGAGTTTTTCTTCCGCGCGCGTGATCCCGACGTAGAAGAGCCGTCGCTCCTCCTCGAGCTTGGGAGGATCGTCGAAGGATTGGGACAGGGGGAACAGGCCATCTTCCAACCCGGTCAGAAACACGACTGGGTATTCGAGTCCCTTGGCGTTGTGGAGGGTCATGAGCGTGACCGCGTCGGCCGACGGATCGAGAGCGTCGGCGCCGGCGACGAGCATCGCGCGCTGAAGGAAATGATCGAGTGGTGTGAGGCCGACTTCGCCACCGTCATCGATGACCGTCTCCGCCGCTCCATTGACGAGCGCGCTCAGGTTCTCGATCCGGTCGCGCGCGGATTCCGGACCCTCGACCTGGAGATAATCCACGTAGCGGATTTCGCCGATGAGCTCCTGAATCAGAACGTCTACGCTGGTGTCCTTCGCCCGCTCGCGCAGTCCGGAAATCAGGCGGGTGAAATCGGCCAGCGCCTTGCGGGCCGCCGGGCGCAGCGACTCCTGGAGGTCCTCGCGCGCCGCGACCTCCGAGAGCGAAACGCGCGTGTCGCGCGCGCGCGCGGCAAGAGTATCGACGGAGCTGTCCCCAATGCCGCGCTTGGGCACGCCGATCGCGCGGCGGAACGCTTCTTCGTCGGAAGGATTCGCGATGAGCTTGAGGTACGCCATCAGATCGCGAATCTCGCGGCGATCGTAGAAGCGAACGGAACCGACCAGACGGTACGGAATTGCCTCACGCCTCAGGGCGTCCTCGAGCGCGCGGCTTTGCGCGTTCGTCCGGTACAGTACCGCGAACTCGTTGAACCCGCGATCCTCCCGATGCCGGCGCGCCTTGATCTCTTCGAGGATGAAGTCCGCCTCGTCCCGCTCGTCGAGGGCGGCGAGGAGCGTCACCGGCTCGCCGGCCTCGCAGGTGGCGCGAAGCGTCTTTCCCTTGCGGCCGATGTTCTGAGTGATCGCGGCGTTGGCGACGTGCAGGATATCCGGCGTCGAGCGGTAGTTGTCCTCGAGACGCACGAGTTTCGCCGCCGTGAATTCCTTCTCGAAGTCGAGAATGTTGCGGATGTCGGCGCCGCGCCAGCCGTAAATCGACTGATCGTCGT
>PKVB01000066.1:2608-29420 GCA_003131365.1 Gemmatimonadota bacterium | reverse complement strand
CGACCGACCGCTGCTCGATTCCAACGGAAGCATCCTCGGCGACCGGCTTGCAGATCGCCGGGAATCCGACGCTCGTGATTTCATCGCCGCGGCGGACGTGGCTCCAGCGCGGTACGGGCAATCCGGCGCGGTCGAGCACTCCGTTGACGATGTTCTTTCTGAGCGTGAGGGCGGTCGTCCAGCTGGAGCTTCCGGTGAAAGGAATTCCAAGGAGCTCGAGCACCGAGATGACCATCGGCTCGTATATGGCCTCTCCGTCAATGCCCTCGACGAGATTGAAGATGAGATCGAACTTTCCTTTGCGGACGCGCTCGACCCAGCGGCCGTCGTTGCTCACGGGCACGCGCACGACCTCAGTCGACCAATCGAGGAGGGCGCTCTCCACCGCTTCGATGGAATCGAGCAGCTGAACCTCCGGAGCTTTCCCGAGGGCCGAGAGGCCGTCGAACAACAAGGCAATCTTCATCGTGTTCCTTTGTCTGGTATCGGTTACGCCGATGCGCTGGCGGCGAGCGCGGGAGCGCCCTGAGCTCCGCTGGTCCTCGAGAGAGAGTGATCGAGATCCACCCCCTGCCGCGCCGCAGCGTACTTCAGACAATTCTGAATGAGCTCTTCATAGCCGATCCCTGCCGCTCGCGCGGCCTTCGGCAAACACGAATTGTCCGCTGGATCGGGAAGAATTCCCGGCAGCGGATTCACTTCGAGAACGTTCGGAACTCCGGAAGCATCGAGGCGAACATCGATTCTCGCCCAGTCTCTGCAGCCGAGCACACGGAAGGCGTCGAGCGTTACTCGCTCAATAGACGCCTGAAGCTCCTGCGTGATACGCGCCGGGCATTGGAAAATATCGAGCGGATTTTCTGGACGATCCCAGACGAACTTTGCATCGAAGCTGTAAATCGGGAGAGCGCCCTTGGGCAGTGTCTCGAAATTCATTCCGACGATGGGCAGCACCGTCGCGTCGGCGCCGTTGCCGAGAACCGCGCAGGTGAATTCCTTCCCTGGCAGATACTCCTCGATGAGAACGGGCTGCTTGTAGCTCTCGAGGAGGAACTCGGTTTGCCTGAAGAGGTGCTTGAGGTCAAAGCAGAGATTGCTGTCGGTGATTCCCTTCGACGACCCTTCATGGAGCGGCTTGACGAAGAGAGGAAGGTTCAATCCTTCCGTGGCGCCTTTGAAGTCTTTGAGTTTCTCGACGACCGCGAACCTTGGAGTCGGGANNTTCTCGCCTTGTCGAGGCAGAGCGAGAGAGTGAAGGGATCGCTTCCGGAGTAGGGAATTCCGAAAAACTCACAGATCGCCGGAACATGGGCTTCCCGGTTTACCCCGTGAAATCCCTCGGCAATGTTGAAGAGGATGTCGGGTCTGACCTGGCGGAGTCTCTCCGGAAAATCCTCTTTCGCCTCCAGGCGCACGACTTTTCCAAGGCGGGAGAGAGCGGATTCCACGGCGGCTATCGTCGCGGGGCTGTCCCACTCGGCGAACTCGTCCCGAGCGACTAGCTCCAGAATGGAGAGATCAACTCTTTTACTAGGAGGCTCTTCATCGGGGCGGAGAAGCTCCCCGTCTTCCTGACGGCCGCCCTCTGATGCTGGGCTGGTGAGCTCTGTTGGCTCGGGCTTTTGATTGTAGGCGAGTCCGATAAGAGTCATCGACACCCTACGAAAATTCAAACGATCGAATCATTGATCACGAGTATATAAACGCAGACCACCAGGCGCAATAATTATTCCGCGTTTTGGAAAAGAAAAAAATTCCAAGAAAAACTTTTTTCGGAGGTCGGAGATTTTTTCTCAGACTTTGTGGTAGACGATCCGGGCAGCCTCTCTTCGATCCTCCGCCTGGTAGATCTCGAAGTCCGAGAAAAAAGCGGGAGTCTCCCTATGGAGAAGCTTGAGCATGGCGATGGCGCAGCGGCGAATTTCGAGCTCGGCTCCCTCGCTCGATCGAAGCTCCAGCATCGTTCTCCAGGCTCTCGCGTTGGCGGTGACCACGATTTTTGTCTCGGTGGAGTTGGGAAGAACTCCTCTCGCGGCCTCTCTCGACATCTTCCGGCGATGGACCTTGTCGGCGACCCAGCCATACCGCTCCATCAGGTGCTCGACGAGTCGGACGTAGCTTTTCTGCGCCTGGTCGATCTGGGTCCGCCACTCAGTTTCGAGCGCCTCGTCTCCGACGATCGCCGGCGGGACGACGAAGTTGGCTTCCGACTCGTCGACATACCGCTGACTTAGCTGGCTATAGGCGAAGCCGGCGCGATGGCGGACCAGCTCGTGGGTGAGCGAGCGACTAACGCCCTCCAGCAGGAGAGAGTAGTTCGCGTGCTCGAGAACGCTTCCATGTCCCTGCTTCTTGATGTTCTCGAGGTAATCACGTGTCGCGCGGTTGGCCGGGTTCTTCTGGCTCATGTAGCAGAGACGGCCNNCCTCTCGCCATCGGTGCTCTCTCCGAGCCAGCGGACATTCAGGTGATCCGGCTCCAGAAAGACCGGGCGGGCGAGGAGAGTCACTACTGGCTCGGTATAGTACAAGAGTGGCTTCTTGGTAAGCGTTGGACAAAAAAACTACTAACTGAAGACTAGCTGCCACGGGCTGTTGGCGGACCGGCTGGTGGCTCCGTGCTTTTTTCACTTCGCAATCAACCGCCGACGAGCGGCAGAAAACTAAGACTATCCGCCGATCAGCGACAGCCGGAAACGATCGTACGCTCGCGCTGTCACCATGTCGTCGAGCGCTTTTCTGGCCCGCTCAGGCAGTGGAGCAAGCAGCGGGTCGTACTTGATGTCGGTGATCGCTTTCTGCTCCGGAAGCGGAACCTTCACTCCCGGATTGAAGATGTTCGTCGGGTCGAAGGTTTTTTTGACCAAGGCAAAGGCGCGGATCGCGTCCTTGTGCCAGACGCGGTCGAGCAGCGGCGTCCTGATTCTTCCGTCACCGTGCTCTCCGGTGAGCGTGCCACCGAGGCGCGAGGTGAGCTTGACCACATCCTCGAGAAGGCCCGAGACTTTTTCGCGCCAATCGGGCTGCCTGACGTCGATCAGCGGGTTAACGTGCACGTGGGCATCGCCGGCATGACCGAAGATCACTCCACTCACCTCGCGCTCGGCCAGCGCCTTCCTCACTCCCTGGACATAGTCCGGCAACTTCGGCAGGGGGACCGCGCCATCCTCGATGAATTGCATCGACGTCGAATGCTCAAGCGCGGAGAGGATCGGGCTGGCCGCGTGCCGCAGCTCCCAGAGATCGTGCTCCGCCTCCGATGTCAGCGCGACATCGACATCCCTGGCTCCCGATTCACTGAAGGCCCTCGCGAGTCGCTGCGCTCCCGCCGCGGCCGCGTCCGGGCTGTCGCCCTCGACTTCTGCCAGTAGAATTGCCGCGCTTCCCTCCATCCTCTGGCGGAACTTCTCGTCGGCGCTCCTGCCGGTAGCGGCATATGCGAGAAAAGTTCTGTCGAGCAGCTCGCAAGCGCTCGCCCCTGCCTCGACGGCGTTCGTCGCCGCCGCTGTCGCTTCCTCGAGGGATGGAAAGGATCCGAGCACACTGCTGGTCGCCACTGGAAGCGGAGAGAGCGTGAGCTGAATCCCGACCATGATCGCGAGTGTCCCTTCGCTCCCGACGAGAAGGTCCACCAGATCCGCTTTCGTGGAGTAGTCGTGAATCGCGTATCCCGAGGACTCCTTGCGAACCCCGAGATGGAATATCGGCCGCCGCTTGTCGCTCGCTACGATCTCGCCGTGGACATCTCGCAGAAACCGGTTGATGGCCTCGATTCTCCTCGGCGCCGGCTCGCCGCGCGTGACGATGGCGCGATCCCCATCGCTGAACACGCAGTCGATCGCGTTCACCCAGGCGCGGGTCGCGCCATAGCGGAGACTGTGGGCACCCGAGGCGTTGGTCGCCACCATTCCACCCAGCGTGCAAAAATCCCCGCTCGACGGATCCACGGGAAATCGCAACCCCTTTCTCCTCGCGGCCACATCGAGCGTCGACCATAGAACTCCGGGCTCCGCCCAGACCGTCCGATCCCTCTCATCGATCCTGCCTAGATGATTGATGCGCGAGAGATCAACGACGACTCCTGTTCCAATGGCGCCGCCTGACATGCTGCTTCCGGATCCACGCGGGATGAGACTTGTGCCAGTCTCGGCCGCCCACTTCACCAGCACCACGACATCCTCGGCGTCAACGGGTACTGCAATGGCAGCCGGAATCGCGCGCCCAATGCCCGCCGCCTCGGAATAGACGGCGCGCGCCAGCTCGTCCTCGCGAAAATATCCGCGGAATCCCGGAAGGCTCACGAGTCGAAACCCCTAACGGAACGAATGCGCATCCTTATTCGGGAGAGCTTTCGCTCACAATCCGAGACTGCTCACGCGCGGGGGGTTGGACGAGTAATCGTAGAATCCCTTCCCCGATTTCCTGCCAAGCATCCCGGCCAGCACCATTCGCCTGAGCAAGGGAGGGGGCGCGTACCGGCTCTCCCGATATTCCGTGAACATGATCTCCGCGATCTTGTAAACGGTATCGAGGCCCACGAAATCGAGGAGGGTGAACGGTCCCATCGGGTGTCCAGCGCCCAACTGCATACCCTTGTCGATATCCTCGACCGAAGCGACGTTCGATTCCAGCGCCTTGATTGCGTCGATCATGTATGGAATCAGCAGCAGGTTCACGACGAATCCGGAGCTGTCCTTCGCCCGTATCGGCTCCTTCCCGAGGGCTCGCACGAAATCCAGGGCTCGCTGTTCCGTCTCCTCGCTCGTCGTGATCGTGCGAACGACCTCCACCAACTTCATCAGCGGCACCGGGTTGAAGAAGTGGATGCCGAGCATCCGATCGGGGCGTCCGCTTGCGGTCGCCATTGCGATGATCGTCAGGCTCGAGGTGTTCGAAGCGAAGATCGCATCGGGTCGCGCTATCTGGTCGAGCTGGGACCATAGGCTGTTCTTGACCTGGAGATCTTCGACCACTGCCTCGATAAATAAGTCGGAGTCCGCCAGCTCCTTCAGGTCGGTGACGAATCGCAGATTCCCGAGCGTCGTGGCGCGCTCGGCCTCCGTCACCTTGCCGCGCTCGATGCCCTTGGCGAGCGACTTCTCGATCGCCAGTCGCGATTTCTCACCAAGGGCTTCCGAGACTTCGCGCACAGTTGTTGGGAATCCAGCCGCAGCCGAGACCTGGGCGATCCCGCTTCCCATCAGGCCTCCGCCAAGGACACCGACCTTCCTGATTTTTTTCATCGAGCTGCTCAACCTCTCGAGCGATTACGCTCTAATCTATCGTCTGGGAAACCGCGCTCGCGAAGAAATCACTCCGAGCAGTCCGCCAGGCGTTTCGAACTCGCCGTGCTCGAGCCGATCGAGGATCTGCTCCAGCGCGAGCTGGACGCTCGAAAGCACACCGCGGTGCGACCGTGCCATCCTGTACGCCGCGAGCGTGCCGCCGGCAAAAGGAAGCACGGCAAAGCCGGCCGCAATGAAGAGTGGAATGTGGGCGACGATGAGCCCGAGGCCGAGGATTCCACTCGCCGCTGCTCCCATCGTTCCCAAAAACCCTCCGATTCCAACCCGACGCGCTCTGCTGGCGTGAATATCGGCGTCGAGTCTGACGACGACGCGCGTGGCATCAACCGGCATCACCGTCGCGGACACCTGGCCCGCATCCATCAAATAGAAGCCGCGGCCACTGACGTTGACTGTGCGTCTCAGCTTGCCGAAGAGCCCTCGCTGGGGCTCCCACGTGATCCGATCGGCGAAGCGGCGCTGCACCTGAAGACACTCGTCGCGCAGCATCCAGGCGTCGATCGTGGCGAGAATGTCGCGAGGCGTCCCGGGCACCGTCCTCGTCGCGGTAGCGAAGCTCGCCCCCGCGATCTGCGCCACGAGACCGCGCTCCTCGGGGACATTGACGCGCGTTCTCTCTTCCGCCAGCGCCTGGTTGATGGTCGCCGGATTGAGCCCGACTTCGTTTCCGATGTCGAGGAGCTGACTCTCGCTGATCAGATCGCTGGATTCGGGAAGCGCGCTCGCGCCCTGAAGCTCCGCGGCTCGCGCGAGCACGCGCTCGAGCGCCGGACGGTCCAGCAGCGTCTGCCGCGACGGAATGGGTGCGGGCAGTGGAGACTTCTCATCGGCCATGCAGAATTATATCTGCTCCGTGAACTGCTGTCCGGTGTCGCGCTCGAAGTCCGCGCGCCAGCGCCGCGTTCGCGACAACCCAGAGGAGCTCGGGCTAAATCCCCCCAAGTACGACATCGAGCTGGCGGACAAGGGCATCGCGAATGGTGTCGGTGAGCGTGAACGTCGCCGTAAAGGCCGCCTGGACGTTCGAGCCCACCGGCCGGTTCACCGACTTCAAATAGTAGCGCATGTAGCCGTCGAGAATCTCGGGCGACGTCCGCTGTATGAGCAGCGCCCCGCCGCGTACCGCCGCCGCGCTCTGGTAGCGCTCGCCGAGTCCAGTGCGGCGCTGCTCAGGGGTGATGTTGTCGTTGACAGCAGTGCTCGCGATTCCACTGACCGCCTCGTGCGCGATCACGTAAATCGCTTCCACGGCATCGCTCGGCCGCTCAGGAAAGGTGACCGTAATCGTGTTCGATTGCTTGCCGTTGGTCAGCGACCGGCCTTCGCCGTCGAGGGGCAGCGAGAGCAGAACGGTTCCCTGCGCCTGTTGCGTGTTGTTGAGGAATCTCTGCATCCTCGGCCGGTATGTTCGCTGCCAGAGCGTATCGACCAGGTCGAGCACGTTGCTGCGCTCGCGCTGCTGCTGGACCCAGTAGGAGTGGTAGAAACGGCTGCTCTCATCATCGAGCGACTGGACGAAGAGGCGCAGCCAGTCCCGGTCTGCTCCGGTCTGGAAGTAGGCGGCGAGAAACGCGATCGCGCCCGCCTGCTGCTGTGATGAGGCGGCGCGAGGATCGCCGTTAGCGTGAACGAACACGTCGACGGTCTGGGTGAGCTCGCCCCACGTCGCGAACGAGAGCGGCACGAACTGGGCGTTGATCAGCTGCGGATTGAGCGCGAGTCTCGCGCGGAGCTTGTCGCGGTTGGCATCGAGCTGCGAGACCACATTCGCTCTGTTCTTGAGAACGATCATGTCCGTGCTGTATCCGCGCTTGAAGAAAGGCACGAAGGTGGTGTCTTCCTGCAGCACCGCGAATCCATGGAGCCAGAGATCGACGTGCTCACGAGTCTTGATGGGCCAGATTATGGCTGGCGACGGTTGCTCCGATGTCGGACCCGCGCCGCCGCTCGTCGTGGAGCCGCCGGTGCCGCCGCCAACCGAAGCGCAAGCCGACGCGAAAGCGACGGCCGATGCCAATCCGAATACCCTGACCAATGACCTCATGATTTCCCCGTTCGCTGCGACGAGCGCAGTTTATTGAATGGATTCGACTATGACCGCGATTCCCTGGCCGCCGCCGATGCACGCGGTGCCGAGTCCGTATCGCTTGCCCTGAGCACGCAATGCATGCAGTAGATGGGCCGTGATTCTCGCTCCAGAAGCGGCGAGCGGATGGCTCAACGCAATGGCGCCCCCATGGACGTTGAGGCGCTCGCGCGGAAGTGACAGCTCGCGCTCGACCGCGCAGGTCTGCGCAGCGAACGCCTCGTTGACCTCGATCAGATCCATGTCTTTCATGGACAATCCGGCCTTTGCCAACGCGGCCTTCGATGCCGGAACGGGTCCGATTCCCATCACCGCCGGATCCACACCCGCGACTCCCCACGACACCAGCCTTCCGAGCGGCTCGAGCTTGCGCTCGCGCGCAAACTTCTCGCTGGCGATCACCATCGCGCCGGCTCCGTCGCCGATGCCGGATGCATTTCCAGCGGTCACGACACCGCCTTTTCGGAATACCGGTTTGAGCGCGCTCAGCTTCTCCGCCGTCGTGTCGGGCCGCATGTGCTCGTCGATCGTCATCTCCTCGATCTTTCCGGTCTTGGGATTCGGAATGGGAACCGGAACGACCTCCTCCTTGAAGACTCCTTCGTCCCACGCCGCCTTCGAGAGCTGCTGCGATCTCAGCGCGAACTCATCCACGCATCCGCGATCCAGCTTGTACCTCTCGGCCAGGTTCTCCGCGGTCTCCGCCATTCCGAGCCCGACGTAGGAATCGGTGAGCCCTTCCCACAGGATGTCCTCCATCGGCGGTGCCTTGCCGAGTGGCGTGCCCCATCTGATCCCGCGGATGACGTGCGGCGCCAGCGACATCGATTCGGCTCCGCCAACCAGACAGACCTGGGCATCGCCGAGGATGATTTCCTGAGCTCCACTGACCACGGCTTGAAATCCCGAGCCGCACAGTCGGTTGAGCGTGAGCGCCGAAGTTTCCTGGCGGCACCCGGACTTGAGCGAGACATGGCGGGCGAAATAAATGGAATCGTTCGTCGTATAGAGAACGTTTCCGAAGATTGTCTGATCGACGTCAGTCGCGCCGATTCCCGCTCTTTCGATCGCGATCTTCGAGGCGTGAACGGCAAGATCGACGGGTGAGAATCCCTTGAGCTTCCCTCCGAAGGTGCCGAACGGTGTTCGGACGGCGGAGAGGAAGACGACACCCGTGTTCTTTGATGTTTCGCTCATGGCACTTTCAATCTAGCGACTGCAAACGGAACGGGATCCGAGATGTCAGAGGCATAGATCTCAGTACGTAGTCACTGCGCTCCGACCGTCCTGAACGCGCCTCCTATTACAACCGACGGCTTTTACCATAACGCCACCAGATACGTCTCAGCGCAGTTACTAAAACCTGGTATCTACGCTTCTCAGATCTCGGATCCCGTTCAGTTTGCAGTTATGAGATCCATTTTATGACACGCCAATGTCCTAGGCCTTCTTCCCGCAATTCACGCAAAACTTCCAAACAGGATCAAGCTCCGCGCCGCACCCAGCGCAGTGTTTCGCGGCGAGATTCTGTCCACAGTGCGGGCAGTAAATCGCGGTCCGGCCCTCCGGCAAAGTGCCTCCGCAGAATTTGCATCCTACCGCCGGCTCCATCGTCGATATTGCCGGCGCGACGAACGACGTAGTCNNGGAAGCGCCGCCGTTGCCATTCCCCGCCTGGCCGGTGCGGCCGACCGAGTAGCCGCCGGCATTCTGTGCTGGGATCGCGACTCCGACTTTCTGAAGCGCGTCGGGTGCCAGCGTGATCCTCGCTTCGGCGTAGTCGCGAAAGGCCCCCACATCCGCATTCGGCGACGCCAGCTCCCTTTTCAGCCGGTCCTGCATCGCCTGGTCGGCGCGCACGTAACCCTTTTCGCCGGAGAGAAGGCGAGTCAACGCGGCTTCGTAGTCCTGATTTGTTTCGATGCCGAGGTCGCGACGGTAGTGGCGATAGGGAACGAGAGTGTCGTACAGCTCCTGCACCGTGAATGGCACGCTCAGATACTCGGCGTGTCCGTTTCTGATGTTGTGAACCAGGCGCTGAAAGAGGCGGTCTAGGTCGTCCATGCTCGCTTGCTCGGCTGGAAGGATTGAAGATCGGGGAAGGGAGCCATGTTCTTCAAGTCGACCGTTCCTTCCTTCTGCGTGGCCACCCAGCTGTCGAACTCAGACTCTCGTAACCCGCCTGAGTTTGATCGTTCCGCTGCGGCGCTGGTCGCGAGGAAGTTTGCGTATTCATTCTGCGGCTGCCCGTTGTGTCCGCGCACCCATCTCCATTGGACCTCGTGGTCGGAAACCGCCGCAACCGCCTGCTTCCACAGCTCCAGGTTCTCGATCGGTCCACCTTTTCGCTTCCAACCGCGCGTGATCCACGACGCGACCCAGGAATTCATTCCTTCGACGATGTACTTCGAGTCGCTGGTGAACAATACCCGGTACGAGTTGCCACGGCGGGAGATCTCGCGGAACGCCTCGATGACCGATCGAAGTGCCATACGGTTGTTGGTCGTCGCGGGCTCGGAGATCCAGTAGTCACAGCGGGTGACTTCGCTGGATTTGGGATGAAGCCACTCGATCACGCCGCCGGCACCACCTGGATTGTCTCCTTCGCGTCCGTTTCCGATGCACGATTCGTCGGCGTAGATCGCGACCAGGTCACCAGGTTGTGCCCGCGTCACTTCACGAGCTCGAAGCTGTCCATCTCATCGAGATAGATGGTGATCTCGTCACCAGTCGTTGGATGCGTCGCTTCGACTGCTTCGCGGCCCTTGATCATGCGCAATCTCATCGGCACCACGACATACTCGGTTCCGCGCCGGTAGGCCGAAATCCGCGTTCCACCGGTGATCGCGCTCTCGAGAAGGTCGTACTGCTTGTGAGTCCACTGCGCCACTCGACGGATCCTCTATGAAGGAGAGACAGTCTCGCCACACCATTCGCGGACGACGCGCGTCAGCACCCGGGTGGCCAGATCTATTTCTTCGATTGGCACGAACTCCTCGGCGGAATGGGCCAGCGCAATGTCGCCCGGACCAAAGCAGATCGTGGGAATTCCCGCTTCGTTGAGAAGCGCCGCATCGGTCCACGCCGAGAGTCCTTCGATTTTCACGGGCAGCTTCTCGCGCTCGAGCGCGCCGCGCAGCCTCTTCACGATCGGAGAATCCACCGGAACATCACTCGGGAGCTGAGCCGTACTCAATGTAACCCGGGCGGCGAATTGAGGATGCTTCGAGCGCACGGTGGCACACGCGTCAGTGACCTCCTTGAGCGCCTTCTCAGCTGATTCGCCGGGAAGGGTGCGTCTCTCGATCGACAGACTGCACGCTTCAGGATAAGTGGACATTCCGACTCCGCCCTGGATCTTCGAGGCATGGAGCGAGCCGCGACCGAGCAATCGATGGCGCGGGCCCGATTCGCGGGTCCGCTCGAGCTTCTCCAGTTGGGCGAGTAGCAGACCCGCGTGGGTGATGGCGTCGACCCCAATGTCGTAGCGGCTTCCGTGAGCCGCTCTTCCAGTCAGTGCGACGTCCATCCACACGAAGCCGCGATGCGCGGGGCAGATCGCCAGCCGCGTGGGCTCCGTGATGATTGCAGCGTCGGCGCGGATCCCGTCGGCGAGCAGCGCGCGCATGCCGAGGCTCTCGTACTCCTCGTCGACGACGGCCGTCACTAGAACCTGTCTGGTCGAACCGGCGTCGGCTCCTTTCACGGCCGCCGCGCACATGGCCGCGACTCCGCTCTTCATGTCGGCGGATCCGCGACCATACATTCGGTTGCCGCGGACGTGGGCGTCGAATGGCTCGTGGACCATTCCGTCGACGCCCACGACATCGAGGTGTCCGTTGAGCATGAGAGCGGGCGCGTCGCGCGGCCCCAGGCGAGCGACGACGTTGGGCCGTCCGGAAACGCTTTCCATCAACTGGACGGAGAATCCCCAGTCGTCGAGAACTGACGCGAGGGTACGAGCGCAATCACCCTCGCCCGGTGAATCCGGAGCGAGGGTGGGATTTCTGGAATCGATTTGTATCAGTGCGCGGGCGAGCGCGACTGCATCGCCACGCGGGATGGGCACGGTCTACCTTTTTTTCGCGGACTTGCCTGAAGCTTTGGGCTTGGATTTGGTCGCGGATTTGACCGGGTGCTTTTTTGCGGCCGGCTTCATCGTCGTCTTTTTCGCGGCCGGCTTCTTGGCGGCCGGGTGTTTGGCGGCATGCTTGGCCGGAGCCGTCACGTGGCGGACCGGCGTCGAATGAGAGCTATGTCCGGCATGGGAAGCATGCGAAGTATGCGAGGTGTGCGAGGTGTGCGAGGTGTGCGAGGTGGCATGGGTCGTGTGCGACACGTGCGGCGTGTGCGAAGACTCTGCCTTCGGAGCCGCCGCTTTTGTGGCCGCGTGCGGGGGCGGTGTGAACGGTTTTCTCTTCGCGTGGGAAGATTCGACTTCGCGCATCAGCTTGTCGGCTTCTTCCTGCGTCATCTGGCCGCGCCGAACCATGTACTGGAGCAGATCGCGCGCACTCTCGAGGACGAGGCCGGTCAGTCCGGCGGCGGCACCGACGACGTCCTTCATCGCTGCGGCCATCTTGCTGCCCGCCTCCAGGCTGATCTCGTGCGCCTTCGCCGCCATCTCGGCGACGGTATCTTTTACGTCAGCTCCGCGGTGGCCTGGGCTCCGCCTTGGCGGGATCAGTGGTGCGCCGGGGGCGCCCGGTGTTCCGGCTGTGCCGGGAATTCCAAGCGTGCTGGCCGAGCTGACGGCTGGGGCAGGTGCTGTTGGAGTAGCAACAGCGGCTGTTTTTTCTCTATCGGACATTTATGGGCTCCGGTCAGCGCAACGGGATGGCTCTGACGGGTGGGAAATCACAGAAATGGGGTTCTAAACCCCAACAGGTTCGAACGGCGCTAAGTATATGATTTTTCGTCACTAAAGCAAGGTGGGGTGACCCATATTAGATCGGGGTCGCAATTGCGGGTTTTTAGCACCTTTCATGGCCAGTAACATATCAGTCATGCAACAGTAAGACGACATAATTGTCCAAATGAAGCTAAAAGTACTCGATTTGAGCAGGGTGCTCGCCGGCCCAGTTTGTTCAATGATGCTCGGAGATATGGGAGCCGACGTCATTAAAGTCGAGCGACCGGGCGAAGGCGATGAGACCCGGGGGTGGGGCCCACCCTTCGACCCAGAGGGCCAGAGTGCGTACTTCCTGGCCGTCAACAGGAACAAGAAAAGCATCGCCGCTGACCTCTCCAACGCTCAGGATCGCGCGATCGTGCTCGGTCTCATCAGTGGCGCCGACGCAGTTCTCGACAATTTTCTGCCCGGATCTCTCGAACGGCTCGGGCTCGATCCCCGGACGCTCATCGACCAGAATCCGGACCTCATCTGGTGCACCATCTCGGGGTTCGGACCGGAGAGCACGCGCCCCGGCTACGACTTTGTGGTCCAGGCGGAGTGTGGCTGGATGGCAATAACCGGAGAGCCTGATCGAGCTCCGATGAAAGTCGGGGTCGCTCTCGCCGACGTCATTGCGGGGAAGGATGCGGCGATTGCGATACTCGGCGTCGCCCTCGAACGAGCCGGCGGTTCGGTCCCGAGCGAAAGGCGGCGGATCACCATCTCGCTGGCCGACAGTGCGCGGGCAGCGCTCGTGAACGTGGCGCAGAATGTTCTCGTCTCTGGTAGCGATGCAAGGCGATGGGGAAACGCGCATCCCAACCTCGTTCCATATCAGTTGTTCGAGGCGGCGGACAGGCCGTTCGTGATCGCGGTGGGAAGCGACGCACAGTGGCATGCGTGTGCGAACGCGCTCGGCCTTCACNNAAGACGAGGCACTGCGAACGAATGCAGGGCGGGTAAAGGAGCGGAGCCGCCTCGTCTCGGATGTGGCTCGACATGTGAAGGAGGTGAGCGCGCAGCATTGGATCGATCGACTTCAGGCAGCGAGGGTACCGTGCGGGCTCGTGCGAAACGTGGCCGAAGTTCTCGAGGGCGTGAAAGCGGACCCTCGAACGGGGGTCAGTCCGAGCGTGCCGGGCAGCGTGAGACTTCCGCCACCGAAGCTCGATGAGCACGGCGAATCGATTCGAACCCTCGGCTGGCGCACCTTTCGGTGATTCCTGGTGTGGCGCACCTTTCGGTCATTACAGATACCTCTCGGTGATTACAGATATTATCAGCGCCTTGTTCGTGAACCCGCCTCTGCTCGTTCGTTCGCGCATGAGGACGTTATGAAGCGTAACTGGCCACTCTTTGCCGGTTCTGTCGCCCTCGTCGTTCTCGCTGCCTGNNGACTACGGGTCCGGCAGGGCAGGCGGCATTCGCACGCTACGTGGCGATCGGCACCAGTCTCACCATGGGCGTGCAGTCGGATGGGGTGGTGTATTTCAGTCAGCAGCAGGACTGGACCAAGCTTCTCGCGCATCAGGCATTCGCTCCCTACACGCAGCCGCTCATTGCGCCGCCCGGATGCTTTTCACCGCTCATTGCTCCGCTTCAGTTCAGTAGGCGTCTGAGTGGAGTGAGTGCCACCGCGAATCTGGCGACGAGCATACCGGACACTTTGTGTGCAGCGTTTGGCACTTACACGTTGCCGACCAACGATCTTGGGATCGATGGCGCCAACACCTACGACGCGCTCCGCGTCACTCCGGAGACCGCGTCGGTCGACGGCCTGAAGCGCCGCCGACAGTATCGCCTCGTCCTCCCGCCGAAGACTACGCAGGTCATGGCGATGATTCGGCAGAANNCAGAAGCCGACGCTCGTTTCCGTAGAGCTCGGAGCCAATGAAGTCCTCGGAGTGACTACGGGCCTGGTGGCGCCTGCCGCTGCGTACCGGACCCCATTTACCTTCGTCCCGAACAGCGTCTGGCAGCCGGTTTACGCGCAGGTGCTCGATAGCGTGAACAAGACGGGCGCCAAAGCGATTCTCGTCGGCGTCCCAGACGCTTCCAGCATTGTGTCGTTCCGCACCGGCGATGAGCTTTGGCAGAACCGGGCCGAGTTCGCAAACTTCGGAGTCCTGATCAACGCGGACTGTCAGGCAAACATCAATCTGATTTTCGTTCCGATCAAGGTGGCAACCGCAGTTGGGACCGCGCAGGCAACCGGCACGGCGTTCGATCTCAGCTGCACCGACACACCGGGTGCGCAGGACAACATCCTTACTCCCGCGGACGTCACGACGATCACCGCGGTCGTCGCCGGAATGAACAGCTTTATCCAGTCGCAGGCGAGCGCGAACGGCTGGGCCTATTTGGACCTGAACGCGGTGCTCGGCAAGGCCATCGCTAACCGCGGTGCCTACAGCGTCGTGAAGCAATTGACCTGCGCCCTTCCTTACGGCCAGTACATCAGCATGGACGGTGTGCACCCGAACGTTCAGGGTTACCAGGAGATGGCAAACGCGGCCGCCGATGCGCTCAACGCGACTTACGGATTCGCGATTCCCGTGAATCCGCAGGCGGTGCTGACGCCGGCACAGGTTTGCCAATAGAGTCGAGCTGATCCCGTTTTAGAGGGCGAGGCCAACAACCTCGCCCTCATTGCATTCGCCCTCGCAGCATCATGCGGTACATCGGAAACAAAACCCGGCTTCTTCCTTTCATCCTCCGGACCCTCAAAAAAGGTGGGATCCCGGTCGGGTCCGTGCACGACGCGTTCGCGGGGACCGCGAGTGTGAGCCGTGCGCTCAAGGCTCAGGGGTGGCGCGTCCACTCGAGCGATCTCCTCGTGTCGTCCTATGTGTTCCAGCGGGCATACGTGGTCGCCGAGCAAGCGGATCCTTTGCTCAACGAGATGGCAAGCGAGCTGGCCGCCCTGGCCCCACGTGAGAGCTTCATCAGCCGGCACTTCTCTCCGGCGGGCGGAAGCGAGAGCGGGGGGAGGATGTACTTCACCCCGGCGAACGCCGGACGAATCGATGCGGCGCGCGAAGAGCTCGAGAGCTGGCGAAAAGCTGGGAGGGTTGGCGAGGACAGCTACTATTTGTTACTGGCGGCGATCATCGAAGGTGCGGACAGGGTCGCCAACACCGCGGGCGTGTATGCGTCGTACATGAAGCGGTGGCAACCGAACGCGCGACGGGCGTTCACGGTAGTTCCCGAGGTCCCCGTCAAAGGAGCCCAGCCCGCGCGAGCGCATCTCATGGACGCAATCGAGGCGGCGAAATCAATTGGCGAGGTGGATCTCCTCTACATTGATCCTCCCTACAACTCGCGCCAGTACGTTGCCTACTATCACATCCCCGAGATCCTCGCGCGTGGCTGGGCCGAGTCGGCGCCGGCGATCCGCGGGAAGGTCGGGCTTCTCGCCGGTGAGGAGGGTCGCAGCCAGTGGTCCCACGGAAGGCGGGTTCAGAAGCTCTTTTCGGCTCTTCTTTCCGCTACGTCAGCGACCCATGCTCTCGTCAGCTTCAATTCCGAGGGGCACCTGCCACCAGAAGCACTCCTTTCCCTGTTGAACAAGGCCTCAGCCGACGGAAAGGTGACCCATTACAGCCAGCGATACCGGCGGTACCGCGCCGACAGCGACCGGGATGGGAGGCACTATCACCGCGACATCGCGCTCGAGCATCTGTATACGGTAAGGCTTCGTTAAACTCGGTTGCTTCCACGAGCCTCTAATCGTCAAAACGTCGTATCGGTGATAAGGTGTTATCCCCGCGCCAGTTGGGTCTATATAGGGCCAGGCAAAGGGATTACATTAGGCAAGTGAAGATGACAGCCACACCGCTGCAAAATCAGGGTGCTCAACCATTGGGCGCGGAGGGCTCGACACCGGATGATCAGGTGCCGGGAATTGATGCCGATCAGGAGATCATCGCCAAGGTTTTGGCGGGTCACAAGGATTCGTTCGGGGTTCTGATAACCCGGTATAGCGATCCCTTGTACCGACATGCACTTGGGATGACCGGAAGTCCAGATGTGGCGGAAGACTTACTCCAAGCGTCTTTTATTAAAGCCTATCAGCATTTGGGCGAAGTTCGCGGCCGATTTGACGCTTGGGTGTTCCGAATCGTCGCTAACTCGTGCAAGGATTGGCTGAAGAACATTCGGCGAACGCACGTGAGCTACGATGAGGACGATCAGCCCTCGACGTACTCGACGCCGGAAGAAGAGATGGATCGCAACGAGCTGCGTACGGATCTGCAGTTTGCTCTGGCCAGACTCGCTCCCTCGCTGCGTGAAGCGTTTGTGATGAAGCACGTAGAGGGGAGATCGTACGAAGAGATGGCACTGTTACTGGAAACGACCGTTGGCGCTTTGAAGATGCGAGTGCATCGGGCGCGAGAGGCCCTCCAACAACTGCTCGAGGAGAAGTACGCATGAATCGCGATGACGCTGGTTTCGAGAGCAACGAAAAAATCACGGGACGAGAGCCCCTTCAGAGAAAGGACAAGCCCGCCGAGCAGATGTACGATCGGGAGGTTCCGCTCAATGGAGTCTCTGGTCACACATTACTGCACGACTGGCTAGACGGCGAGGTAGACGCAATGCGCGCAAGTGAAGTCGAGGGCAAATCGAAGGTCGAGCTGTGGACCCGGATAAACGCCGAGAGCGAGATGCTCCGCCGTCGGGTCACTCCGGTGCACGTTCAGCAGCGGATCATGGCGGCCCTTCCCGACACACCCGGCACCGCCACAAGCTGGTGGAAGCGCCAGGTCACGATGACGCCTGTTTCGGCAATCGCGATCGGCGTGGCACTCCTCGCAGTAGGCGCCCTGATCATCCAGGCGCTCCGCTAGACCCGATTCTCCAAAGAAAACGCCCGACTCCTTGCGAGCCGGGCGTTTTTTTTGTCCATTTCACCGCTCAAATCTCGCTCTCGGCGTAGACCTTGCAGCGCTGTGAGAACTCTGTACGGTACTCTGTACCGTATGGTGGATATAGTAGAGACCATCCCTGATCGGAGGCATCGAAGATGAAGAAGACCATCGCTGTTATCGCTTTAATGACCATCCCAGCCCTGGCTTCTGCTCAGGCTGGACTCTCCAAGATCCAGTTCCTGGCATTGCAACAGGAGCTGCGTGACCAAGGCTGCGGCGTAACGAACGTCGACGGCCACTACGGCCCGCAGACCCGTCGCGCCATCGCTACCTGCGCCAAGAAGTTCAACTCAGCGAACAACGCCGCGGCGCTGCTCACTGCGATGAACATCGGCTTCGGGCCGAACGACAATCCGCCGGCTGGTAAAACGGCCACGAGCGGATCGGGCGGTGGAATGGCTACCGAAGCGAAGGCTGAAGGCGAGAGCACGAAGACTGAGGTGAAAGAAGCAAAGAAGTCGGTCCATCACGCCAAGAAGAAGGCAGTAGCGAAGTAAACCTTCGCGGCGATGGAAAAAGCCCTGGCCGCGAAGTAAGCGCTGGTTCGGCGGCTCGCGCCGCCGGCCCGGGTTATATCTCGAGGGACATCTGCACATTGGGGACGAGCGCCGGTTCAGGCGACTCGTCCCCTTCTTCGTCGTAGTGTCTCGACCAGCCGCGTACTCGGTACTTCACGCACAACTTCTCGAAGAAGCGCGCGAGACCTTCGCGGTATTTTTCGCCCGCGTTCGCGCTGCTCCCGTACGTATTGCGGTACCTCTCCGCCAGGTGCGGGAACTCCTGCTCGATAAAGGGGAGATAGCGCTTTTTCGCCGCGGACTGGAGCCGCACCGCGCACGCGCCGACATAGGTGGCGCCGGCCTCCGACACTCTCTTCACCAACGCTTCGAGATCGGACGGGTTGTCCGTGATGCCTGGCAGTACCGGCATGCAGTTGATTCCCGCATCGAGCCCCGCCTCGCGGAGCCGTGCCAGAGCGCGCACCCTCGATTCGGGCGTGGGCGACCTCGGCTCGAGCCGTCGCGCCAGCTCGCGGTCGAGCGTGATGAGTGAGATGTGAATGGAGAGATCCGAGATTCTGTTGACCCGTGAAAGCAGGTCGATGTCGCGCGTGATGAGCGGACTCTTCGTGATGATCGACACCTTCAATCCCGGATGCTCGGCCAGCACCTCGAGAATTTCGCGAGTGACCCGGAATCTTCTCTCAGCCGGCTGGTACGGATCAGTCGCGGTGCCGATCACGATGGTCTCGCCGTGAAGCAGCCTGAGGTGCCGGTCGCTCCCGAACCGGAGAGTGCGACTAAGGACCTCAGGTGCGTTTCGCTTCACGAAGATGTTCCGCTCGAACGCGAGCCAGGGCGGCAGCCTGTTGTACGCTTCGCCCAGGACCTCGGTCATTTTCTCGTCGGTGGCGGCGCGCTCCATCACGTAGCGGTGCGTGTAGCGTGCGTAGCAGTAGGCGCAGCCGAACGCGCAGCCGATGTAGGGATTGATCGACCAGAACCCCATGCCGGTGCTCTCGGGCCCGTTGAGGACGCTCTTGGCCGGCGAGGAGTAGTAGCGTATGTCCTTCTGCTCGCCGATGACCGGGAGCTGCCGGGCCGATCGCTCGTATGCTTCACCGAATAGGCTGGGGTCCCGGTGCATCACCGACCGAAGATACCCCGAAGCTGGCGTAGAGTCCAGGATCGAAGCGATTCGGCTGGCATCCACAAACCAACCGTAGGCTTCACGGCTAAAAGGCTTGGCGCTTTACAGGTGGCGTTCGGGGGGTGACGAGGCCCAGCTACCAAGCGTGTTCGATGCGCCTCTGAAGCGAAAAGACGTCAGAATGAAATGCCAAGGGCAGCACCGTTCTGCACAGGTCGCACAAAAAAATGGGCGTAGCTCGAATCGCGGGAAATTCGGAGAGCGTGGATCGCTGAGAGCCCGCCGAAGATGAGCGAGAGCTGTGTCTTGGAGAGCGACCCCGTCCGCGCCATCACGCTGATGTCGCTGACCGAGCCGTTGCGGCCGATCGTGACGTAGAAGAGGGTCGTGCCGATTCCGCCGGCGAGCAGTCCCCGCTCGAACGCTCCGCCGCGCGAGTGTGGGATGTCCAGGATGGCCTCGTCAATTACGGCCTGGGTCGTCAGCCCCGCCGCGGAAAAAAGAAACTGATCGTGTGGGTACTGGTTGCTGTCGATCCCCGAGAATACGGTGGGCCGACCCTTGTCGAACGCGATGTACGGGTGAAAGCCGAGAGCGAGGGAGGTTAGTATGTGCGCGCTCTCGTGAGCCAGAAGGCTCACGGCGGCGCCGAGAGCGAATCTTTCCCAGTAGCTGTCGGACGGTCCGGTCGGTCCACCCGATGACGACTGCTGCCCGCTGGCGGTCGCAGGCAGGCCGATGACGACCAGCACGCCGACCAGGCCCGAGATCATTGCGCGGCATGATCTCGAACTTATCTTCTTCGCCAAGCACTCTGCGTGGAGCAAGTAATCGATGGCTGAACGTTTATCCGACATTTCGATCCAGCGAGAGCTGGGGAATCTCCCGGGCTGGAGCCGGCGCGGAGAAGTGATCACCAAGACTTTTCAGTTCCGGGATTTCCTGACGGGGATTGCCTTCGTGTCGGCGGTAGCCAAAGCGGCGGACGCGGCGGATCACCACCCCGACCTCGATATCCGCTACACGAAGGTCACCTGCACCTTGAGCACTCACTCCGCCGGCGGAATTACGCAGAAGGATCTCGATATGGCCGGGAAGATAGAGGTTGCGCAGCAGAAGATCAGTTAGTTCCGCCGGTTCCCGAGAACCCGCAGCACCGCCATGAACATGTTCAATAGGTCCAGATAGATCTGAACGGCCGCGCCCACGTACTCATCGGGCCCGTAGAAGTTGCGGAGGCGCCAGGTGTCGAACACCAGCAGCCCGCTGAACAAGAGCACCGCCACCGACGCCAACCAGAGATCGATCATGGCGTTCTGGAAAAAGAAGTTCAGAAACATCGTGCCTATCAGCACCCACAGGCCGACGATGAGGAAGCTTCCCCAGGCGCTGAAATCGCGGCGGCTCACAAAAGCGTAGAGCGTGAGAATTCCGAAGGCGCCGATCGTCAGCACCGCCGCCTGACCGATGAGCCCGGGCTGCGACCTTCCATAGAAGAAGAGCGCCGGAGAGATGATTACGCCCATCACGAAGTTGAAGAGCAGAACGAGGCCGATGTTCACCGGGAACACGGCCTTCTGGCGCGTGGCTAGCAGCAGCGGCGCCAGCGAGCAGAAGAACGCGATGAACGGGTGCCTTTGGACTGCCGCCATCAACTGCGGCTGCGATAGTCCGAACGTGGCGCCCACCATCGTCACCAGAACACTGACAAGCACCAGTGAGTAGGTCCGGCGAACGAGCGTGGCTCGCTCTTCGCCGGTACGGACCAACGTTCCCGTCTGATATGACACACCCATTTGCTAGCTCCTAAGAGGGTCGAACGTGCGACAATATATTACCCCACATTTTCCGTTGCGATTCGGTCCATTAGCGCCGGAAGGTGTTTTATGTCGTCGAGAAAGTAGCTCGGCTTGTACGGCTCGAGCACTGACCGGGTGAAAGGACCCCACAACGCGGCGATCGTGATCACACCAGCCGCGTTGCCGGACTTGATATCATGTGGTGAATCGCCGACGAAGACAGCTTCGCTGGCCAGGTATTCGAGCTTCTCCAGTGCCGCCTTAACCGGATAGGGATCGGGCTTGTGGATGTGCACCGAGTCGTAGCCGATCGCCACCTCGATGTAGTCGTCGGCTCCGATGAATTTGAGCCCGCGCTCCATCATCATGTTCCCCTTGCTCGTCACTACGGCCATTGGGTGACCTCGCTGGTAGAGAAGGGCGAGCGTGTCGATGACTCCTTCGTAGTGCGACATCAAANNGGTCCGGTACCGGTTGACGAGGCGCTCACGATCTTCGTCCGACTCGACGTACGGCGTGAGCTGCTTCGGAAGGGGAGTACCCAGTCCCTCGATCCATTCGGCATCCGTCGGCTGCCGCGGCCGTCCCTGAAACGTGTGCTTCATCGACGCCAGCAGGAGCGCAATGGAGTCGATCAGCGTACCGTCAAGATCGAACAGGACGGCGTAGGGACGCACTTCGGTCATGCTGCCAAAGTAATCGCTCGCGGTGCGGCGTTGTAATGGGTGATTTAGGAGAAAGTAGCGTTGTAATGGGTGATTCCGGTCGCGATATTACGAGGACCATGTCCCCCCCCGCCGGTGCCGCCCTCCGCACGAGCTTCAGCAAACTCTTCGATGAGATCGGAACAGTAGATCAGGTCGGAATCGAGGAGCGCGTGGCAAAGTTCACCACTCGGAGCATCAAGAAGGGCTCCAAACTCTGGGGTCTGAAGACGGCGGTTTCCATGGTCGACCTCACCACGCTCGAGGGGAAAGACACACCCGGCAAGATCGCCTCGCTCTGCCAGAAAGCTCGGCGCCCCAGTGCCGATCCGGACGTGCCGCCGGTCGCGGCCGTCTGCATCTACCCATTCCTGGTGAAATACGCGGCCCGCTGGCTGGCCGATACGGCCATCAAAGTCGCATCAGTCGCGACTGCATTCCCGTCGGGACAAAGCCCGCTCCCGCTGCGTCTCGAGGAAGTGCGCACCGCCGTCTCGGATGGCGCGGACGAGATCGACATGGTCATCAATCGCGGGCTCTTCCTTTCCGGTGAGCTCAATGCCGTGCAGGACGAGATCAGTGCCGTAGTCGAGGCCTGCGGCGACGCGCAGCTCAAGGTCATTCTCGAAGTGAGCGAGCTCGACACGTACGACAACGTTCGCGCAGCTTCGTTTCTCGCGATGCAGGTGATTCGCCCCGGCGACTTCATCAAGACCAGCACCGGCAAGGCGTCGGGGAGCGCGACGCTCGCCAACACACAGGTGATGATCGAGGCGATCCGCGATTTCTATCTCGCGACAGGCATTGCGATCGGGATGAAGCCGGCGGGGGGGATCAAGACCGCGAAGCAGGCGCTTCACTACCTCGTCGCCGTCAAGGAGACGCTAGGTGACGCGTGGCTGAATTCGTCGCGGTATCGCTTCGGCGCGAGCTCGCTGCTCAACGACTTGCTCCGCCAGATCGAAAAAGAAAAGACCGGCGCGTACCAGGCGCCCTATTACTTCACAGAGGCCGCCGAGAGCTACTGACATGACAACTCCAAGAGCTATTGCGCGGCCAGCGGCGACGACCAGCTCGGTTCCTCATCTGATATTCGGCGATCTGTGGGAGTACGATCCGGCCCCCGAGACCGCCGATCCGAAACTGAAACCGAGGTACGATCTCTTCATCGGCGGGAAGTTCGTCGCGCCCAAGTCGGGGAAGTACTTCGACTCGATCAATCCGGCCACCGAAGAACCCCTCGCCCAGATCGCGCTCGCGAATCAGGGCGACGTCGACGCGGCTTATCAGGCCGCACACAAGGCGTTCGGTCCGTGGAGCAGGCTCGCCGGTGCCGAGCGCGGCAAGTATCTCTACCGCATCGCGCGTCTCATTCAGGACCGCGCGCGCGAATTCGCGGTGGCCGAGACGATGGATGGCGGCAAGCCGATCAAGGAATCGCGCGATTTCGACGTGCCGATGGCAGCCGCGCACTTCTTCTACCACGCAGGGTGGGCCGACAAACTCGAGTACGCGACGCCGGGAGCCACCGTCGTTCCACTCGGCGTCATCGGTCAGGTGATTCCCTGGAATTTTCCCTTGCTCATGCTGGCGTGGAAGATCGCGCCGGCTCTCGCGATGGGAAACACGGTGGTGCTGAAGCCGGCGGAAACGACATCCGTCACCGCACTCAAATTCGCCGAGCTGTTGATCGAGGCGGAGCTGCCGCCCGGCGTGGTGAACATTGTATGCGGCGCCGGCGAGACTGGCGCGGCAGTTGTCACGCATCCCACCGCCGCGAAGATCGCGTTTACCGGGTCGACCGAGGTCGGCAAGATCATCATGCGTCAGCTGGCCGGCACCGACAAGAAGTTGACGCTGGAGCTCGGCGGAAAAGCGGCGAACATAGTCTTCGATGATTCGCCCGTGGACCAGGCGGTCGAAGGCGTCGTCAACGGAATCTTCTTCAATCAAGGCCACGTCTGCTGCGCAGGGAGCAGGCTGCTCGTTCAGGAATCGATCGCCGAGATGTTCGTCGCGAAGTTGAAGAACCGGATCGACGTCCTGCGCGTTGGGAACCCGCTCGACAAGAACACGGACGTGGGCGCGATCAACTCCAAGGCGCAGCTCGAGCGGATCTCCGAGCTGGTCGACTCAGGCGTGACGGCGGGCGCGGAGATGTATCAGTCGGCGGTGTGTCACCTGCCGACGAAGGGGTTTTACTTCAAACCGACAGTGTTTACCGGAGTCACACAAAGCCATCGCATCGCGAAAGAGGAGATCTTCGGACCGGTGCTCAGCGTGCTGACGTTCCGTACCCTCGAGGAAGCAGTCGAGAAAGCGAACAACACGATGTACGGATTATCGGCCGGCGTGTGGACCGACAAGGGATCGCGGATTCTCAAGATGAGCACGCTGCTCAAGGCAGGCGTCGTCTGGGCGAATACGTTCAACAAATTCGATCCATCGTCGCCGTTCGGGGGCTACAAGGAATCCGGCTTCGGGCGCGAAGGCGGGCGCCAGGGTCTCATGGATTACGGGAAGGTCGTCTAAATGGCGCGCATTCCTGTCACCAAGACGCCCAAGGTTTACGTCGGCGGACAGTTCATTCGCTCCGAGAGCGGGCGCGTTTTCCCAATTCAGAAGAAGCTGTCGCCGAAGGGTCAACCTTCTTTGCTCGCCAATATTCCGCAGTGCACGCGCAAGGATTTGCGCAACGCGGTGGAAGCGGCAGCCAAGGCCGGGCCCGATTGGGCGAAGCGTACACCGTACAACCGCGGGCAGATTCTTTATCGGCTCGGCGAGATGCTGGAGTCGAGGAGCGCCTAGATGGCACAGGCGCTCGTGCTTTCCGGGGCATCAAGCAGGACTGCGGCCGCGAAGGAAGTCGTCGCCAGCGTCGATCGTCTCATTTACTACGCCGGCTGGTCCGACAAATACGAGCAGGTGCTCGGCAACACCAATCCCGTCGCCGGCCCGTTCTTCAACTTCACCGTAGCGGAGCCGATGGGGATCATCGGCATCATCGCAGACGACGCGTTTCCCCTGTTGGGACTTTTGAGTCAGATCGCGCCGGTGATCGTGTCTGGGAACGTCTGCGTCGCCCTGGCGTCGGAGGAGTTTCCGTATCCGGCGATCGTGCTGGGCGAATTGCTCGCCGTGTCCGATCTTCCGGGTGGGGTGGTGAATCTCCTAACCGGATTCAGGAAGGAGCTGGTGCCGACTTTCGCTACGCACACGCACATACGCGGGGTGAACGCGGTCGTGAGTCAGGAGGAGAAGAAGCAGCTCCAGCTTGGCGCGGCCGAGAGCATCAAGCGGGTGCGCGCGCGGAAGCGTGACGACGAGATCGACTGGACCGGTGAGAAAGCGCAGAGTGTTTACGAAATCCGGGACTTCATCGAGTTCAAAACGACCTGGCACCCAATCGGGGCCTGAGTAGCAGGATCCGACTACCGGACGTCGTGCACTTCGGCGCGACCCGCTACCTTCAACTCCTTCCTGCTGGATTTCTTCTACTACGTGGATCGGAATAACTAGCGGTGAACGCGATCGAGATGCGCGCGCTGCGCAAGGTTTACAAGGGTAGCGGAAAGTCCAAGCCTGGCGGCTCGTCCTACAGCGCGCGGTGGGGTCCGCCCGGCACATCCGCGCCCCCGTCGGGCGACGTGATTGCGCTCGAGTCGCTCGATCTCGACATCGGCGCGGGCGAATTCTTCGGGCTACTCGGTCCGAACGGCGCCGGCAAGACGACCGCGATCGGGATTCTCACGACTCGCGTGCGTCCAACGTCGGGGAAGGCGACCGTCGCCGGCGCGGACGTGGTGGAAGATTCGGTGCGCGTCCGCCAGACGATCGGCGTCGTTCCCCAACGGCCGAATGCCGACCTCAGCCTCAACGTGCTGGAGAACCTTCAGTTCCACGCCGCGTACTTCGGGATTTCGTTCGATGTCTCGACCAAGCGCGCATACGAGTTGCTCGAGCGGCTGGGACTCTCCGAAAAAGCGTCATCAAAGATGGCGGAGCTATCGGGTGGGCAGCAGCAGCGACTGATGATTGTGCGGGCACTGATGCACGAGCCGGATATACTCTTCCTCGACGAGCCGACGGTGGGGCTCGATCCGCAGGCGCGCCTCGACCTGTGGGACATACTGCTCGATCTCCACAAGCGCGGGCGCACGATCGTGATGACAACGCACTACATGGACGAAGCGGAGCGCTGCGCCTCCGTGGCATACCTCTACATGGCCCACCTCATCGTCGTCGGCCGCCCCGACGTGCTCAAAGAACTGCCGGAGGTCACGCCCGAGGGAACCCGGCGCGTCGAGGCAGTCTCGAGCGAAGGGGTGGCGCGGCTGATGACGAGCGCGCGCACGCTGTCGTACGTCCGGGCCGCCACGATCTTCGGAACGTCGCTGCATCTTCTGATCGACGATGGCGTCTCCAACGACAAGCTCAAAGGCGACCTGGAAGCCTTCCGCCTCGGCAAGGTGGCGGTCAGCCCGATCGAGCCGTCGCTGGAAGACGTCTTCGTCCGCCTCACCGAAACGCGCGGCAAGGAAGTCGAGGCCTCGCTGTGAACGGCTTCGCCGCGATGTTCCGCAAAGAGCTGACGCAGATGCTGCGCGACCGCGGCACGCTCTTCTTCGCCATCGCCGTCCCTGTGTTCGAGCTGATCCTCTTCGGGGTCATCGACATGAACGCGAAGAACATCCCCACCGTCGTCTTCGATCAGAGCCAATCGCAGGAGAGCCGGCGGCTGATCGAACAGTTTGGCAACACCTCCTATCTGCGGGTGGTCACGCTCGTCAGCTCGCGGGCCGAATTGCAGCATCAGATCGTGGCTGGGCACGCGCAGGTGGCGATCGAGGTTCCACCCGACTACGCGCGCAACATCGCCGCGAGACGGCAGGCCGACGTCCTGATCATGATCGACGGCTCGGATTCCAGCATCGCCACGCAGGCGCTCTCCGCGGCCAACGGCGTCATCCTCTCCAACTCCATCAACGCGCTNNAGCGCGCAGCCGCTGATCGAAGCGCATCCGGTGATGATGTTCAACCCCGACATGCGCAGCGCCAACCTGCTCATCCCGGGCCTCATCTCCATCCTGCTGACGTTTTCCGGAACGATCCTCTCCTCGTTCGCCATCGTGAAAGAGCGCGAGCGCGGCACGCTCGNNCCTCTCGCCGGTCTACCTTCTCTCGCTGCTCTCCGCCGGCCTGCTCGTCTCCTCGCGCGCCAAAACGCAGATGGAAGCGATGCAGCGGTCGATGGGGATCATGCTGCCGTCCGTTCTCCTCTCCGGCTACATCTTCCCGATCGCGTCTCTGCCGCTTCCGTTGCGCGTGGTGTCGTATCTGCTTCCCGCGACGCACTTCATCAGGATCGCAAGAGGGATCGTGATCCGAGGGGCCACGTTCTTCGATCTCTGGGAACCGGTGGCGGCGCTGCTGGTCATCTCCG
>PKVB01000066.1:0-2589 GCA_003131365.1 Gemmatimonadota bacterium | reverse complement strand
AGAGTGTCTGTGCCACATTGGTGGCGATAAACTTGCCGATCATGTTTGCGCTCAACCAATACACGATCCTCGCCTTGCGCATCCTCGCCGGCCTGATCTTCGTCTGGAGCGGCTTCGGCCACGCCCGCGATCCGGAGGGGAGCTCGAAAGACCTCGGACTGCCGAAGCCGATCGTCCTGCTCGTCGGCGTCGTCGAGTTGCTGGCCGGACTCGGCATCGCCGGCGGCCTGCTGACCCGGCTCTCCGCGGTCGGACTGATGATCGTCATGCTCGGAGCCATACATCGCAAAGCCTTCGTCTGGCATTCGGGATTCTGGGGAAAGGGCTCGCAGGGCTGGCACTACGACCTGCTGCTCTTTCTCATCGCCCTTCTCGTTTTCGCCACGAATGGCGGCGAGTGGACGATCGACCGGCTGCTGTTCGGTGCACAGGCTGCAAGCTCGTACATTTTCTGAGGGATCCGATGAACGTCAAAGAAGTCGTCCCGTTCCTCCACGTCTCCTCAATGGAACGCTCCATCAAGTTTTACATCGACGGCCTCGGTTTCGCGTTCCGGCACAAGTGGGCACCTGACGGCCAACTCCGCTGGTGCTGGCTCATCCTCGGCGGCGCGTCACTGATGCTGCAGGAGTTCGCGAAAGCGCCACCCGCGAACGCCGGCCAGGGCATCACGCTCAACTTCCAGTGCGTCGACGCCATCGCTCTCTACCACGAGTTCCGTTCCCGCGGCCTGAACCCTTCGGAACCCGAAGTAGGCAACGGCCTCTGGGTCACCCAAGTCAACGACCCCGACGGCTTCAAACTCTTCTTCGCGAGCCCGACGGATGTGCCGGAGGATACGAAGCTGTCGGAGGTCGGAACGAACTAACCCTTCTGTCCGCTGCGAAATTTGTAGAAACCAGCGAGAGTAGTAACGTATGCGCTACTGAAGGAGCCCAAACGTGACGTATGCGCTACTGAAGGAGCCCAAACGTGNNCAAGGGGAAACGCTCGATGAGGCACGAGAGAATCTACGTGAGGCGGTCGAACTGATCCTCGATGCCAACCGCCGACTTTCGTTGAAAGATCTGGACACTTCACGGCTCATTCGCGAGCCGATGTTTATTGCTGTGAAGTGATCAGTCGCGCCAAAACGGATCCGGGATTCCCAAATCGCTGCAGATCTTGCGCACCAATCCATTCTTGATCTCGTTGTGTCGCGGAACTGACGACGTCCTGTTGTTAGGACCCACAAATACTGTGTGCCGTCCGCCCTCATGATCGAGGACGCAGCCGTGCTCGCGCAGATGACGCACCAAATCGCGACGCTTCATTCAGATCCGCCTTGCACGCGACCTCGCGATGCCTATGCAGCCTCTTTCAGAGCCCCGACCTTTTCAAGGGGTATCCTCCCACTTTCTTTCATGCAGCGCCCGAAGTGGTCGCAGAAATGAGTGCAGCGGTCCGTCGAGACGGCTCGTTCCTTGTTGGATTCACCTCACCGTCAGCACCTGCACGCTGCGCCCTTCCCCCTTCTGCCCGAATCCCGACCCCGCGTAGGACGAGTCATCGCGGAGAACGACCAGCCGGTCGCCGTAGCGGGTGAAGGTCCAGGACGAGCGGTTCATCATCGAGCCTTTGATGAACATGAAACCGGCGGTGCCGCGCTGGATCCGCTCGGCGGCCAGCGGGACGTTGTCGTCGCCGAGCCAGACGGTCATCCGGTCTTCGGTGAACTTCACGCTGAAGATGCTCGTCGCTTCCGGTGGCAGTTTCGGCGTCAGCTTCAGGACCACGACCCGGACCGGCCGGCCATCGCGCGAACCGCGTGTTTCGCTCACTTTCGTGGCCGTTTCGAGGAGCCGCAGAAACGGGCCGGCGAAATCGACGGCGTCGGCAACCTCGGTAGGTTGTGTATCGTTGATGGCCGCGCGCGTCGGCATCGTCTTCCGCGGATCGGAGGTGTGCTCCCGCGACTCGCGGTCGGCTCGCTCCAGGATGGNNTCTTCGACGACATCGAGCGACGCCGAGCCGGTGAACTGCTGATTCGCGAAACGCCCTTCGTTCTTCCGCGAGCGCTGCACGTCGATCGAAACGTGAATCGGCTTCGTGGCGCGAAGCTGGGAGATGGCCGAGCGCATGTCCGCCACAGTGTCGGCCCGCGCGGAGGCCGCAAGCATCACAGCCGCGAAGAGAATCGTAGCGCGCCTCACAACACGTACCGGCTCAAATCCTCGTCCTTTACCGTCTCCGCAAGCACGCGTTGCACGTAGGCGGCGTCGATCGTGACCGACTGACCGCCCATCTCGCTGGCGTCGAATGACAGTTCGTCGAGGAGGCGCTCCAGGATGGTGTGAAGGCGCCGCGCGCCGATGTTCTCGGTNNGCCGCGCGCCGATGTTCTCCGTTTTCTCGTTGACCAGTGCCGCATAGCGCGCCACCTCGGCGATGGCGTCGTCAGCGAACGTCAGCGTGACCCCTTCCGTCGCCAACAGCGACGAGTACTGCATCGTCAGGGCGTTTTTCGGCTCGTGCAGGATGCGCACGAAATCCTTCTCGGTCAGCGACTCGAGCTCGACCCGGATCGGAAAGCGTCCCTGCAACTCGGGGA
>PKVB01000021.1:2236-2538 GCA_003131365.1 Gemmatimonadota bacterium | reverse complement strand
ATCGCCTCGCCGCCAACAGCGGCGATCGTGACCAATCCAGCGTCGTCCACCGTGATCTCGGCGCCAGTCTCTTCCTGAATGCCGCGGATCGTCTTGCCCTTGGGGCCGATGAGATCGCCGATCTTCTCGGGGCTGATGTTCATCGTCACGATGCGCGGTGCAAACGGGGAAAGGTCGGCGCGCGGCTGCGCCAGTGCCTTCGACATCTCGCCGAGAATGTGAAGTCTTCCCTCGCGCGCCTGCGCCATGGCTTCCTTCACGATCTGGAGATCGAGTCCTTCGACCTTGATGTCCATCTGGAT
>PKVB01000021.1:0-2229 GCA_003131365.1 Gemmatimonadota bacterium | reverse complement strand
CGACGACGATCCGTTCGACTCGAGAACGTCGGACACAATGCGAATCGTGTACGGGAATTCCTCGAACGCCGGCAGCACGCCCTGAAGCGCGCGCTCGGCCAGGTTTCCGTGGCCGATCTCGCGACGGCTCGTGCCGCGCATCGGTCTCACTTCACCCGTCGAGAACGGCGGGAAGTNNTCGCCCGCATCGTCGATGCTGTCGAGGCGCTGTACATCGTTGGCGGTGCCTAGCGTGACGGCGACGAGTGCCTGAGTCTGTCCGCGGGTGAAGAGCGCCGAACCGTGAGCGCGCGGCAACACCGGGGTGTCGATCGTGATGGCCCGCACATCCTTCGTGCCGCGACCATCGACTCGCTTGCCGCTGTCGAGCACCTGCGAGCGAAGCGCGTTGTACTCGACGTCTCCGACCAGGTTGGAGATGTCCTTCGAGTTATCCGGGAACTCGGTGAGGAGCAGCGCGATCGCTTCCTTCTTCACCAGCTCGACCGCTTCGATGCGGGTGTGCTTCTCCTTCTGGTTGATCGCCTCGACGATCCTTCCCTTCGTGAGCACGTCGACCCGTGATCTGATCTGCGGAGCGATCTCGGCCTTTTTCCACGGCATCTTCGGAGCGCGGTGCTGGGCGAGCATCTCTTCCTGAATCGCGATGAGCTCCTGCACTCCGCGCTGACCGACGGTGAGCGCCTCGAGCATGTCGGCTTCGGTGACCTCGAGCGCTCCGCCTTCGACCATCATGATCGAGTCCTTCGAAGCGGCGAGGACGACGTCCATGTCGCTATACGGGAGCTGCTGGAAGGTCGGGTTGAGGATCCACTTCTCCTGGACTCTGCCGACGCGCACGCCGGCAATTGGGCCCATGAATGGAATCTTCGACGAGTTGATCGCGTAGGACGCGGCGACGAGCGCCATCACGTCAGCGTCGTTCTCCTGGTCGGCCGAGATAACGTAGATGAATACCTGGACTTCGTTCTTGAAGCCTTCCGGGAATAGCGGGCGGATCGATCTGTCGATGATTCGCGCCTTGAGGATTTCCGGATCTGAGGGCCGGCCTTCGCGTTTGATGAAGCCACCGGGAATCTTGCCCGCGGCGTAGGCTTTGTCCTTGTACTCTACGAGTAGCGGGAAAAACGGAAGGGGACTTTCGGTGTCACTGACCGTCGCGGCGGCGAGGACCATCGTGTCGCCGAACTGGACAAGTGCTGATCCTGCGGCCTGCTTCGCCATGCGGCCTGTCTCGATGACGAGGCGTCTGCCAGCGAACGTTCTTTCGATGCGTTGCATATGTTGTGTTGTTGTCGCTTGTGTAGCACAAACCGCGCGGACGCCATTGTGCGCCGCGCGGTCAGATCAAAGAGCGAGGTTAGTATCGGAGCCCAAGGTCCGCGATAATCTTGCGGTAACCTTCGAGATCCGTACGCCTCAGGTAATCGAGGAGACGGCGCCGTTTACCTACCATCTTGAGCAGCCCGCGACGGCTGTGGTGATCCTTCGCGTGGGTGCGGAAGTGGTCGGTGAGATAGTTGATTCTCGCGGTGAGAAGTGCGACTTGAACTGTGCTCGAGCCGCTGTCGTCTTTGTGGGTGCGGTACTTCTCTACGGTGGGTGTCTTCTCGAATGCCATTATTTGGATTTGATCTCGCGCCCGCTCATTTGCGGACGCCCGTATCTGGTTCTTAAATCGCTGTAGCCTTGTAACTTAGCAGGCGAAGGGGGGCAAGACAAGGCACCGGACTTCCTCTGCACCGGGACGCCGCGCCCCGTTCGGTTCCGAAAACCCGGCTGGCGCGTCTTGAGAGCGACCCTTCACCCGGAGTCCGGAGTGTTTTTACGAGGAGCCGCGCTACTCGGCCTGTTGTCCCTGGTGCACCCGTTTCCAGCAAAGACGCTGCTCGACGGCAGTGCCCAGCCTTGCGCGGATGTAAAAGAGACAACGTCCGGCGTGCCCGGCGTTCACGTCTATGCGTTCAACGCGAAAAAGGTTCCGGCGATCCGCAAGTCGCTCTTTGTGCTCGACAGCCTGGACTGGGAGAACGGTGACCCAGCCGCGATGCGCGCCGCTTCCAGGGAGTATGATCGACTCCTGTCGCAGGTGAGAAAGGCCCGGACGCTGGGATACGCGATGAGCAACGGCAACGGCGATTTTGAGATAACGGTGCCCCAGATGGACTCGGTACTCGTCTTTGGGGAAGCAAATATGCCCGGCGAGCCGTTCTACTATTCAAGCAAAGT
>PKVB01000197.1 GCA_003131365.1 Gemmatimonadota bacterium | reverse complement strand
TACGAGCGTGACCGATGCGGCGATGGTCGTGAGGTGAATGGAGGCGTTCCAGGCCCAGAAGTGGAGCGCCAAAGCGACGCCCCCGGCGGCAGCGAGCGCGAGCTCGCGCGCGGTCATCCGCTTCCAGTCCCGCCATTCCCCCGTCGCAACGAGGAATGCGGCGACGATAATGAGGGAGAAGCCCAGTCGCCAGACCGCGATGGCCACAGGATCCGCGGTTGAGAGCCGAACGAGCGGACCGGCGAACGAGATGCCGAGCAGCGAGAACGCCAGCACCCAGTACGGTTTCGTAGAGCTTCGCCGATCCTCGGAACTTGTAGACGAGTTCATGAACAAAAAAAAGAGCCGGTGCGCTTGGCACCGGCTCTCCTTTTTCATGACAACCTTACTCGCTCTTCTGGGTTTTGACCAGTCGCATCTCGGCGGCGGCGCGGCCCGCGTGTCTCAGGACCTTGTCGTCGTACAAATGACAGTTCGGAGTATTGCGACCGCGAACGCAACCGTTGTAGCGCAGAAGCGCGACACGAGTATTGGGCGAGCCGTCCAGCGCCGCCTTGAGGATCTGCACACCGTGACAGATGTTGCTCTCGACGTCGAACAGATCGGACGAGCCGCATCCCCACTTTCCACCGTGGAGGGGCATTACCTGCATCAGTCCGCGCGCGCCAACAGAGCTGCGGGCGTGCGGATCGAGCGTCGCGTCTTCGGTGAGAAGAACGCCAACCAGAAGCGCCGGGTCGATGTGCTCCTTATCGGCCTGGGCAACGAGAGCGTCGGCGATACGGAACGCCAGCGCGCGATCGTGAGTGTACTGATTCAGAACCTCACCAATGCGGAACGCCTGCTCGGTGGGCTGTGCAGCGTCGACAATAGCCGCGGGCAGTCTCAGCAGCTTGCCCGGGTTCGCATATAGCGGATGCTGCTGCGAAATCGTCCACACAGCTCCGCTAACGAGCAGCACGCCCAATGCAAGCGCATGGGATGCGGCGCGCATAGCAGTCTTCATAGGCGAAGACAGCTTCGGCGGAGGTGCGTTTAACGGCTTGAGTGACTTCTTCACAGTTTCTCCTGGAATTAGTACAGCCCGAACGCGCTTAGATGAGCGGAACAAGAACCCGTCCCTTCTCGTCGCGGTACGCCCGGCCCAACCGATCCGCAAAACCGTGCAGAACTTCCATGTCCCGCTCTCTAACTCGGTACTGCGCTGCCGTTGTCGGGAGCCTGTATGTAGCGATGCTCTCGTTGGCCGGCATTTTCTTCACCTGCATCCTTCCCTTCACCAGCTCCGCTCCCCTGGGCTTGGCGAAGTCCCACATCCTTCTGCCTATCTGCGAGTTCGTCAGCGGACAGTCCGGATAACGCGCCCGGATGTACCGGATGAAGTACTCGTTGTCGATCAACCTCTCCTGTGCTTCTGCCGGTGCATCGGCCAGCTGTAACGCAGGTCGTTGTCCCGGCGGCGTCTGCCAGCGTTTTAGATCCTCGGCCTCTAGAGAGACCTGGATCTTGGCGCCGAGTACCGCCGCTATCTGTCGCAAAAGATCGAGCGAGACGTTGTAGTCCTCGTCGTGCTCGATATTGCGTATTGTCGACGCCGACACTGGCCTTTCCATACGTGCCGCAACGTCCTCACGACGCAGACCTNNCTCGAGCTCCCGTCCTATCCATTCGGGCATAGCTGATTCTATTGTGGTAGTGCCACTGCTGAGATACGTATTACGGTACCTCTATTGACGAGTTCGGTCAAGTAAAAGTATTGCCAGGCAGTGGAACAGATGAGGTCAAAAATGTCTTAAATGTGACGTCAAATTAGTAACTCATTTGCCTACCATGAGTTACGTCACAGATTCGTCCATTTTGATGGTAGTCAGATGTTTATACCCGACCCTCGCCGGCTCAATCCGAGAGCGAAAAACTCAGCATCTGGGTTGCGGCCTGCTCCGCGAACTTGAGCACCTTGCCAGAATACGTGTGGCAATTGGGGGTATTGGTGCCGCGCACGCAGCCATTGTAGCGCTGGAGCGCGCTCGCCACGCTCGGGGACCGCTTGATCAGATCGGCAAGGATGCTGACGCCGTGGCAAATGTTGGAATCGATCGCGAACAGGTCCGCCGAAGTGCACCCCTTCCATTTCCCGGCGTGGAAGGGCATCACCTGCATCAACCCCCGCGCGCCGACAGAGCTCTTCGCTAGCGGATCGAGCTTCGCATCTTCCGTCAGCAACACCCCAACGAGGAGCGCGGGGTCGATGTTCTTCTTCCCCCCTTGGACCACGATCGCTTGAGCGATCCTAAGGGCCAGGGTCGTGTCGTTGGTGTACTTTCGAAGCGAGTAGGCAACTCGCTTGATCTCCACCACGGCAGCCGAGTCGGTCGGAGGAGCGTAGCCTTCGGTGCCCGGCAACTGGGCAGTAACGACCGCGGCGGGAAGGTGCAGCAGCTCCCCAGGCTTCATGAATTGTGGATGCGTTTGCCTGATCGTCCAGACGGTTCCGGCGGCTAGCAGGAGTGCTGCGCCGGTCCCTTGAAGGACAGCGTGTAGAAATCTCTTCCAGCGTGGAGCCGGGGGATTGCGCGGTCGCCGGACCGCTACGTCAGTGAAGGGGTTATGCTCCCTTGACTGGCGTTGCTCGAACTCGACGTCGGCCATGCCGCGTTCGGTTGCACCTCACATGCCAAACCCGGTATGGAGATTGCCCTCCCGCCGATGCCTGCCTCCTACTACACTGATCCGAAATGAAAGAGTCTGAAGGACTTTACCGCTCGTTTCGCTTTGTCAAGAAAGCGCTGCTCGGGCTCGCCGTTGTCCTCNNTCGTCGGGCTCCTTCTGTTCGGGTACTTCTTCTTCATGCGTCACGTCGACGCGCCGAAAGCATGGAGCGCGGCCGACCGGGAGCTTCAGGGCGGAATGCTACACTACGCCGAGAAAGTCGAGCGCAAGGCGAAGGTCTTCATGCGCCGACCGAGCGATTATTACCGGGGCTCGAACGGGATGCTGTACGCCACGAATGACCGTCTGATCTTCATCGGTGTCGCTCCCGGCAGCAAGTTCGAGAGCGAGGATGCTCCGCCTGTGATACTGTCGCGGGAATTCCCCAACGATACCCTGCTGGGTATGGATGCTCGCAGGCTCTACATCATGACCGCGCACGGGGTGCGGGTGTCTCATCCCGGAGTGCCGCGCGGCGAATTTGCTGCCGTCCGCGGCCAGGAGGCCAACCTCGATTCGCTGGTGGACTACGTGAACAGCGTTCACGCGACGCAGCGAAAGGACGCGGCGAGCGAGCGGCGGCTCCGCGAAGCGGTCGCGGCGCTGATCAAGGAGCCCATCTACTATAAGGTGAAGCGTGGCGACGCGCTCTTCAGCATCGCGAGGAAGTTCGACACGACTCCCGAGCAGATCCAGCAATGGAATCAGCTCGTGGGAGACCGGGTGAAGATCGGCCAGAAGCTCCTCGTCAAGCCGGCGAAGAAATAGCTGGCGGAAACCAGTCGCACCGTTGCGGCGTAAGTAGCATCTCGCACGCCTTCGGCGTATGCTACGGGTGACGCGACGAATGCGCGTCAAAACACTCAGGAGCAGTTCCCATGGATGACATCAAGCAGACTCTCGACAAGCTGCGCGAAGAGCTGACGAATGCCGGCAAGCGACTGGCCGAGCTGGCGGAAAAGGCCGAAGCGGAGCTCCCCGCGGCGGGCAAGAGGATCAACGAGGAATACCTGCGATTGCAGGCACTGCTGGATTCCGCCGTCGACAAGCTCCGCCACAAATAGAGGTTGGCGCCCGGCAGCTCGGGCTCCTTTGCGCCGCTATACGAGGTGCGGGCGCGCCTCGTTTCCCGCCCTGTACGCCGACAGAATCTGTATGTCTCCGACTGTCGGTGGTGCCACCGAATAGACGATGCCCAGTCGCCAGCTTTCGTGCGCCAGATGGAAGCGGCTGTAGATAATGTAGGGCGCATCCTGAATCGCCCGCTGCGTCGCGTTGTCCTGGATTTCCGACAACGGCTTGTCGGGGAGGCATATCTCCGGCGGCGGTTCCGCTCCGAACTCGAGCCGCATCACCTCGGCGCGCGACGTTATTAACCAGCATTCCATTGGGCGGACGCGGAGAGAAGGAGAGGCGAGATTCAGGAGCAGAATCTGGGCGCGAAAAGGAGCCGCGGCCAGAGCCGCCGCTCTTTACGATTTCACGGACAGTCAATATCCCAGGCGGACGTGCCCGACGTGGTAATCGAGCACGTTTTCGCGGTCTTGTCGTGCGTGGCGATTGCATGCCAGCTGGGAGGTGGCCCAGGGTCTGTCGTCGCGCTGATCGTCACGCCGGGGGTTGACACGAAGCCCTGCGCAGCGCCGTTCCCCGCGAAGTAACTGCCCTGACTTTCGATCAGGTAGTTCTGCTCGTAGATCGCGAGATTCCGTAAGTCCGCCTTCATTGACGCGAGGTACGCCGCTTCCTTGGTGGTGACGAACTTCGCGATGGCGATGCCTGAAAGGATGCCGAGCACTACTAGAACAACGAGAACCTCGATCAGCGTGAAGCCCTTTCTGATAACTCGCATCCGCCGCGGGAAGGACGTTGGCTGACAACCTCTTTCGGCAAAGCTCTGAAATTCAGGCTGTCCGCACAAGCCTGGATTTGCTACTTGGCCGCGGTCGCCGCCGTTTTGGCCTTGAAGAGCGAGGCGTACTGACCATAACCCTCGGCTTCGAGCTGCGCGGCGGGAATGAAGCGCATCGACGCGGAGTTCATGCAATAACGCAGGCCAGTGGGGCGCGGTCCGTCGTCGAAAAGGTGGCCCAGATGGGAATCGGCGTGTGCGGATCGAACTTCAGTGCGCTCGTAGCCAAGCATGCGGTCGGTCTTCGTGCGGATGTTCGTCGGGTCGATCGGCCGCGTGAAACTTGGCCAGCCGGTGCCGGAGTCGTACTTGTCGAGCGAGCTGAAGAGGGGCTCGCCAGAAACGACGTCAACGTAGATGCCCGGCTCGTGGTTGTCCCAATAGACGTTGCGGAAGGGAGTCTCGGTCTCCGCGTGTTGCGTCACCGCGTACTGGAGCGGCGTCAGCTTTTTCTTCAGCTCTGCGTCGGTCGGTTTTACGAAGGTGCGGCGCGGAGCCTGTGACGGAGCAGCGGCCACCGGTTTGGACTGGGCCTCCGCGGAGGTGCAAAGGAGGGCGGCGGCGGCACCCACCGAGATGAGCGCCGCAAAGGATGTTCTGACCTCGCGCGCTATTCTATTGTAGTGCATGCTGGGGCTCCGGTCGCTGAAAAAGGGGGTCGGGACCCTTCATGATACGCCGGCAGGGAGTTAATGGTCCAGCGGCCGAGCTGAATTGGCGCGATATACGGAGATTGAAGGCTGATTCAGGCGGCTGACGCTCCCGGGCCCAAGTGCGTCGGTCCCGACCCATTGCAAGGTGCAAATCAGGTTGCAAAATGCGGCGATTTTCGGACCAGTAATGGTCCCGATAGCAACCTGCAACGTCTTGTCCTTCAACGGGTTACGCCCAATCCCCTGTTTTGGGTTACGCGCTGCCCTTTCCCCAAGGTTGCGCCGTTCAAAGATTCCGCGTCTTTTGGGCATGCCGAAGGCCCACAAAGGCGGCGGCGATAAATCCAACGTCTCAGGAGACACAAATGAGCAACAAAAAGGGTTTTACCCTCATTGAGCTTTTGATCGTGGTCGTCATCATCGGCATTCTTGCCGCGATCGCGATTCCGAAGTTTGCGAACACGAAGGACAAGGCGTACGTCGCCGCGATGAAGTCTGACCTGCGCA
>PKVB01000212.1 GCA_003131365.1 Gemmatimonadota bacterium | reverse complement strand
TGGACTGGACGCTCGGCCGCCTCGCTGCGCTGCTCGCCGGCGCCGCACACCTGGCCGGCGACGGCTGGTCCTACGTGCGCCGGCGCCGGCGCCTGCGCATCGCCACGATCGTCCTGCTGATCGCCACGCCGCTGCTCGCCGGCGGCTGGCTGTGGCTGCGCGGCTCCTCGCTGGTGGCCGTGCGCGACGTGCGCGTGACCGGTGCGCACGGCCCTGACGCGCGCGCGGTCGATGCCGCGCTGAGCTCCGCCGCACACGGAATGACGACGCTGCAGGTGCGTCCCGCGGCGCTGCACGCGGCGGTCGCCTCCTACCCGGTCGTGCGCGAACTGAAGATCGCCACGAGCTTCCCCCACGGCCTGAGCATTCGCNNCAGCGGCGTCGTGCTCGGCCCCGGGCTGGCCTCCGGCTCGCTGCCGGCGATCGCCGGCGTCTCGCTGCCGGCGCCCGGCCAGCGCCTGCACAACGCTGCGTTGCTGAGCGCCGTCGCAGTGCTCGGCGCCGCCTCCGCGCCGCTGGCCAAGCAGGTCACGCGCGCGTACAGCTCGAGCAAGGGGCTAACGCTCGTGATGCACAGCGGGCTGCGCGCTTACTTCGGCGACGCCACGCGACCGCACGCCAAGTGGCTTTCGCTCGCGCGCGTGCTCGCCGACCCAAGCTCGGCCGGCGCCTCCTACGTCGACGTGCGCCTACCCGAACGTCCGGCCGCGGGATTCTCCGGCCGCGCCGCGCCGCCGCTCACCTCGACTGAAGCGGAATCCCCCTCCTCGGGCTCGAGCGGCGGCGAATCGACCGCAGCGCTCGCCGAACGGCTGTCCGCCGCCGTCGGCGGCGGGTCCTCGACCAATTCCCCCACCAGCTCCCCGACCAGCTCGAGCTCGACCTCGGGCGAAGCCGAAACGGAAGCCAAAACGGAAGCCAAAGCGGAATCGCCGACGACGAGCAGTGGCGAAGCGAGCGGCACGGCGGCCGCGGAATCCGGGGGATAGCGCCGAGCGGCAACAAAAAAATAAACACTAAATCTCTACTAGAGGTTGACTGCAGGTCGCGGCCGATCCTCAGGCGGCAGTCGAGAGTTGGGCGATCTGCAACGATTGTTGCGAGACTGGACGTCTGCGTTGACAGGGCGAAGTTCCCTGCATAACGTGCGCATCTCAGCGGTTCGCCAGTCTGTATGCTGCGAACCCTAATTTTCTACTGAAGGGTTCGGACAGAACCATCATGGAGAGCAGCGGAAGCTATCTGGCGGTCATCAAGGTTGTGGGCGTCGGCGGCGGCGGCACCAACGCGGTGAGCCGTATGGTCGACGCCGGACTGCGCGGCGTGGAGTTCATCGCCGCCAACACCGACGCTCAGGCGCTCGCCATGTGCGACGCCGACATCAAGCTGAACATCGGCCACGAGTCGACCAAAGGTCTCGGCGCGGGAGCCAATCCCGACGTCGGCCTCGGCGCCGCCTCGGAGTCGCGCGACGACATCAAGGAGGCGCTGAAGGGCGCCGACATGGTGTTCGTCACCGCTGGCGAGGGCGGCGGCACCGGCACGGGAGCCGCTCCCGTGATCGCCGAGATCGCCAAGAACGAGATCGGCGCGCTCACCGTCGGCGTGGTCACGCGCCCGTTCGAGTTCGAGGGCTCCCAGCGCGGCCGCCAGGCCACCGAGGGCATCGAGCGCCTGCGCGAGGTCGTCGACACGCTGATCGTGATCCCCAACGAGAAGCTGCTGACGGTCGTCGAGCGGCGCACGTCGATGCTCGACGCCTTCCGCGAGGCCGACAACGTGCTGCGCCAGGGCGTGCAGGGGATCACCGACCTGATCACGATCCCGGGCCTCATCAACCTCGACTTCGCCGACGTGCGCACGATCATGAGCCACATGGGCCGCGCGCTCATGGGAATCGGCACGGCCGGCGGCGAGAGCCGCAGCGCCGACGCCGCCAAGGCCGCGATCTCCTCGCCGCTGCTGGAAGAGTCCGTCGACGGCGCCACCGGCATCCTCTTGAACATCACCGGCGGCAAGGACCTCGGCCTGTTCGAGGTCAACGACGCCGCCGAGACGATTCAGAACGCCGCCGACCCCAACGCCAACATCATCTTCGGCGCGGTCATCGACGAGAGCATGTCCGACGAGGTGCGCGTGACCGTCATCGGCACCGGCTTCGATCATCGCCCCGGGCGCAGCGCGCGCCGCGACAGCCGCTCGCGCGGTCGCGACCGCGGTCCGCGCATCGACGATCGCCAGCGTTCCTCGCTGGAGATCTCCGACGACGACATCGACGTACCGCCGTTCCTGCGCTAGCTCTCCGGGGCTGAACACGCCGTAGCGCTAGCCTGCGGGCGGTGTCCACGACTCTGCGCCGCACCGCCCTGTTCGACCGCCACGTCGACGCCGGTGCGCAGATCGTCGAGTTCGCCGGCTGGGAGATGCCCGTGCAGTACGAGGGCGTAGCCGCCGAGCACCGCGCCGTGCGCGAGTCGGCGGGCGTCTTCGACGTCTCGCACATGGGCGAGGTCGCCTTCTTCGGGCCGCGCGCCGCCGAGATGGTGCAGCGACTGGTCACCAACGACGTCGGCAAGCTGCGCGACCGCACGGCGATGTACTCGGTCGCGTGCAAGCCCGACGGCGGGATCGTCGACGACCTGATCGTCTATCGCCAGGGTGACGAGCACTACCTGATCGTCGTCAACGCCGGCAACATCGACAAGGACGTGGCCTGGTTTCAGGAGCACACCAAGTCGATCTCGCCCAACCTCAACAACGAATCGGACCAGACCGCGCTCCTGGCCGTGCAGGGCCCCAAGGCCATCGGCGTGGTCGCCAGCCTCACCGGCGCGCCGATCGCCGAGCTCGCTGCGTTCGCGATGACCGAGGCCGACCTCGCCGGCAAGAAGACCTGGGTGGCACGCACCGGCTACACCGGCGAAGATGGATTCGAGCTGTACTTCGGGGGCGAGCACGCCGTGAAAATCTGGAACGCGCTGACCGCCTCGGGTGAAGTCACGCCAACCGGACTCGGCGCGCGCGATTCGCTGCGGCTCGAGATGGGAATGGCGCTCTACGGCAACGACCTCGACGACACCACCACGCCGCTCGAAGCATCACTCGGCTGGCTGGTGAAAATGAAGAAGGGCGATTTCGTCGGACGCGACGCGCTGGCGAAGCAGAAGGAGCGCGGGCTCGAGCGCAAGCTGGTTGGATTCACGACCGTGGAGAGATCATTCCCGCGGCACGGATATCCGGTGTTCGCCGCTGGGCGGCCGAGCGGAGAGGTGAGGAGCGGGACGATGAGCCCGACGCTGGGGATTCCGATCGGCACCGCCTACGTGCCGCCCGCGTCGGCGGCGGAAGGAGCCGCGCTGGAAATCGAGATTCGCGGCAAGCGCATTCAGGCGACAGTGCAGAAGATGCCGTTCTACAAGAACGGCAGCAGGCTCTGATCGCGTGCGCGTAGCGGTCATCACGGTCTCCGATTCCGTCGTGCGCGGCGATCGGCAGGATACTTCGGGCGCGGTCGTCGCCGGCTGGGTGAAGGCCAAGAAGTATGAGCTCGCTTCCGCGGCAAAGTGCGCCGACGAGACAGTGGAGATCGTGCGCGCTCTCATTCACGCGTGCGATACCGAGGGCGCGGATCTCGTGTTCACCACCGGTGGCACCGGGCTCGCTCCCCGCGACGTCACGCCAGAGGCCACCCGGGCCGTAATCGAGCGCGAGGCTCCCGGGATCGCGGAGCGGATTCGCATACTGGCGCTCGCGACTTTCCCACGCGCCGCCTTGGGACGTGGTGTCGCCGGGGTGCGCGGCAAATCGCTGATCGTGAATCTGCCGGGCTCGCCGAGTGGCGCGCGCGATGGGCTGGACGCGCTGGATCCGATCATTCAACACGCCTGCGATGTACTGAGTGGCAAAGTGACCGAGCACACTCTCGCGGCAGTGCCTTCGTGAAGGTGCTCATCACGCTCGCCGACGTCGAGCCGGCGGTCAGGCTCAACGCGGTGCTCGAGGCGGCGGGGACCAAGACGGAGGTCGTCTCTCCGCTCGACGATTTGCGGGGCGAGATCAAGCGCTTCAAGCCGGATCTCATCGTCCTCACCGGCAACCTCGGCGATCCGGGCAATATGCAGATCGTGCGAGACCAGCTGTGGAATGGCACCGCGGTGATCGGTCTCGCCGATGTCGAAGATCTACAGCTGCGCGAGCGCCTTCGCACCATCGGATTCACCGATGTGTACACGAAGCCCGTCACGTCGGACGAATTGTATCTGGCCTTGCGGCGTGTGCTCGACCGCAAGCGCCTCACGGAGGCAACGGGGCTGATCGGACAGTCGGTGGCGATCGGAGAAGTGCTGCTCAAGATCGAGCAGATCGCGCCGGTTTCGAGCACCGTGATCATCGAGGGAGAGAGCGGCACGGGCAAGGAGCTGGTGGCGCAGGCGGTCCACAAGCTCAGTCCACGCCGTGGAAAGCCATTCATCGCGGTGAATGCCGGCGCGCTGCCGGAGTCGCTGATCGAGAGCGAGCTGTTTGGCCATGAGAAGGGCGCGTTCACCGGGGCAGCGGAGCGGCGCATCGGGCGATTCGAGCTCGCCGACGAGGGAACACTTTTTCTCGACGAGATCGGGGAGATTCCGCCATCGACCCAGGTGAAGTTGCTGCGCGTGCTCGAGGAGAGAAAGCTCACGCGCGTCGGGGGAACGACGCAGATCCCGATCAACGTGAGAGTGGTAGCGGCGACGAATCGTCCGCTGCGCGAGAGCATGGAGGAGGGGAGATTCCGGGCCGATCTGTACTATAGACTGAACGTTCTCAGCATGTACATGCCGCCGCTGCGCGAGAGACCCGAGGACATTCCGCTCCTCGTGCGCCGCTTCATCAAGGAGTTCTCGTCGCAGCACGACCGCCCGTTTCACGGCGTTTCGGCGGAGGCGATGCAGATCCTCATGACTTATCCGTGGCCGGGCAACGTGCGTGAGCTGCGGAATCTGGTGGAGAGCATGGTGGTGCTGGCGCCGGGGCGCGAGATCGGACCTGAAGACATTCCGCGTCCGATTCGGGAGGGCGGAGCGGCGCGCTTCCTACCGGTGCACGTAGGTCCCGTGGTGCGCGGCACCGTTGGCACCGAGGGTCGCGAGCTGGAGTTCCTGGTGAGAAGCATGCTGGAGCTGCGGCTCCAGGTGGAGGAGCTAAGGCGGCGTCTCGACGACGAGAGTCACGATCACCGCGACTGGGTGGGCGAGGTGCAGCCGACGGGCGCGCTGGGGTCAGGAGCGACGGCGCGCGCGATCGAGCCTCCCGACCAGCCGGCGCCACCCAGCGTGATTACGCTGGCGCCGGGTATGACGATGGCGGAAATCGAGAGGGCGGCGATCGAAGGCGCGCTCAGGGACACGCGGGGAAACCGGAGAAAGGCAGCGGAGATGCTCGACATCGGCGAGCGGACTCTTTACCGGAAGCTCCGCGACTACGGGATTCCGACAGAGGAAGTCGCGGAGGCGAAGTGAGTCGGCCCGGTTGGCTTTACAACCGCGAACAAAATTGTCGTGTTACTGCCGGCGATTGGCGTCGTCTACTGTTCTGCTGCAATGAAACAAGCATCCCGGTGATATGAAACACACATCTCCGCGCTCGGCGAAGCGTTGTTCGCACTCCCCGGAAATCACATTTTTCCTGGGGGAGATTGGCGTGATTTATTGCTTGATTAAACCCCAGTGGTCTGCAATATTGGTCACCTGTTTCGCGCCCTCTCCAATCCGCCTAACAAATTGAATTTGAACAACATCGCTGGCAGCGTACTCCCGATCAAGCGTGCTGAAGAGCTGATCCTGACGCTTCCGGGAGTGGTGTCCGCAAAAATCATAGAGAGTGAGAGTGGGGCGGTCGAACAGATCCATGTTCTGACTACGGCCGAACTCACGCCTAAACAAGTGGTTAGAAACATCGAAAGTGCGCTGATGGCGCATTTGGCGATGAGGGTGGATCACCGAAAGATTTCCGTAGCGATAACGAGCGAGGCGAAGCTGAGGCCGACGCCGGCGCAGCCTCAGGCGTCGCATCCGACGCCCCGGAGCCAGTTTGCGGTGGGTCCGGCCTCGGAGGGCGGGGTCAAGCGGTATACGGCCCGGCGGCTCTATTTCGAGGACGTGGAGGTCAGGGGGTCCCGGACGAAGGGGCTTTCCTGCCGAGTTACGCTGCGGAAGGGTGAAGAGTCCTACATTGGCGAAGCCCATGGGATCGAGGGGGACAGATCTCGCCTCGATCTAGCCGCGCGAGCGACAGTGTTCGCGATCGGTTCGGCCGAGGGCAGAGAAGGGCAGCTGGCGGTGGAGGGTGTGAAGGTGATGGAGGCCTTCGATCGCGAGTACGTGTTCGTGGGTGTGACGGTGCGCGCGGGTCGCGACAGTCACTTGCTGGTAGGGAATTGCGAGATCAAGGGGAGCGCGGAGACAGCGAGCGCTCTGGCAGTACTGTCGGCGACGAACCGATGGGTTGATCAGGGAGAGTAAGCGGGCTCAAGTGCCCGGTGCAGGAATAGATACGAATTGAAAGCGGGTCGATTCGACCTGGTGAAGTTGAAGGGATCGTTGTGAGAAGGTTCACCTTAACACGAATCCTAGAGGAAAAACAAAAACCCCCGTCCCGGCCACGAGACGAGTTGAGCTGGCAATACTAGTTACACGAGCGGAGCCAACCTAGTAGCGCATTTCAGCGGATGCTGAATGCGACTGAACTTTAGGGGGGTGACGCAAAGTGAACTTTTTCCTGAATCTGTGTTTCAGCTTTTTAATGGCTGATACAGCAACATGGACTTAGCCAGGGCGGGGGTTTTTTATCACATGCAGTCCAAGATTCAACGCTACGTGACGGGTGTGACGATCGCCGGCCTTATTCTGTTCGGCGCGTTGTATCTGATTGACCCCGATATCCCGGCTGGGTATCTGCTGCCCGCAGTCTGTTTCTTCGTGTTCGGACTGATGGCGAGCTCGATGTCCTATCGTTCCTCGAGAATCACTTCGGGATCTATCGCGTACCTTCCAATACTCACAGGGCTAGTCCTTGTCCCGCATTGGTCTGGGGTTCTTGCCGCAACCGCGTCGGCACTTGTTGCGGAATTGATTCTCCGACGAGCACCGATCAAAGTCGTATTTAACACCGCGGCAATGCTGTTGGCATCAACCGTGGTGGTGATCTCCTATCGGTTCTTAGGTGGTGCCTCCCTATTAACTCTGTCGGAGTTCGCATTTGTTCCCTACTTCGTGGCTGTGCTCCTGTTTTTCGCCACGAACAGCCTAACGATCAGCGGAATCGTCGGGCTCCAGGAAGACACAAACCCCTTGGGACTATGGGTTAAGCGGCTGCGTTTCACGCTTGTGTACGACCTTTTGTCAATACCGTTTGTGTTCGTCTTCGCCTACATATATGTGCATTTCGGCGTGACAGGTGCTGCGATTTTCATGATCCCGCTACTGGGAGCGCGCGAGCTCTATAAGAAGAATTGGCAGCTGGAAAAAACGAATCAAGAGTTGCTCGAGCTGATGGTTGCAGCAATCGAGGCGCGTGATCCATACACCTCCGGTCATTCCCGCCGGGTAGCGAACATGGCGCGCGTTATTAGCCGCGCGATGGGACTGCGCGAGCGTGAAGTCGATCGAATTGTAGTGGCGGCTCTTCTGCATGACGTGGGCAAGATTCACGAGGTCTTTGGACCGATTCTCAGTAAGCCGGGGAAGCTCACTACGGAAGAAAGCGCGATAATGCGTACTCACCCCGTAAAGAGCGAAGAGCTCGCGCGAAATGTGAGTTCGTTGAACGATATCCTGCCGCTAATTCGTCACCACCACGAAAACTGGGACGGATCTGGATATCCGGATGGCCTTTTCGGGGATACCATTCCGCTCGGCTCGCGGATTGTGATGTTCGCGGACACCATCGACGCCATGACAACGGATAGGCCGTATCGGGCCGCCCTAGGCGAAACGGCCGTGCGCAAGGAGCTTGAGAAGTTCAGGGGGAAACAGTTTGACCCAAAGATTTACGACACTTTGGTAGCCAGCCCCCTCTTCAGCGTCCTCTTTGAGGACACGCGAGAGCCGCGAGTGACTCCGAATACACCTGCGAGACCAATTTTAAGTATTGCGCGCCGCGCCTAATCCGGTAATTGTCCCGCAATGGCGGGATTCCGATCGTTGTTGCCGCGGTCGAGGTTCAGACTAAAGCAGAAAGAGCCTCAGTAGTTCGTGCGGTCGAAGTCCCTTGGCCCGCTCGCAGTTCGAATAGCAGGTCGCTGAGCTGTTTCGGTGGCGCCGACTTCTCGCGCCGATAGGTCGAAGTGTACTCAGAGAGCAAACGCAAGCATTGTTGAGCCTCTCCGCAGTGCACGAGGCCCAGTGCCAACGCATAAGCCTCAAAATCCTCCCCACCCGAGCTTCGATTCTGCAAATGTGCGGCTTCGAGCTCTGCTACCATCGGGCGGACTGTCTCGACAGAAGCGTTCTGTTTAATTGCAATCCGTACTCCAATGGCTACGACTCCGGCTCGCCAATTTACGCTTGGAAGACCTGACTGCGAGGCCAACACCGAATACCTCTCCTCGGCCTCCTCAATGTTCCCCTCTTCCAACGCGAGTCTGGCTGCGAAATAAAAACGATCTGCATTGCGATATAAGCTCTCATCACTATCTGTGAGAGCCTCAAGCTTTTGCATGGCGGCTCGTGCCCGCGAAAGCTCTCCGTTGGCGATGTAGATTCGAATAAGGGCACAGATAGCAAACGACGTGCGGTTTACGAGTCCGTGCGCTACTGAGTGATCCACTGCTTCAAGAAGAACAGCTACGGCGTCTGCGTCTCGGCCAATCCTTCGATATGCGGTGCCGACGTTGCCGAGTGCGCGTGAAAGGACGCGCGGATCGCGCTCCGCGCGAACTGTTCTGCGAAGTTGGTCTGCGGCTTGTTCCGCCGTTTTCATATCCCCGCAACTTGTGTGATAGATCATTTCTACTTCCATGCGGGTTACTTGACCAATTGTTGGGTCACTTAGGAGGGGCGCTATCGTGAAGTACATCTCCTTGAAAGCGTCGAACTGATTTTGTTCGGAGCCAATCTTCATGCCCAACAGACCGCAGGCCACACGATGGCTCGCCGATGGTTCGTTGTTATTGACGCACGCTTTAAGATCCTCAAATAGTGCGGTGTGCTCCATCGTCGCCCGCCATCGGGTCTCAAACAAAGCCAGTTCAACCTCGTCGTGAGCGGTGGCGTTCGGAGTGACCTTCGCCTGCACGCTCCGTGCTTTGCGCAAGACCTTTGTTGACTGCTCCCACTGTCCGCAAGTCTGGAGCGATGTGGCCAGTCGAGAGAGCACGAGGAGTCGTTGTTCATCGGTTACGCAATAGTCGAGAACCTGTTCAAACGCTTGCGCAGCGTCGCGTGGCAGGCCTACTGTCAGAAGATGCTCGGCGCAGGCACACGCAGCGCGAAAGGCGCGCTCGCGATCTCCAGCATTCTGCCAATGGAATGCGCAGGCCCAAAGCACGCCGGTTCTCGCACTATTGCCGAGGGTTTCTCGTTCCAGTACGGTCCCTGCACGCCGATGCAAGAACGCAAGGGGGGCCATCGCCAGTCGTTTGAGCGCAGCGGTCGAGACTAGGTCATGTCCAACTGTCAGTGGCTCAGCGGATTCGGGAGACGCTTGAGCTTCAGCGCGCAGCATTCCCGCGACGCTCAGCTCCTGAACAGCAGAGAGCAGTACGTGTGATTGGTACTCCAGTACCCCTTCCACGCGTTCGATTGTGGCATTCACATCGAGCACAGCGCAGGCTTGAAGAACCAGAAGCGCCTCATTGGACAGCCTAGCGAGTCGTTCATCAATAATTGCCGTGACCGATGGCGGCGAACCCTGCTGCCTGCCGGTTTCCAGCCAATGATTGCCCAATTCCCTCAGAAAAAAGGGATTGCCTTCCCCGACCGAGAGGAGTCGCTGAATGAGTTCCGAGGTGGTTGGTCGGGAGCTTTCCTTGAGGACCTCCGTCACGATCGCCTCGCCGAACTGCGGCCCAAGAGGTCCAACAGTCAGCACCCTCAAATCGTCTGGCGAGAGATGGTTTGCTAAGCCCTTCGTGCCGGCGCGTTCCGTGAGGACGAAAAGAATCTTCCTCGTCTTCGCCCACGGAAGCAACTCTGCCAGCAATCTGACGGACGATGCGTCAAGCCATTGGACATCGTCTACGACGATGAGAACGGTCCGTTCCTCAACGATCGCATCAAGCAGGTCGAATAAGGCGGCGCGAATCCTGGCGTGCGCACTCATCGAGTCGTCAACTGATAAAGAGTTGAAGCTGGCGCGGCCGTCAAATTCCGTGAGTCCCTTGAGCACTGACATCGATTCCTGTGAGCACCCCAACGCACCGCGCAACTCGCTCAATTGTGGAACCAGATCGACAAACGCGGAAAGCGGCCGATCTACATCGCACCTGCGGCAGGTTGTTCTGCTCGTTTGCACTCCCTCGAGAATCGCGAACTTCATCAATTCGGAAGCGAGCCTGCTCTTGCCGATGCCGGCCTCTCCCCTCACCAGGTGCGCGCCTCCTCTGCCGCGACGCGCCCCCAGCAGCGCCGAAGTCAATGTTTCCATCTCCCGAGCTCTCCCGACAAAAGCGCACTCTCGTACAGTGATCGGCGAGCGGTCCGGAATTCGGTCGGTGATGCGCCTTCGCAGCACAGAGGCGGATACGGTCAGATTCGGGTTGTCCGATCCGACTTCGGCCAGGTATCGGTCCAGTATCTGGATTGCCTGTGTCTTGGCACCCCTCACTGCGCTGGCTTCAGCTTGAGCGAGCACAGCCGACTCGTTGAACGGATCGAGCTTGAGGCATTGCCTCGCGAATTTGTCGCAGGTCAACCAGTCCCCCTTTGACCGCGCCGAGTTCAACTCGGTCACGAGGCGCCTAGTCACAAGCGCGTGCGTCTCTTCGCGGTGCCCATCTACCCAATCCCGAAACGCGTCGGAAAAAGTCGGGTTGTACCCAGGCAAGAACTCCAGGGAAGCAGGTGCGGCGAGAGCGTCCGAGTCTGTGGCTGCAGCGAGCGTCGCGATATCGCTGGCGGGGTCATGCGGCGAGCACTGTAGAGTGTCTCGATCAGCCGTCACTACGAATNNCTTCAACTGCAGTATCGTCTGGCGGAGCCGGTGCGCTCGTGGTTTCTCGTCCACCCGCGGCCAGAGCAGAGCGGCGAGGCGCTTTCGGCTCACGCTCTTCCCGCGCTCGAGGATCAGATACAACGCGGTCGCGAACACCATCCCCTGTGACGGAGTCAGTCTCGCCATACCCGTGTCGATCTCGGCATTCCCAAGCGCGCGAAGCATGATCATTCAGACCTCATCTATGAAGCTCCGGGAACAACAGTAGGTGTCTTGCGTCAGAATTGCGTCAGAATCCTTCTGGTTGGGCCCGGTTGGCCCTTAACGCGACCTGGGCGACCGGAGAGCGGCGTCCTCCGCGGCATGAGAAACCCAGGTCGGCCTGCGAAGGGCCGGGGTGTCGAATAATTTTCTGGCTCCAACTATCGCCGACAATCATCGAATGCTTTACGGAGACCAAATGCTGAACCGAGGCCTTCTTGCTGCCACACTAGTGATCGCGTTTGCCGGGCCGATTCAGGGGCAGACTGCCGCTTCGGCCGACACAGCCCTGGCGCGGCAGGTCGATGCGATTGCCAACCAGGTGCTCCAGTCCACCGGTGTCCCGAGCGCCTCGGTCGCTGTCGTCAAGAACGGGCGACTGGCCTACGCCAACGCATACGGCACGGCCAAGCTCGACCCGCGGCTCGTAGCTACTCCGGACATGCGCTACGCGATTGGCTCCATCAGCAAGCAGTTCACAGCCGTCGCTGTCCTCCTGCTCCAGCAGGATGGGAAACTCAAACTCGATGATCCGGTCTCGCGCTTCATTCCCGGACTCACGCGCGGCAACGAGGTGACGGTCCGCCAGCTCCTCTCCCACACNNGGACTTCTGGCCGCAGGACTACGTCATGCCGATGATGCTCAAGGCCACTACTCCTCAAGCGATTGCCGACGTGTGGGCCAAGCAGCCGCTCGACTTCGACCCCGGATCTCGCTGGCAGTACAGCAACACCAACTACACACTCGCGGGAATGGTCGTCGAGAAGGCGAGCCGCATGCCCTTCTTTCAATTCGTTCGCTCACGGATCCTTGTTCCGGCCGGCCTCACGAGCGCGGCTGACTTCGACGCCAGCCCGAGAGTGGCGAATGCGACGGGCTACATCCGCTACGCACTCGGCCCCCTGCGCCCGGCGCCGGACGCGGGCTCGGGATGGATGTGGGCCGCGGGCGAGCTCGCCATGACGGCCAGGGATCTCGCCAACTGGGACATCAACATCATCCGGCGCGCGCTGCTCAAACCCGAATCGTACCGCGAGCTCCAGCGCGAAGTCGTCCTCAATAACGGAGCCGGCACCGGCTACTCGCTCGGACTCGACGTCGCGATGCAGGGCGGCCGCTTCATGCTCGAGCACAGCGGGGAAGTCTCGGGCTTCACGGCCGAGAACATGGTATTTCCCGATGACAGCGCGGCGATCGTGGTGCTGACGAATCAGGATGCCGCGCCCGCGTCGGGCGCGATCGCGNNACGCGACGGCTCTCTTCGCCACCGAGGACAAGCTGGCCGAGAGCAGGACCGCGCAGGCGAAAGCGATCTTCGACGGGCTCGGGCGCGGGACGATCGACCGGTCACTGTTCACATCGAACGCAAACGCGTACTTCAGCGATCAGGCGCTCAAGGATTTCGCGTCCAGCCTCGGCCCACTCGGCGCGCCGACAGGATTCGTGCAGACGCGCCAGTCGCTGCGCGGCGGGATGACGGCGCGGTCGTACCGAGTGACTTTCCCCAGCCGCGTGCTCCGAGTCTGGACGTTCGAGACGCCGGACGGGAAACTCGAGCAGTATCAGGTCGCGCCCATCGGTTAGCCGGGGTGGTCGATCTTCGTAGCTATTGCCTTCGAGTAAGCGGAACGGGCTCCCAGGAAGACGAGCAACAGGCTCCGTAAATTGTCCCACCGAGCAGACCGGCCGCGCCTCCGAGAACGAACCCGATGGTCGCTTTGTCCGACGCCGTGATTGTTCCGTCCCCGGTGTCTGTGTTTCCGGAGAGACGACCGATGAGTGCTGAGCCGACCGCGCCGCCCACGAGCCCGAGAACGACGCTCCTTGTGAAGCTCCTGCCGCTACGGCGTTTCACCTCGAGCAAGGTGATGCTGAAAAACCAATGGGAATCGGGGCGGTCGGCGCGCGCACCACGATTGTGTCGGCGGAGATGGAGACGAGCCTTCCCTCGATTTGTTTGCCCGGCGAGACGCTGACCCGTATCGCGTCGCCTGACCTCAGCGCATCGATTCGCTGGCATGTGAGTGCGTGTTCGGGCGCGATAGCAAGCATCGCCGACACGCCGATCGTAATCGAGATTCCTTTCATACAACCCCAGGGAACGGGTGAGACGATCCTCAAATCATACTACTCGGGCAGCGCCCGAAGGCCGTCGCGGATCGACCCCGGTTGTGGCGCCGGTGCGGCAGTGATCCCCCAGGGCCCAACGCGGCCCCGCGCCAGGGTCGCGCTGGCGGCGGCAATCTTATTGCTGAGGTTGGCTCCTAAATCCGAATGGGGGAGTCATGCGGGGGACGTTGAGACGGCAGAACCTGGGCTTAATCGCTGCATTCTTACTTGTCGGTTCGGGATGCGCCTCGATGCGACCCTACGATCCCGGTCCAGGAAAACGGGTCGTGGCCGGCGTGGTACAGGATGCCTACCTCTCGGGTGCGTCCGTCAACGTCACGATATCGAACCTGAGCGACGTCACGCTGTTCTATCCCGACGGCTTCTGCAAAACCGAGTTGCAGAAGAGGGACGGCACTACGTGGAAGACGGTCCAAGGCCCTTCTGCCTGCTCGATCGCGCTCGGCATCCTCGATCCCGGTCAAACCGTCGTGCATCAATACCGCCTGCCGAAGGGCGCCGCGGTCGGGACCTACCGTCTCACAATGCCGATGCCGGTCGCGGAACAGGACGCTTCACCGGAGCCGGAGCTCCAGACCCCGACTTTCAAAGTGCAGACGCCGTTGCAGTAACGACGCCACAATCGTCGCTCTTGAGAGTCCAGGTGGCGGGGATCTTGCCCCGTCAGACAGTCCGCTCAACACAGGCTTGCATGCACACAGTGTATCGGATCGACGTCGCACGCGGGTTCGTAGCGCNNCGTCGAAGCAGCGGTTACGCATCCGGAGTTCATGCCCGGAATGAACTTTCTGTGGGATCGGAAGCCGGGCGCCGCAAACCCCGCATCGGTCGAATTCCTGCGCGAGATGCTCTACTTTTTCCAGATGCTGGCCGAGAGGGTTGGCCCCCACTCCTGGGCGATCGTGTGTCACAATCCGGCCGACTTCGGAAGGGCCCGCATGCTTGAGGCGATATCCGATGGCACGAAGGTCACGATCCGCGCATTCCATAGCGCCGGCGACGCCGAGGAGTGGCTGCGGAATCCCATTCGGTACGATGCGGGTGTCGCCGAATTCCCTGCGCGGAATCCATCGTTGCTGAACCCGCTTTTCGCCTAGGAGCCTAGGCGCCGGGAAGGCGATAGTGCGCAAGAGATCGACCGGGCGCTGCTGACACGCGGCCAACGCTTTTCCCCGGCTCGCTGTCAAAGATCGGAAGGAAACCATCCGAACTCCCATCCGTATTGCGGGAATGGCGTCAAACAAAATTCGATTCGATCAACGCTCGCGCGTTGCCGCGCGCTGCCTTGCCCTTGGGACTCTCTCGCTGCAGCTCGCGGCCGGATTGGCGCAAGCGCAGGGCACCAACCCCGACCTAATCCGCGGACGGGTAACCGACGATTCTTCGCGCGCCATAGTCGCCACCGTCATGGTGACACGCGGTCCCGACCGGCTCACTCAACAAGCCACCACTGACAGCGCCGGCAACTTCAATGTCCGTTTCGACCAGGGCACCGGCGACTATCTCGTCTACGTCAGTGCCGCCGGATTCTCCTCGGCGCGGCGTCGCGTGCAGCGACAGGCGGACGAGCACGAGTTGGTCGCCAACTTCGTTCTTCCGCGCGCGCCGGTCGCGACACTCGACGCGGTGAAAATCGAGGGAAGAAAACCCGTTCGCGCCGACAATCCGATCGGCCCCACGCAGCTCGAGACGGGCTCGGCCGAGAAGTGGCACGATGGCGTGAATGGTCAGATTCCGCCCACGGTCGCAGGTGATCTCGGCGCTATCGCCGGCACGATGTCCAACGTCACCATGACTGGGAGCGGCCCCGCAATCCTCGGCGCGGGATCCGAGTCCAATCTCAACACTCTGAACGGAATGGGGCTCGCCGCCGGGTCGATTCCGCGCGCAGCGCGCACAGAAACGCGCGTCACCGGCGCTACGTTCGATCCGACGCGCGGCGGATTCTCCGGCGTGAACGTGGACGTGCGCCTCGGGCCGGGTGATCGCAATTACCAGCGCCGGAACGCCTTCCTCACCTTCGATCCCCGTTATCTCCAATTCACCGATGCCACCGGCCGCTCTCTTGGCGCGACGAGTGGCGGCGCCCGCGGAAGTGTCGGCGCAGACGGCGAGCTCATTCGCGGTGCGATGACGTACAATGTCGCTCTCGATCTCGGGCGATCGCTGAGCGACCCATCGACGCTGCTCAACGCCGACGCGCAGTCGCTGATCAACGCCGGTGTCGCGCCCGACTCTGTCGCGCGGCTCATTGCGTTCGCCACTCCGCCCGGCTTTTCTCTCGCCGCCTCCGGGGTGCCGACCAATCGCCAGCACGACGCGGTCACCTGGCTCGGACGCCTCGACGACACGCGCGACACGCTGAGCACACGCGCGCTCACCAGCTACGCCGGATTCACCCGCGATGGCGCGCTGGGCTTCGGACCGCTCTCCGCCCCGTCCGCCGCCAGCGAGCGCCAAGAGCGCACACTGGGAGCGCAGCTTACGCTCGGTTCGTACCTCGGCCCGGGGCGGAGAACGCTCAACGAGACCCGCGTCGCGGTGAGCGGCGTACGCACGACTGTGTCCCCGTATCAGACGTTGCCGGGAGCGACGGTGCTTGTCCGCTCCGACGATATCGGCGCCGGCACCGACGTCGGCTCGCTCCAGTTGGGCGGCGGATCTTTCCTGCCGACCGAGGAATCGCGCTGGACGCTCGAAGCGGGGAATCAAACGGAGTGGAACGCCCACGGCAGAACGCACCGCTTCAAGGGACTGCTGTGGGGCCGCCTGGATGGTCAACGCGAGGAGGGATTCTCGAACGGACTCGGCAGCTTCGCCTTCAACTCGATCGCAGATTTCACGGCTGGGCGCGCGAGCAGCTTCTCGCGCACGCTGTCGCAACCCGCGCGCGAAGGAAGGGTGTGGAACGTCGCAACCGCGCTCGCGCACAACTTCGCGCCGTCGCGCTACTTCAGTCTGCTCTACGGCGCGCGACTGGAGGCGGACGGATTCGGCGACAAGCCGGCCAGAAACACGGCGCTCGAGCAGGCGCTCGGCGTCCGCACGGGAGTCGCNNCGTTCATTTGAGTCCGCGCGTCGGCTTCACTTTCACCTACAATCGCGACAGGGACAACGGCTCCGGCACGATGCAGAACCAGACCGGGCGATACTATCGAAGCATGTCGGGCACGCTCCGCGGAGGAATCGGGGAATTTCGCGACTTGTTGCATCCGGGAATTCTTGCTGATGCATCGGCGTCAACAGGGCTCCCGGGCGGCACGTCGTTTCTCAACTGCGTGGGCGCCGCGGTTCCGACTCCGGATTGGTCGCTGTTCGCCACGGATCCTGGCTCGATACCCACGCAGTGTGTGGACGGCAGCGGAGTGTTGTCGGATCGCGCACCGGTAGTGACGCTGATCGATCCATCGTACGATGTGCCGAGGAGCTGGCGCGCGTCGCTCGACTGGAACACGAGCATGAGAGGCTGGCTCCTTCGAGTGGGCACTCTCGGCACATATGATCTCTCCCAGCCCGGAGTGGTGGACGCGAATTTCAGCGGCGTGAGCAAGCTGACACTCGCCGGTGAAGCGAATCGTCCGGTCTTCGTGTCAGAGGCGTCGATCGATCCCGCGAGCGGAGCCGTGTCCGCCGTGGAGTCGAGGAGGTCGGATCAGTACGGCCGAGTGGGTAGCCGCGTGAGCGATCTGCGCGGGTATGGCGGGCAGCTCAACGTCGCGCTGTCGCCCGACGTGTTCACGTTCAGGGGCGGCGCGTCGTTCTACGGATCGGTTTCCTACACGCTGCAGGCGACGAAGCGCCAGTACCGCGGGTTCGATGGCGCGGCGTTCGGGGATCCACGTTTGCTCGAGTGGGCGGCTGGGCCGAACGATGCGCATCACATCTTCGTGGTGTCGAGCGCGTTCTCGACGGGAAAGATAGGAACGGTGACGCTGTTTGCCCGGGCGCAATCGGGATTGCCATTCACGCCGCTCGTGCAGGGCGATGTGAATGGCGACGGACTGAGCGGGGATCGCGCGTTCATTCCGAATCCCGCGATGGAGACGGATGCGAATCTGGCGGGCGAGCTGCGTACGCTCCTCGCCACTGGCTCTCCGACTGCGCGGGGTTGTCTGCTCGCCAACCTGGGCAGAGTGGCGCCCAGGAATGGGTGCAGGGGGCCATGGACGGAGTCGCTCAACATCCAGTGGAGTCCGCCGACGCCCAAACGCTGGGGCTATCGTGTGACGCCCAACGTCTATCTCCAGAATGTGCTGGCGGGAGTAGACCAGCTGTTGCACGGGAATGCGCTGCGTGGCTGGGGATCGCCCGCGGCGGCGGATCCGGTGCTGCTCATTCCGAGCGGGTTCGATGCGGCGAACGGGAGATTCAACTACGACGTGAATCCGCGATTCGCGGACACGCGTCCGGCGCGGACGCTGCTGAGGAATCCCTTCCGGATCGTGATCGATTTCTCGTTCAACCTGTCTACTGACTTCGATCTGCAGCAGCTGCGCCGCGCGGTCGAACCGGTGAAGGGATCAGTGGGCTGGCAGCGACGCTCGGCCGATTCCCTCGCCGCGTTTTACCTGTCGAACTCTTCCAGTATCCACAAGATGCTGATCGAGCAGAGCGATTCGCTGTTCCTGAGCAAGGCGCAGGTGGCATCGCTCGAGAGCGCCGATTCAGTGTTCTCGGCGCGCGTGCGGGAGCTGTACGTGCCGTTAGGTCAGTTCCTCGCGGTCGGGCAGGGTGGGGCGGGAAAGGCGGAGCTGGATAGCGTGCAGGCGACGCAGAAGAAGTACTGGAAGGTCTTCTGGGAGCAGCCGGAGATCGCGGGCGCGATCGTGACACCGTCGCAGCGGGAGCTGATGCCGATGTTCAAGAGCATGCTGGGCGTTCCGATGAAGGAGCGGGAGCACAGCCAGTGGCAGTTCGGGCATCCGGTAACGTTCGCGGACAAGACCAAGCCGAACTGATAGCGAGCGAAGGCCGCAAAAAAAAACGCGCTCGAAAGAGCGCGTTTTTCATTTCTTCGATTCTGTGACCGCTGCTACGGCAGGACGAACTGAACCGTGCTCTCGACCGGGAAGTTGTTGCTTCTGAGAACCGCCACGGCAGTGAATGATCCGTGCTGGCCCTTAGAGTTCCAGCTCTCCTCGAACGCTGTCTCGCCCTTGCCCTTCAGGGTCTCGCTGCGCATCGCGGAAGTGAACATGCGGCCCTGGCTCCAGCGCCAAACTTCCTTGCCGGCGAAATCCTTCACCGCGAAATCGTGGGTCTGGCCGTCGGGGAACTGAATCTCGAGCATCTTCGACGTGTTGTTGCGGACGTTGAGGGTGAAGCGGAGCTTGTCCGCATCGTCCTTGGGTCGCGTAATGTCGAATGTGGTGACGATCGGGGCGGTTCTTTCAGCGGCGTGCCTCGCTGTTGCGATCGGCTTTTCAGCGTGGGAAAAGGGAGCGGTGGCGAAGGCGACTGAGGCTGCTGCGCACAGCAGGGGAAGAATTAGGCGGTTATCCATTACGTCAGTCAGCGTCGATTTCTTGGTGGGCGGGCGGGGCGGTTCTCACTCTGGGTGAGACTCGCAACATATCGTTCTATTGACGAACGGTCAACACTGAAGTCACAGACTAACTCCGCTTGAGTCTTGGACTTGCGACCCGCCAGGAATGTTCGGCCTCTGTTCGGAGCCGACGTGCCAATTCGCTTGTGAAAATCTTCACAAGCGGTTATTTTCTACCCACAATGGAAGACGAAAAGCGGACGCAACAGAGCTCCAAAAAGGGTCTCGCCGGCGCCGATTTCGCGGGACTCGGAATCCAGTTCGCGTTCGCCATCATCGTCTTCCTCTACGCGGGACAGTGGCTCGATAACCGGCTTGGCACCAATGGGTTGTTCACCATCGCCGGCGTCTTCATCGGGGCGGGTGCAGCATTCTACAACATGTACCGCAAGATCTCGGCGGCGCAGAAGCAGGACGACGAAGAGAGGCGGCGGGGAAGGTGAAAGAAACGAGAGCGCTGGGATACTTTGCCGGAGTCTCGGCCGCTCTCATCATCATCGCCACAGTCGTGCTGAGGATGTACTTCAGGACGGTGGATCAGCACAAAGCGATGCTCGTTTCAGCTGGACTGGCTTTCGCAGTACAGCTTGGCTCTTACGCGCTGTTACGGCCGGCGCGGGCGGGGCGGGGAAAGCCGGGCGAGCTGCTGATCCGCTGGGCGATCGGTGCGGTGCTGAGATTGTTCGTGCTGGTGCTGTATGCGCCGCTGGCGAGAATCATCAACCTCTCGGTCGAGGCTGCGCTCGTAAGTCTGGTGACGTTCTTTTTCCTGACGATGATGGCCGAACCACTCCTGCTCGAATATGATCGCTGATCAAAAAGACTTCATCACGCCGCACATCACCGACGCGCACACGCTCGACTACCCGTGTTTCGCACAAGCGGCGCACTGGTATCAGCGCACAATTCCACAGGCCTGTGAGTACGAGCTGCCCCGGTGGGCACCGATCCACATTGGCCGCTTCGCCCTCGACATCTCGCCCACCAGGCACGTCGTTATGCTCTGGATCGCGGCTCTCCTCTGCATCGTCACGACGCTGCTCGCGCTCCGCGCGCACAATCGCAGAACGCGCGAAGGGAAAGCGCCGAGCGGATTCGGGAATGGGCTGGAGGCGCTGGTGCTCTACCTGCGGAACGAAGTCGTGCTGCCCAACGTGGGCCCTCACGGGAACGGCTATGTCCCGTTCCTGCTGACCCTCTTCTTCTTCATTCTGTTCGCGAATCTGCTGGGGCTCGTGCCCTACGGCGCGACCGCGACCGGGAACATCTCTGTCACGTTCACGCTCGCGATCATCACTTTCATCGTGATCGAGTTCGCGGGCATGAAGGCCCAGGGTTGGGGCTACATCAACACGATCGTCTTCTGGCCGCACGACATGTCGCTCCCGATGAAGATCTTCATATCGCCGATTCTCACGCCAATCGAGATCATCGGAAAGCTCACGAAGCCGTTCGCGCTGGCGATACGTCTGTTCGCCAACATGGTCTCGGGCCACGTCGTCCTGCTGGCGCTCATCAGCCTCATATTCACTTTTGCCACATGGATTCTGGTGCCGGTGCCGATCGCGATGGCGCTTGGCATCTCGCTTCTGGAATTGTTCGTCGCATTTCTGCAGGCGTTCATCTTCATGCTTCTGTCCAGTGTGTTCATTGGACTGATTCGCGAGGGTGCGCACTGACGCGGAGCCTGCTCAACTTCGCGTAGGTATCCGGCCGAGCGGGTCGGAGAAGTCCGTTGGGACTTTGTTTTGGCAAGGTCCCGCTGACGGACGGCGACCGGAAGGTCGCGGGCATGACATATCACGACGCAAGACGGGGATTCTCAAATGGTTTCGATCTATCCGCTGTTGCAGGCTGCAATGCAGGTGGCATCTGAGCCGGGCGCTTTCAACCGCTCGTACTCAGGTGCCTGGGCAATGCTCGGCGCCGGCATTGGCGCGGGTCTCACCACAATCGGCGCGGGCATCGGTATCGGGCGCCTTGCCGGGCAGGCGATGGATGGAATGGCGCGTCAGCCGGAGATGGCCGCGCGCATTCAGACGGGCGCGATCATCTTCGCAGCGCTCATCGAAGGAATCGCGCTGTTCGCGATCGTCGTCTCGTTCCTGATTCAGGGTAAGTTCAAGTTCTAAGGTTTCAAGGGCGCGGAACGCGGCGGCTACTTCGCGCGCCGCGGTCCGCGACCCGACAATTTCTTCAACGCAAACTCAAGCGGAGTCGATCCGCAAAAATCACGACGCCACCATGACGCCTTTCATCTTCGCACTCCTGCAGCAAGCGACCGTAGCACCGGAAGAATCCGCACAATCGGGCGATCTTCTGACGCCGAATGGCGGGCTGATGTTCTGGACGCTCCTCGTCTTCGTGGTCCTCTTCGTCATTCTCGGGAAGCTTGTCTTCCCGAAGATCACAGCCGCGGTCGAGGCGCGCGAAAAAGCGCTCGAGGAAGCGATCGAAGCAGCGAAACGCGACCGCGAGGAAGCCGCGCGGGCATTGGCCGAGCAGCTCAAGCAGATCGAGGCGGCGAGGGTGGAGGCTCAGAAGATCATCGTCGAAGGCAGGCAGGTTGGTGAGAAGCTGCGCGCGCAGATGATCGAGGAGACGCATCAACAGCAGCAGCAGCTGCTGGAGCGCGCCCGCCGCGAGATCGAGCAGGAGAAGGAGCGGGCGATCGCCGAGCTGCGGCGTGAGGCGATCGAGCTGGCCATCGCCGGCGCGAGCAAGGTGATCGAGAAGAATCTCGACGACCAGGCGAACAGGAAGATCGTCGAGAGTTTTCTCGCCTCGATTCCGGTGACCGAGACCAAGCGCGGATGAACGACGAACGAATCGGCCGCAATTACGCCGAAGCTCTCCTGACGCTCGCTCGGAAGAGCGAGCAGCAGGAGGAATGGGGCGCGCTGATCGAGGCGATCTCGGTGGGGATGAGCGAAGACCCTACGCTGAGGACGTTTCTCGAATCGCCGAAGCTGTCGGCAGCGCGCAAGATCCAGATCGTGGAGAAGGCGCTGGGACGCGGAGCTCCGAAGCTGTTCATGCGCTTCCTCGAGATGGTAATCATGAAGCGCCGGCAGATGCTGATTCCGGAGATTGCATCGGAGTACCGCAAACTGATCGACGAGTCGGAGGACCGGGTCCACGTCAATGTGACGGTCGCGCGCGAGCTGGCCGGGCCGGAGAAGGATGCGCTGGCGCGGCAGCTGGGGCGGCTGTTCGGCAAGCGCGTCGTCCCCCACATCTCCCTCAACCCGGGGATTCTGGGCGGCGTGATCGTGAAGGTGGGAGATACGGTCATGGACGGATCGGTGCGGCGCCGGCTGGCGTCGCTCAGGCAGAGAATGCTGTCAACTGTAGCACGGTAATGTCGCTACCTCAGCAGAACTGCGCGTCTGGGCGTATTTATTGAATGGTCGCGGTCTGGTGCGGCCCTTTCGTATTCAACGAGCCCCGTCTTCTTACATATGTCGTCCATTCCAAAGACGCCGATGAGACTACTCACGGCTATCGCGCTGGTATTCGTGGCGGTTCCCACACTGGGGGCCCAGGTTCTCAAGCCCGGATTGCAGCCCGGCCTCACGCGGGCCCCGGACAGCGTGCGAAAGATCTCGCTGAGCGAGGCCATCGCGATGGCCCAGCAGAACTCTCCCGATGCGATCCAGGCGTCGGGAACCGAGCGAACGGCCAAGGCGGCGCGAGTCTCCGCGTTCGGGGCAATTTTGCCGAGTGTCACGCTCAGTGCGGGACACGTCATCCAGTTTGGTGGCGCCGGGACGCGACTGAATCAGAATGGGGAGCAGGTCACAGTCGCGCAGAAGCCGACCAACAACGACGGCCTCTCGCTTAACATGACGCTCTTCGACGGTGGGCAGCGTCTCTACGACCTGCGCACGTCGAACTATCAAATCGTGGCCGCGGAAGCCAATCGTATAGCGGTCAAATACAATGTGGCTCTCGGCGTGAAGCAGCAGTACTATGCTGTTCTAGCCGCCATCGAGAGCCAGGATGCCGCGGTGCTCCAGATGGCGCAGGCGGCCGAGCAGTTCAAAGTTTCCGTCGCCAAGGTGAGGGCCGGAGCAGCAACCAGGTCAGATTCATTGCGCGGCGTGATCCAGGTTGGTAACGCGCAGCTCGCTCTGATCACGGCGGCGAGCGCCAAGGAAGCGGGAGACGCGGCGCTCACCAGACTCGTCGGATCGCCCGTGCCGGTCACAGCGGATCCCGCTTCGGTGCAAGAAAACATGTCGGCCCTTCCGGATAGCGCGCAGCTGGCGCTGCTGGCTTTGACTGGACCTGCGGTGCGGCAGGCACAAGCCGGCGTGGACGTGGCGGAGGAATCCCGGAAGGCATCCAAGGCTACCTATCTCCCATCGTTGAGCGCGAACTATTCGCGCAGCGGCAGTGGAACCGATCCGCGGTTCGGGTTCGGGAGCGATCCTTTCACCTCTAGCGGCCGACTCTCCTTCTCGCTTTCGTATCCAGTGTTCAACAACTTCCAGCGCGAGCAGCAAGTCGTCGTCGCGAAGGTCGCTGAGGTCAACGCGCAGGCGGCGTTTCGGGACGCGCAGCTCGCGGCGGTTCAGTTGCTGACGCAATACATTGGAGCGATACGCGGAGCATCACAGCGGGTGGCGGTCCAGGTCGCATCGGTCGCGGCAGCCGAGGAGGATGTTCGGGTGCAGCAACAGCGTTATAACATCGGTGCTTCTGTGCTGCTCGACCTCATCACGTCGCAAGCGGCATTGGCAACCGCTGAACAGGCGTTGATTCAGGCGCGGTACGATTACCGGATCGCACGAGCGCAGCTCGAGGCGCTCATCGGACGGGATCTGCAGTGAACAGTCCCGAAACCTCCAGCAAGACAATGACCGAGAAAGAGAAACCGTTTGCGCGCCGCCGCAGGCCTGGCGTTCAGAGATCGAGAACCATTGCGATTGCGCTGGTTGTGGCGCTCGCGGCGTGCAAGAAGACGACGGATCCAACGCTCGTCATCGAGACTGCGCCTGTCGACCGCCGCAGCATCGTGCTGAGCGCGCAGGCGAACGGGACCGTCGAACCCATCGACATCGTCGAAGTAAAGTCGAAAGCGTCGGGCACGATCATCAAGATGCCCGTCGACGTCGGATCGGTAGTAAAAGTCGGCGATCTGCTGGTTCAGATCGATCCGCGCACTGTGCAGAATGCGTACGACCAAGCGGCGGCAGATCTCGCGTCGTCGACCGTAGCGAGGGCTGTGGCACTGACGCAACGCAACCGGTCCGCGGACCTGTACAAGCAGGCTATCATCACGGCGACGGAGATGGAGGCGGCGACGGTCGCCTTCGCGAGCGCGGATGCAGCTGTCATCAAAGGGCGGACGAACCTCTCGACCGCGAAACTCCAGTTAGAGGATGCCACGATTACCGCGCCGACGAATGGTACGGTCATTCTACGGCCGGTGTCGGTGGGGACGGTAATCACGTCAGCCTCGACCGCGGCGAGCGGTGGTACGACGATTCTCGACATGGCCGACCTCAGCAAGGTCCGGATGCGCGCGTTCGTGAACGAAACGGACATCGGCAACGTCAAGGCGGGCCAGACGGCCACTGTTGCCGTCGACGCGTTCCCGAATCGGAAATTCGTGGGTATCGTGGAACAAGTCCAGCCGGAGGCGGTCGTGCAATCGAGCGTCACCATGTTCCCGGTCCTCGTGAGTCTCAACAACTCCGACGGAGCCCTCATGCCCGGCATGAACGGACAGGTGGTGATGGACATCCTGCGGAGGGACAACGTTCTCGCGGTGCCGAGTGACGCGATCCGCATCGCTCGGGACGCGACGACGGTCGCTCCGGTCTTAGGGGTCAGTCCGGATTCGCTGAAGGCGGCGCAGGCGGCGGCGCGGCAGGGACGGGGCGTTGGAGCGGGTGGGACAGCGTCGTCTACGGCCTCTTCTCGAGACACGACTGGTGGCCGCAGGTACGGTGCGGCGAGCTCGACGCGCGGCGCGCTCGGCACACAGGGCGGGCCGCCGGGTACTGCTTCATCGACTGGCCGGCGCGCCGGTGGTGGTGGTGGCGGCGGCGGCGGCGGTGCGGCTGGCGGTGCGGCTGGCGGTGCGGCTGGCGGAGGAGCGGGAGGAACCGGCCGGACTGGCGGCGCGATGTTCGTGTTCGTGAAGAAGGACGGCAAGTACTCGCCCCGCATGGTTCGCGTGGGAGTCAGCGATTTCGACTACACCGAGGTCCTGAGCGGCGTGCAGGAAGGCGAACAGGTGGCACTGCTTGGACCAGCAGTGTTGCAGGCTCAGCGCAACCAGCTTCAAGCGCGCGTGAGAGCCGGAACAGGTGGGGGTCTCCAGCAACCGACCACTCCGGCGGCGGGCGCCGCGGCCGGGGGCGGCGGTCGCGGTGGCGGCGGCCGTTGATGGCCGTCTGGCGGATGAGGAGGTAGGACCATGCTACTCGGAGAAACGATTGGCGTAGCTCTTGGCGCGCTCAGAGCGAACAAGCTTCGCTCGTTTTTGACAATGCTCGGCGTCGTCATTGGAGTGGGAGCTGTTATCGCCGTAGTCGCGCTTGGGCGGGGCGCGCAGGAATCCGTCAACGCGCGGATCAGCGCGCTCGGAACGACGCTTCTCACGGTGCAGCCAGGGCAGATCTACGCGCCGGGTGGTGTCTCTTCGGGCAATGATCGCGCGCCGATGACGGTGGCCGACGCGAAAGGGCTCGATTCGGCAGGACCAGCGGTTGCGGCCGTCGAGCCGGAGATGCAGAAGCAGCTTCAGGTACAGTATCTGAACACGAATACCAACACGACCGTCCTCGGCACCGCGGCGAACTATCTCGATGTGCGCAAGTACACGATGGCCGAGGGGAAAATGTTCACGGCGGGTGACGATCGGGCCAGCAGGAGTGTCGCCGTGCTTGGCGCGACGATTCCCGACAATCTCGGGGTGCCGGCGGCCAGTCTCGTCGGACAGAACGTCCGCATTGGTGGATTTCTCTTTCAGGTTCTTGGCGTTCTCGCCAGCAAGGGAAGCGGCGGCGGATTCGGAAACCCGGACGATCAGGTTCTGATTCCGCTGACCACGGCGCAGTTCCGGGTGTTCGGCACCGACCGGTTGCGGCAGATAGGCGTGCTGGCATCGTCAGAGGCCGAGATTCCGAACGCGATGGCGGAAATCCAGAAAACACTGCGCCGCGAGCACAGGTTGCGGGTCGGCATTCCTGACGACTTCCAGATCCGGAATCAGGCCGACTTCCTGAACACGCTTGGCGAGACGACGCAGATCTTCACGTTTCTCCTCTCGGGAATCGCGGCGGTGAGTCTCCTCGTCGGCGGAATCGGCATCATGAACATCATGCTCGTGTCGGTTACGGAGCGGACGCGCGAGATCGGCGTGAGAAAGGCTCTTGGTGCGACGCCCAAGAACATTCTGCTCCAGTTCCTGATTGAAGCGGTGGTACTGTGCCTGCTCGGCGGGGCGGGCGGAATCATCTTCGGTTGGGGGGCTGCGGTCGCGTTGTCGAAGTTCGGAAACTTCAATACTTCGGTGGCGCCGTCGTCGATTCTGCTGGCGTTTTTCTTCTCGGGATTCGTGGGAATACTTTTCGGCGTTTGGCCGGCGAGAAGGGCGGCCGGTCTCGATCCGATACAATCGCTGCGCTACGAATAGCGGCACGGCCGCCTATTCGGGATCGGCGCTGGAGAGCGCGACTTTACTGCTCGACGGCGAGCCTGATTGTTCCTATTATGTCCATCCATTCCGGCCGCTCCCGTCCAGCTGCCGGCAATCCAAATCTCATGGAGGTCGAATGAGACTCCGCTACTTTGCGGTCTCTCTGTTGTGCCTTTTCGCCGTTAACGCGGGTGCTCAGGCAGGCAAGAATGCACAGGCGGGAAGGAGTCCCGAGCTGCGCGTCGACTATACCAAGGAGACGCTGCCCAACGGGCTCAACGTGATTTATCACGTGGACCACTCGACGCCCGTCGCCGCCGTTCTTCTCTGGTATAACGTCGGATCGAAGATGGAGCAGCCGGGTCGTACGGGCTTCGCGCATCTCTTCGAGCACATGATGTTCCAGGGATCCAAGAACGTCGCCAAGGGCCAGCACTTCGCTCTGCTCGAGGCAGCAGGCGGACGCGGTGGCGCCGACATCAATGGCACCACCAACTGGGACCGCACGAATTACTTCGAGCAGCTTCCGTCGAATCAGCTCGAGCTCGCGCTCTGGCTGGAGGCCGACCGCATGGGCACGCTACTCGAGGCGATGAACCAGGCCAAGCTCGATAACCAGCGCGAAGTGGTGAAGAACGAGCGTCGTCAGGGCATAGACAACCAGCCGTACGGTACCTGGCCGGAGAAGATGGAAGAGGCGCTATTCCCGCAAGGGCATCCTTACCATCACGACGTAATCGGGTCGATGGCCGACCTGTCGGCGGCGAGCCTCACGGACGTCGAGAACTTCTTCAAGACGTACTACGCGCCCAACAACGCCGTGCTGGTGATCGCGGGCGACATTGACGTGCCACAGGCGAAGCAATTCGTGCGGAAGTATTTCGGTCCGATCCCGCGCGGTCCCAAGGTTCCGGCACTGGCCAGCATGAGACTGCCGGAGATCGTGGGGCACCAGCAGCGGTACGTGGTGGTCGATTCGCAGATTCCTGCGCCGGCGATCTACATCGGTTACAGAGCGCCATCGGCAAAGGACAGCCGCGCCCCCATCGTCTCCTTGCTGGGCGACGTCATGGGCGGTGGGCGCTCGTCGCGTTTGTACGACGCGCTGGTAAGGCGCGAGCAGCTCGCTACGAATGTCGGCGGTTTCAACTTCGGACTGGCCGACGGTGCGGACATGCTCGTCTTCACCGCCACCGGTAAGCCGGGAAGCAATCCCGACTCGCTAGAGGTCTCCATTCTCGCGGAGCTCGCGGGGGCGAGCAGCTTCACCCAGGGAGAGCTCGACCGAGCGCGCGCGTCTGAGCGGTTTGCGTTCGTGAACGGACTGCAGACCACTGGTGGGTTCGGTGGACGCGCCGATCGTCTGGCGGAGGGTTGGACGTACTTCCACGATCCGAATTACGTCAACACGGTGCTGCGCGATTACGACCGCGTGACACTCGCAGATCTCAATGCGTTGGCGCATGAACGACTCGTTCCCGAGAACCGCGTGGTCCTGATTTACGTTCCGCCGAAGAAGACCGCCTCACCGTCTACGACGAGGGTGCCGTAATGCNNATGCGTACCGCTACTTTCCGCATGAGAATCGCCGTGCTGTCGCTCGCGATGGGCGCTCTCGGCACCGCGGGGGCGCAGACAGTCACGCCACCGGCACCAGGACCATTGCGTCCTTACGTCTTTCCGAGCGTAGAGCAGTTCCAGCTGAATAACGGCCTGAAGGTAATTCTGGTCGAGAAGCACACGTTGCCCGTGATCGAGGGCCGCCTGATTCTCGATGCAGGCGCGATGCGCGAGCCGGCGGCGAAGAACGGTCTCGCTTCGCTGACGGGGAGATTGCTTTCCGAGGGCACTGCCGACATGTCGGGCGCCGAGATCGCGCGGCAGATGGATGCGCTGGGCGCGCAATATTCGACGGGCGGGGGGTTCTCTACCTCGTTCGCCGATGTCGTCGCGCTCAAGAACGTGTTCCCGCAGGCGATGCAGCTCGCGGCAAAGACGGTGATCTCGCCGAGCTTTCCGGCCACCGAATTCATTCGCGTGAAGAACCAGGCGTTGGCGGCATATCAGCAGAGTCACGCGCGCGCCGCTGGCCTGGCAGCGGATGCTTTCATTCGCGCTGCGTTCGACAGCACAGCGCCGTTCTCGCGTCCGGCGGCCGGCACGATGGCGACGATCGGCGGATTGACCCGCGACGACGTCGTCGCCTGGCATCGCACGATGTTCGCGCCGGCGGGCGCGACATTGCTTTTGGTCGGCGACATCACTCCCGCCGAAGCGCGCTCGGTGGCGCAGCAGGCGTTTGGTGGCTGGACCGTGACGCGGGCGGCAATGGCGCCGGTAGTGAATCCGATTCGCCAGAGCAGCGGAACGAGAGTGATTCTCGTCGATCGGCCGGGCTCGGTGCAGTCGTCAATCGTCGTCGGCCAGGCGGGATTCCGCGCGACCGATCCGGATTACATTTCGATGCTGGCATTGAACCATGTGCTGGGCGGAGCGGTGAGCTCACGTCTCAACACGAACCTGCGCGAGAAGCATGGATACACTTACGGAATCTTCAGCGGCCTCGATTTGAGGCCGGGCGCGGGCTCATTCCAGATGCAATCGGAGGTGCGGACAGGCGCCACCGATTCTTCCCTGGTTGAAGCGATCGGCGAGTATCGCCGCATTGTGGCCGAGCCGATTCCCGCGCCGGAGCTGGGAGGTGCGGTGAACAACCTCGTGTCGGGATTTCCGAACGCGGTGCAGAGCGTTCAGGGTCTTACGGGCCGGCTTCAGAATCTGATCGTCTGGGGTCTGCCTATGGATTTCTACGCGACCTATCGCGAGCGGCTTGCGGCAGTGACACCGGACGATGTGCATCGCGTCGCGGCGGGCAAGCTCACCCCGGACAATCTCGTCGTCGTCGTGGCGGGCGATCTATCCAAGATCGAGGCGCCGATTCGCGCGCGGAATCTGGGGACGGTCGAGGTGTGGGATCCAAATGGCAATAAGGTTCGGTAGAGGTAGCAGCACGGCATCCCGAAGGGCCGGCTCGAAAGAGCCGGCCCTTCATTTATGCGGTACTGCTAACTTGGAGCTATGAAAGCGGTCATCATCACGCGGCCGGGCGGGGCGGATGTGCTCGAGATTCAGGAGCGGCCAAAACCGGAGCCTGGCGTCGGGCAGATTCGTGTGCGGGTGAGGGCGTCCGCACTCAATCGTGCGGATCTAATGCAGCGAGAGGGGAACTATCCCGTGCCGCCCGGCGTGTCGGCGGATATCAGCGGGATGGAATACGCGGGCGAGGTCGATTTCCTCGGGCCGTTGGCGACCCTTTGGAAGACCGGCGACCGGGTAATGGGGATCATCGGCGGGGCGGGNNGGGAGGACGCTGGCGCGATTCCGGAAGTTTTTCTTACAGCATACGACGCGCTCTTCAATCGATTGGCGCTTCGCACTGGTGAAACGCTGCTCATTCACGCGGTAGGGAGCGGAGTCGGAACCGCGGCTTTGCAGATCGCGCGCGCGGCGGGAGCGAGGGTGGTTGGGACCGCGCGCTCCGCTGACAAGCTCGAGCGGGCGAAGAAGCTCGGCCTCAATGTCGGGATCGATGCTTCGCGCGGGGACTGGGCCGCGCAGGTCGAGGCGGCGATCGGCGCACAACGCGTGCATGCCGTGGTGGATCTCGTGGGCGGGAACTACCTCGAGGGGAATATGCGCGTGCTGGCGTTGCGGGGCCGGATCGTGGTGGTCGGTCTAACCGGTGGTGCGAGTGCGCCACTAAACCTCGGCGTGCTTCTCGTAAAGCGGCTCACCATCGTCGGAACGACGCTGCGCGGGAGGCCGCTGGAAGAAAAAATCGCGGTGGCGCGTGATCTCTCCGAGCACATTCTTCCGCTTTTCGACGCGGGCCGGCTTAAGCCGGTCGTCGATCGTGTGTTTCCATTCGACGAAATCCGTGCGGCGCACAAGCTCATGGAATCGAACGAGACGTTCGGGAAAATCGTGCTCGCGTGGCAGTCGTGATTCCTGACAACGCGCGAACCTGGATAGAGAAAGTGGCCGGGGGCCGCGTGGTTTCCGTCGCGGCCCTCCGGGGCGCGACTTCTTCGTTGCTGCACGCGGTCGACGTCGAAACCGCGGACGGTGAGACCATGAGCCTCGTTCTTAGGCGGTTCACGAACAAGGATTGGGTAAAGAAAGAGCCGGATATCGCAACCCGGGAAGCCAAGAGTGTGGTGCACGCGACGGAAGCCGGCCTTCCCGTTCCGCAGCTCGTGGGGTGTGACGCCGACGGATCAAAGTGTGGAGCGCCGGCGACGCTCGTAACGATGGTTCGCGGCGAAGTAGTGCTGCAGCCCGAAAGCTGGACCGAGTGGCTTCAGGGTCTTGCCCATGTCGCGGCGCGGATTCATAAAGTTGAGGCCGAGGGATTCCGCTGGAAGTATCGCCGGTATAACGATCGTGCCAAGCTTGCCGTGCCCGATTGGTCAGCGCAACCGGAGGCGTGGAGAAGGGCGATCGAGGTCGTTCAGGAGCCCGCGCCTGTCTACACCGAGTGCTTCGTGCACCGCGATTTTCACCCGAGCAATGTCCTCTGGTGGAACGGTCGAGTCAGCGGCGTCGTCGACTGGGTAAATGCCTGCAGAGGGCCGGCGGGGATAGACGTGGCCTGGTGCCGGCACAATCTGGCGAGCCTGCATGGTCTACTGGCCGCGGACGAATTCCTCTCGCAGTACAGCGCGGCCGCGGGACCCGCGTTCGAGTATCACCCCTATTGGGATCTGATGTCGGTGGTGGAGCTGTTGCCTGGACCGCCATCGATGTATGAGGGGTGGCGGGCTGGCGGAGTTCCGGAGATTGACGACGCGCTCATTCGGCAGCGCATCGATCTCTACGTCGCGAGCGTCGTGACGCGGCTCAGCTCTTTCCCTTCCGTTTCCTACTCCGCCGATCCTGGATCAGAATCGTCGCAACCATCCACAGCCCAATTATCGCTGCGATAAGAAAGCCCACGATTCCGAGTCGGGGCTTGTACGCCATGAGCAGACCGCTCGCCACGAGCAGTCCACCCGACTTCAGTGTCGCCGACACCAAGTGGCTGCGCGTGACTTCAACGTAGATATTTATGCATGCCGAAGAAGAAGACAGCCAAGAACGCCACCAAGTCGCGCTCGGCGGGCAAGCGACGCGCGGCGCGGCCCAGGTCCGGTCGCGTAGGAGTCACGCGGGTGCCGAAGCCGTGGGGGCACGAGACCATCTGGGCGCAGTCGGAACGGTACGTGGGGAAGATTCTGCATATCAACGCCGGCCACGAGCTGTCGGTGCAATATCACAACAGGAAGGATGAAACCGTCTACCTGCTTTCGGGCGAGATCGTGTACCGCGTTCAGAGAGAAGGCGACGACATTCTTGACGACATGAAGCTCAAGGTCGGTGAGTCATTCAGAATCATACCGGGGACGATCCATCAAATGATCGCCCTGACGGACTGCGACGTGCTGGAAGTGTCGACACCGGAGATAGACGACGTCGTCCGTCTGAGCGACAGATACGGAAGAGAGGGGACAAGCGAGCCATGAAAGGAATCATCCCGCTGGCGGGGAAGGGAACGCGTCTTCGCCCGCACACCCACCTGACGCCCAAGCCGATGATGAAGGTCGCGGGCAAGCCGGTGATGTCGTACGTCCTGGACGAGTTAAAAAAACTCGGCAACGTCGAGGAGATCATTTACATCACGGGCCATCTCAAGGAAAAGATCGAGGCGTACGCGCGCGCCGAGATGGACGTGCCCTCGGTGTTCATCGAGCAGAAGGTGCAGGATGGGACGGCGNNAGCGCCCCTACGTGGATCAGCCCGTGCTGATCATCTTCGTCGATACGATCTTCGACGCGGATCTTTCCAAAGTGAAGAGCGTGGACGCCGATGGCATCATCTGGGTGAAGGAGGTCGAGGACTATCAGCGCTTCGGCGTCGTCGTGACGGACAAGGACGGCAACATGACGAAGATCATCGAGAAGCCGAAGACGCCGATCTCCAAGAGAGCCAACATCGGGCTGTACTACATCAGGAACTGGAAGCTGTTATTCGAGGGAATCGAGTGGGTTCTCAAGCAGCCGAAGAACCAGGGCGAGTATTTCCTCACCGACGCGTTCCAGTACATGATCGACAAGGGCGCGAAGATCAGAGTCATAGACGTCGAAGGGTGGTACGACGCCGGGAAGATCGACACGATGATCGAGACCAACCGGGCGATGCTCGCGCGCGGCCGCGCCCGCCGGCCGAGGAACGCCGGTGACTCGACGATTATCGATCCCGTTTACATCGAAGACAACGTCACGTTGAAGAAATCGAAGATCGGGCCCAACGTCTCGATCGGCGCAGGCTCGGTTCTCGACGCCGTCGAGATCAGCGACTCTATCGTCGGCTCGAACGCTACCATCACGAAATCGGTGCTGAAGAACTCGCTGGTCGGCGACGATACGGTGGTCGAAGGCGTGAAGGGCGAGGTGACGATGGGAGATCACTCGGAGGTGCGGGGATCGTAAGCCCGGCAGCAGTGCAGAAGCCACGTCCGAAGCTTGGACGCAACGTCATCGGGCTGAGCGCGGTGAGCTTCTTCACCGACGTCTCGACGGAGATGATCTATCCGCTGCT